>NZ_JASOMS010000002.1:0-282734 GCF_030216865.1 Pauljensenia sp. UMB6358 | reverse complement strand
GGGCCGTTGGAGCATCACTGCATCGACGGCCCCGCTGGCTTATCACGCACCGACGAACGCCCTCGCGACCTCGAGGACGGCAGTCGCGGGCGCGATCATCACGGCGCTCGTCTCCTCCCTCGTCGCGGGTCTCGTGGGCGCGCGCAAGGGCGACTGAGCGTCCTCTCCCGCCCCGGCGCCTCGTCGACGAGAACGAGGTCCGAACACGATGGCGCGGGCGGTTCCCCGTGGGGAATCGCCCGCGCCATGCGCCCTTCTTCGGGCCCGCAGAGCCCGATGCCCGCTCATCGAACGACGAATGAAGGATTCGCGCTCACAGCAGAGAACGGTAGAGGGCCTCGATGTCCTCTCGAGTCGCGGGACGCGGGTTGCCGGGAGTGCACACGTCCGAGAAGGCGTCGTCGGCGAGTCCTTGGATGCCGGACTCGTCGACGCCGATCTCGGAGATCCTCGTCGGATTCCCCAGGCCGACGACGAGCGCGGAGACCGCGTCGACGGCGGCCGCGCGCGCCTCCTCCAAGGGCATGGTCTGGGCGTTCGCGACGCCGAATGCCTCGGCGATGTCGCGGTACTTCTCACCGGTGTACTCGGCGTTGTAGGCCATGATCGGCGCGAGGAGGATCCCATTGGCGAGACCGTGGGGCGCATTGTAGCGCCCGCCGAGCGGGTGCGCCATGCCGTGCACGAGGCCTAGGCCGACGTTCGAGTAGGCCATGCCATTGATGTAGGCGGCCAATCCCATCTGCTCGACCGCGTCCTCGTCGCCATCGGCCGCAGCCGGAAGGTTCTTCGCGATCATCTGAATGGACTTGAGGCACAGCGCGTCGGAGAGTTCCCACGCGCCGGGGGTGATGTAGCCCTCGATGGCGTGAGTAAGGGCATCGAGACCCGTCGCGACTTTGAGGGAGCGCGGCATGCCGTCCATGAGGTCGGGGTCGACGACCGCGATCACCGGAATGTCGTGGGGATCGACGCAGACGAACTTGCGCTTGTTCGCCGTATCGGTGATGACGTAATTGA
This sequence comes from Pauljensenia sp. UMB6358, assembly GCF_030216865.1. NCBI lineage: Bacteria > Bacillati > Actinomycetota > Actinomycetes > Actinomycetales > Actinomycetaceae > Pauljensenia > Pauljensenia sp. UMB6358. The sequence goes on along the minus strand of NZ_JASOMS010000002.1, from coordinate 281,714 downwards.
TCGTCGTCTCGGAAGCGGTGCCCGCGGTCGTCGGGACGCCGATAATCGGGACTCCGGGGTTCTTCGTCGGCGAGAGGCCCTCGAGGGAGAGAACGTCCTCGAATTCCGGATTCGTCGCGATGACGGAGATCGCCTTGCAGGTGTCCTGCGGGGAGCCTCCGCCCAGACCGATGAGGATGTCGGCACCGGACGCGCGGAAGACCTTCAGTCCCGCCTGGACCTTCTCGATGGGAGGGTTCGGAACGACGTCGGAGAAGATCTGCCAGGCGATGCCTGCGCCGTCGAGCAGATCGGTGATCCGCGCGGCCGTACCGTTGTCGGCGAGGACGGGATCCGTCACGATGAAGGCCTTGCTCAGGCCTCGTGCGGTGATCTCCGCGGGAATGTTCGAGATGGCTCCTCGACCGAAGTATCCGGTCTGGTTGAGGATCATCCTGTGGCTCATCTGTTCCTCCTTGAACTGGTCCTTTCTAGGAGCGCCGACGCGCTCGCCATCCAGGATAGTAGCGGAGGTTTTCGAGGGAACAGGCACCGAAGTCCCGAATGACAAGATGGACCTTTCCTAATTCCGGCCCGGAAGGAGGTGCGTCCCCGACTCGTCGACGAACACGTCGGTGGCCTCCTTCGTGAGGTGCCCGCCCTTGACGAGGGCGTGGCGCACGCCGAGGTCGCGCAGGGCCCTCGCCTGGTCGGCCATCTCGTCGAGGGTGGTCGCACGTTCGCACTCGAGGAGGACGGTGGCCTCGGCGAGGTTCGGGGTGATGAGCTCCGCGACGGGGCAGAGGTCGCGACCATGACCGGGTCGAGGACCGTGCAGGGCAGCTCGGGGAGGTATTCGCTAAGCCACGTTTGGCGAAGGCGGGAGCGCTCATCGGGTTTGGGTGCTCCCGTTTTCATATTCACGAGGTCACTGGTTGCGTTTCCTTCACGCATCGCAGGAAACGAGGGCTATTCGCGTCTTCGGGCTCGTATGCGCCTCCCACTATAGGGGTCATGCTGATCCAACAAACGCACGGCAACGTGCCTCAATCTGAGACAATGCTGATATGACAAAGGACATCGACGTACACGGTCGCAAACCTTGGTTCAAGAGCGCTAAGTCTCATCATGCGCCAGGGCCAGGCGAAACTGTGACCGTCTTCTTGCGTGACGTGACGGCGAAGTCTGATCAGGGGATTCGCCTGCTCAACGGTGTTTCTTTGGGGTTCCGTTCGGCTTCACTGACCGCGATTTATGATCCGACGGGTAAGCGTGCGCGGGCTCTTTTTGATGTGATTGCGTCGTTTTCCCAGCCTGATTCTGGGGCCGTTTTTGTGCGTAGCCGACACGCGAATCGGCCTGGTCGTAGCGCCTCGGTTGCTCTGATTACCGCGTCTTCGCCGTTGAACCTGTCGTTGACTGTCCGCCAGAACCTTGTGGCTCCTCTTGCTCTGACCGGGGTGAGCGCGCGGGCGTCGACGTTCCGTTCGATTACTCAGATTCTGGGGTTGAAGGATCTGTTGGATACGCCGACGTCTTCGTTGAAGAAAATTGACCTGTACGCCCTTCTTCTGGCGCAGGCTGTTATCGCTGGTGGCGACATTATTCTGGCGGATGACCCGACGTTCCTTCCGGATCCGCTCAGGCTTGAGGCGATCGACTTGTTGAGCCGTCTCACGCAGTTCGATGCGACCGTCATCTGTGCGACGGCTGATGCGCAGGTCGCGGCCTCGTGCAAACGTGCTGTACTGCTGGCCAACTCGGTGTTGAGCGCGGACCTTATTCACCCGACGCTTCAGGCGATTAAGCAGGCTCAGAGCGAGGATGTTGATAACCCCGCAACCTACTTAGGTCCGATTCCTTCGGCTCTACCTGCGACTTCAGTTTCGGCAACGTCGGCTTCTCCGTCAGTTTCGTTTTCTCTGCCCATGTCACTTTCTGGGGACGAGGCCGGGGCTTCCACTCTGGATCAGGATTCTTCATCGCAGACCCAGGACAGCGAACCGCTAGCTGATGGTGAGCATGATGTACAGATTGCGATTCAGTGGAGGCCTTTGACGGATCACGCCACCGAAGAGGCTCAGACGGACACGAGCGATGATTCTGCGGAGCTTAGCGAAGACGTTGAGTCTGAGGATTCGAATACTGTTTCTGATGAACTTCCCGATTCGGAAGAACTGAAGCTCGAGGAGGAAACAGATGACGCAGACGCCACTGATTCTGAAGAGCCCGTTGCGGAACCGCGATACTCCGGTTTCACGAGGCTGACACCTTTCACCAGCGAGGTTGTTCGGACTCCTTCGCACGCTGAAGAAGCCGGCGATCTGGAGATTACTCCCGAAGATGATTCAACGGATGCCGATGTGTCTGTACCCCTCAACGAAAGCGAGGATGCGCCGGAGGAAGACGACACTCCGATAGCAGACGAAGATGCCGACTCAACGCATCCGGTCGATCTGCCCCGCCGGGATGAAGAACCCGATCCGATCACTCAAGCGATTCGTTTGCTCGCATCGCCGAACGGCCGAGAAGCCCTTGCCGAAGCCGCACATTCACATGCTGGCCAAGCCTCGTATCCATCGAACGGAACGGGACATAACGCACCCACGCCCCAACAGGCAGAAGTCATCGACAAAGCGCGCAAGATCTTGGACGAGCTCCCCGGTTCGGTGATCCCGGAATAGGCTCCGATCTGCGCGGTCACCACATACGACTGCAGGGGCGCGCAGAACGTGAGAAACTGGAGTAAAGCGCGGAACCTACCGCAAGAAACGAACTCAGGAAGCGAGCGTCACCGATGACAACTCCGCTCGAACCGATCGAGGAACCCAAGGCAGCAAAAGCTCGCCCCGCATCGATGGGGGAACTGTTTGCGACCCTGTCCTCGCAGATTACGACGCTGGTCAACGGCGAAATCGAGCTGAACAAGCTCAAAGCTAAGAACTTTGTGAAGAGGATCGGCATCGGTGGCGTCCTGCTTGCGGTTGCAGCCGTTTTTGCGCTCTACCTGCTCGGATGGGTGTTCCACACCGTCGAGATCGCTATCGCAATCGCTCTTCCCGCGTGGGCCGCCTCGCTCATCACCACCGGCATTCTGCTCCTGATCGTGCTGATTTTGGCGCTTGTTGGTGCCTCGTTCTTGAAGAAGTCGCAGGCAGACAAGCCGGATCCGAAGGAACACATCACCCGTGACATCAACGCGCTGAAGAAAGGCTTGGGCAAGTGAGCGACATCAAGGAAACCAGCGAGCGCACCGAAGCTCAGATTCTCGCCGACTTGGCGACTACGCGCGCCGAAATGACGGCCACCGTCGATGAGCTCTTCGGTCGTGTTCAGCCGTCGTACATCATGGATCAGACGAAGGAAACCGCGAAGGCAAAGTTCGCCAACTTCCAGACTCAGGCTCAGATCACCGTTCAGGATGCCAAGGATGGCGAACCCGAGGCCCTGAAGAAGGTCGGTATCGCGGTGGCCGGAGCGGCCACAGTTGTCGGTCTGATCGTTCTCAACATCATTCGTAAGAAGCACTGATTTTCAGATTCTTATTCGATCATTTCGTTGAAAAACCGGCTTTTTGCCGGCAGCGCCGGGGAACCAAGCGCGCCCGTGGGTATGGACGCATGTGAGCATTGCGCCCGAATAACGCTATGATGTTCCCACGACACATTTTCATTAACCAGGGCACCGCCTCGCGCGGACCCGAACAACGCGGAGGGGGTCGACGCCATGGGGCGCGGCCGTCAAAAGGCCAAGCAGACGAAAGTCGCACGCAAGCTGAAGTATTTCAGTCCTGATACCGATCTCGACGCTTTGCAGCGCGAGCTCGCTTCCTCTGAGCACTCTCATTACGACGAGTACGACTACGAGGACGCAGAGGACAAGCAGGACGAAGAAGACGACCTCTACTCCAAATACGCGGATTTTGCCGACGCCGATGATGCGGAGGAATCTCCCGAGCTCGACGAGGACTTCTGGATCAACCCGTCCAAGTGACGCACCCGTATGCGTTCCGTTGAACTCACGGTGTCACGTAGTGCCACTACGGTGCATTGCCGACGCTGACTGAAGAGGTTTGTTGATGACTAGCTCATACGCTGGTCTTCGTGTACCCATTTCACGTGTGAATAGAAGAGTGCCGAAACCCCGGGTGGGGCTTCGGCACTCTTTGTATGAGGTGATGGGAGGGTGTATGGGGTGATGCGAAGCTTTCCAATAAAGGGCTTCCGACTTTCGATGAAGCGGGACCTTCTGGCCTTCCGATCACCTTCCGACGAAGTTTCTCAAGCGATTCGGTACTGGCCGTGCAGGCGAACAGCTCCCGCGTTCACGCCCTTCGTTCCAGAGATGATGCGAGCGTCAGTCAAGCCAGATTCGTCATCAGCGTTCTTTTCGGAACGAACGGTGCCGAGAACCCATGCATCAATGCCAGTAGCCTTAGTCGCAGCCATGACAGCGTCTGCACTTTCAGCGCCAACAACACCAACCATGCCAACGCCTAGGTTGAGCGAGTCTTCCATGCCTTCCCAGCTGACGGATCCGCCACGGCGCACCCAGTCGAAGACCGGCGGGACAACCCAGGATCCGCGATCGACGTCCGCAAGTGATCCCTTGGGGAGGACACGGGAGAGGTTTGCTCCCAGTCCGCCACCGGTCACGTGGGACAGGGCGTGAATGCCGGTCAGGCCAGCACCCGCCACAGACTCCGCCGAAGAAGCGCCAGCTTCACCCAGCATTCCAACGCCGAACTGACCAATCAGATCAAGACACAACGTGGTGTACAGGCGCGTGGGCTCTAGGAGTTCTTCACCGAGCGTGCGACCGAATTCTTCAACGTGGGCATCCAGCGCGAGCCCGGTTCGCGCGACAACGGAACGCACCAGCGAGTATCCGTTGGAGTGCAGGCCGGATGATGCCATAGCGATCAACACGTCGCCGTCAGCAACGCGTTCTGGCCCAAGCAACATGTCAGCGTCAACAACGCCGGTTGCTGCGCCAGCGATATCGTAGTCGTCGGGTTCCATGACACCGGGGTGTTCCGCGGTTTCGCCACCGATCAGCGGGGTTCCGGTTGCTTCGCAGGCGCGAGCGATGCCGGTGACGATCGCTGCGATACGTTCGGGGACAACGTGTCCGCACGCGATGTAGTCGGTCATCAGCACGGGGCGTGCGCCGATCACGACGATATCGTCAACGACCATGCCAACCAGGTCCTGGCCGATGGTGTCGTGGATGTCCATGGCCTGCGCGATAGCAATCTTCGTACCAACGCCGTCCGTGGAGGTGGCGAGCAACGGCTTCTTCATGCCAAGCAACGCCGAAGCATCAACCATGCCCGCGAATCCACCGGTTGCGCCGAGGACGGTCGCGTCGTGCGTACGTGACACGGCTTCCTTCATGAGTTCGACAGCGCGGTCTCCTGCCACGGTGTCGACGCCAGCTGACGCGTAGTCGAGGGGGGTGTTCTCGCTCATCGAAGCTCCCTTGGTGAGGTGCGGTGGTGGGGTGGCCGGTTGAGGATCATGGTGCATATCCGGCATCGCGTGGTCACGAGGCCGTATCCGGTTAGCAACTGATAGCCCCTGGAGTGCCGGGGATAGGTGTGCCTGCAGGGATTGTTTCGGGGTAGTCGCCGGTGAAGCAGCCAAGACAGAGGCCGGTTCCCTGGCGAGTCGCGCGAACCATGCCCGGCATCGACAGGTATGCCAGCGAATCGGCGCCAATAGAAGCACAAACCTCGTCAACGTTCATCGCCGAGGCGATCAGTTCCGCGCGGGTCGGGAAGTCGATACCGAAGAAACATGGCCACTGGACCGGCGGTGATGAAATTCTGACGTGTACTTCGGATGCGCCAGCCTCGCGCAACATGCGAACCAGGGCCCGCTGAGTATTTCCGCGGACGATGGAGTCGTCGATGACGATCAGCCGCTTCCCCCCGATAACCTCGCGCAACGGGTTGAGTTTCAGGCGAATACCCAACTGGCGTAGTGACTGAGTCGGTTGAATGAAGGTTCGGCCAACGTAGGCGTTCTTCACGAGGCCCTGCGCGAAGGGAATACATGACGCCTCTGCATAGCCGATGGCGGCCGGAGTGCCCGATTCAGGCGTGGGGATCACCAGATCGGCTTCGACACCTGACTCTTCGGCGAGGATCGCGCCCATCTCACGGCGCGCCGCCACAATCTGACGATCACCGATGACGGTGTCAGGGCGGGCAAGGTACACGTATTCAAAGACGCAGGTGTTGGAGCGTTTAACCGCGAAGTGGCGTGAGTGAACACCGCTTTGGTCGATTGCGATGAGCTCGCCGGGTTCAATTTCGCGGACGAACGTGGCACCGCACAGGTCAAGGGCGGAGGTTTCGGAAGCCAAGACCCAGCCGGAGTACAGGCGACCCAGTACTAGCGGTCGATATCCGTGGGGGTCGCGCGCAGCGTAGAGCGTGTTCTCGTCCATGAAGACCAGCGAGAACGCACCCTTCAAGCGTGGAAGGACCTTCAGGGCCGCCGGGATGAGAGACGAATAGCCTTCTGTTGTCCCCTGTGCCGGCACCTCGCTAGACGAGGAAGCAGAACCGGCCTCTAAGGTCGACGACTGCGCAAAAGAAGCAGAATCGCCCTGGTCCATGGAGGACGCAAGGGCGAGCGCTGGAGGAATAAACGGCACAGGTCCAGGGATACGATCTGCCAGTCCAAGAAGGGCCGTGACGATGGATGTGTCCGTGGTTGCACCATGTTCAATGTCGTCACCTTCGTCGGCGATTTTCTTCGCCAGCTCACGCAGTTCGGTCGTGTTCGTCAGGTTGCCGTTGTGGCAGAGAGCGACCGTTCCGTTTGGCGTGGGACCGAGCGTGGGCTGGGCGTTACGCCACGTATCCGCCCCCGTAGTCGCGTAGCGGACATGTCCGATGGCGACGTGGCCGGTCAGGCCTTGAAGGGTTTGTTCCGTGAACACCTGGTTCACCAAGCCTTGGTCTTTGTAGACCAGAATCTGAGAGCCGTTCGAGGTTGCGATACCGGCGGACTGCTGTCCTCGGTGTTGCAGAGCATATAGCGAGAAGTAGGTGAGTCGCGAAACGTCCTCACCGGGCGCCCACACGCCGAAGACACCACAGTGGTCGTGCGGTCGGTCGTCTTCGAAGATCTCTTGGTCGGATAGGGGCTTGTCCATGTTCACCGAGTCTGTGATCACGGCTTCACCTTCTCACAGATTGACGTGCGCGTGCCACGAGCGTCCGGGTGAGGTGAGGAACTCATCCCATTCCTCTCCGGATCTTTCGCAACAGTGAGCGCGCGAAAAATGCGAATGAGGAGCGGAGCATATTGAGTCGAAACCGCGCGTTTGCACCCCACAACGCCATGTGCAGACAGTGGGTGCGACAATGAAAGCAGTTGATTCCTATCCGTTCGGAGATCATTTCGATGGCATCTTCTGCTCTGAGTGTTGTGTGCTGGGTGTTTTCCCTGCTGGTGACTCTGCTCGCCCTGCTGGCGTTCGGTCGCGGTATCGCACATATCTGGCGCCAGATCAACCAGGGCCAGCCTGATCCGGGGCGTCTGCGCCCGGTGGGCAAGCGCCTATGGTCGATGATTTCTACGATTTTGACTCACCGTGAGTTCAAGCATCGCCCGTGGGTGAAGGTCGCTCACTGGCTGGTGATGATCTCCTTCCCTCTGCTGTTCCTCACGCTTGTTGCCGGCTATGGGCAGTTGCGCGATCAGATGTATGCCCTGCCGCTGCTGGGGCATTTTGCGCCGTGGGAGTGGCTGACAGAGGTCCTCGCCTGGGGTGGTCTGCTGGGCATCATCTACCTGATGACCGTGCGCAAGCGCGCTGGCCACGGCAGTGTCGCTGAGGCAGCCGTGTCGAATGATGATCAGGCTTCCCTGACGGGTGACGACGCGCCACTGTCCCGCCCGCACCCGCGCGACGGTTCACCGCAAGGGTTGGCGTCGCGTTTCCTCGGGTCGACGAAATGGCAGGCGCTGTTCGTCGAGTGGGTCGTTCTGATTGTGTGCGTGTGCATCATCGGTTTACGAGGCCTCGAATACGGCCTGATGTTCGAACACAATGTGGGTCAGGAATGGCCGTTGCCTCTGATTGTTCACTTCCCGCTAACCGGGTGGATCGGCGCGCTTGCTGTGAGGGCTGGACTTGGCTCAACCGGTCTTGCAAACGCGATCGCCGTAGTTGCGACCGTCAAGATCATGACGTCAATGCTCTGGATGATGGTCATCGGCGTACAGACGTCGATGGGCGTTGCATGGCACCGTTTCATTGCGATCGTCAACCTGTATGCGCGTCGCAACGTTGACGGCACAAAGTCGCTTGGTCCCGCCGATCACATGCTGATCAACGGCGTGCCGGTGACCAGTGAAGAACAGTTCGAAGATCTTCCCGAGGACACGGTTCTGGGTACGGGCAGTGCCACCGACCTGTCGTGGAAGGCACGCCTTGACCTGTATGCCTGCACGGAATGTGGTCGTTGCCAGGAACTCTGCCCCGCGTGGAATACGGGCAAGCCCCTCTCCCCCAAGCTTTTGATCATGTCGATGCGCGACCACATGGAGTCAGCGTCAAATAAAGAGATCGTCTCTCAGGAACTTGTTGACGGTAACGTCCCCGGTGACCGCACTGTTGCCGACGTGATTGAGCACGGCGATCTGATGCTGGATAAGGGCGTTGAGCCTTCCCCGCATTCCTTCGATGTCCTGCAGATGCTTTCCGCGTCCGGGGCAACTGGTCCTGAGGGTGTCACTGACGTCGCCGGACCACTGGTTCCCGGCGTTGTCAGCGAGGAAGTCCTCTGGGATTGCACGATGTGTGGCGCCTGCGTCGAACAATGCCCCGTCGACATTGAGCACATCGACCACATTCTTGACCTGCGTCGCCACCAAGTGCTGATGGAAGCCGCATTCCCACGCGAACTGGGACGCGCATTCCGTGGCATGGAATCAAAGGCCAACCCTTACAACCAGCCGGCACGAAAGCGTTTGGATTGGGCGAAGAACCTGGAGTTCGACGTGCCCGTGATCGGCGAAGATATCAAGAGCGCTGAAGAGGTTGACTACCTGTTCTGGGTGGGTTGCGCGGGCGCTTTCGACGATAAGGCAAAGCAGACCAGTGCTGCCGTGGCAGAGCTATTGCACACTGCCGGCGTTTCCTTCGCTGTCCTCGGTTCGGGTGAGTCGTGCACGGGTGATGCTGCGCGCCGTGCCGGCAATGAGGTTCTCTTCCAGATGCTCGCCGCACAGGCGATTGAGACTCTGAATGAGGCGAAGGCTCAGAAGATCGTTGTCTCGTGCGCTCACTGCTTCAACACGATTGCTGGCGAGTACCCCGAGCTCGGTGGTCACTTCGATGTCATCCACCACACCCAGTTGCTGAACCGCCTAGTGCGCGAAGGTCTGCTGAAGCCGGTTGCTCCAGGCTCTCCGTCTGATACCGACCAAGCGGGTCGCCCCCTGCACGTCACCTATCACGATGCCTGCTACCTGGGTCGCCATAACCGCGTTTACGAGCCACCGCGCGAACTGGTCGCTTCCATCCCAGGTGTTGAGGTTGTTGAGATGCCTCGTAACCGCGACCGCGCCATGTGCTGCGGTGCCGGTGGCGCGCACGCCTGGTTCGAAGAATCACGAGGCACCCGCATTAGTGATGCTCGCATTGTCGAGGCAGCATCAACAGGCGCTGACGTGGTCGCCACTGCGTGCCCGTTCTGTTCGCAGATGCTGGGGTCTGCGTCCGGTTCCTCGGCGGGCTTCTTGTCCGCCTCTGGCCAGGGCGCACCTGCTGACGGCGCCACGTTGACGGAAGCCACTTCCCTGCCCGAGGTGAAAGACGTGGCGGTCATGTTGCTCGAAGCCGTGAAGCGCGGTCAGTAGGGTCGTTATTCTCTTCCGTTCTGCCGAGCCAAGACTGTATTTGACTGGGTATTTTCACCTTTCTTTGCGCCCAAACTCGCAATTTTTCGACAGTCTCAAACCAGAATTCACACAACCCTGACTAACCCTGAGTCACCCCTGATTTGTCAGTGTCCTCATTCCCCCACGACACGGGGCACTGATACCGTTGGGAACCATCAACGTTGATGAGCGTCTAGGAGTATTCGTGTCCTCTTCCACGTCCCCGCGTTTTCAAAAGATCATCGCCCTGATTAAGACAGGCGTATGGATCATCATCGCGATCAGCCTCGTGAAATTCGCATTCTTTCCTTCCACTGGGGCGGACCAAAGCGATCAGCCCCTTGATCCAAGCGCGAATTACGGGCAGATGACGGTCACCCCGACGAAAGCGGACATCACGAACACCGTCTCGGTCAACGGCACCATCGAAAACGATCCCTCCACCGTTGTTAAAGCAACCGGGGCTGGCGAGGTCAACTACATCGCCGTCAGTGACGGCACATACGTCGAAGCAGGAGCCATGATCCTGCAGATACGTGGTCAAAACGAAAGCAACCCGAATACCGACGATACAGACGATCAACAGACGCCGACCTACACGTACACGGACATCACTGCCCCCGCCAGTGGCACCCTGCATCTCAGCGCCCTACTCGGCCAGCGGTTCGACATCGGCGACCAACTGGGAACCATCGCCCCCTCCACCTATTCCGCTGTGGCAACTCTGAACGCCGACCAGCTGTACCGCATTCAAGAAACACCCTCCGAAGCAACCGTGACCATCACTAATGGGCCCGCACCTTTCACCTGCTCGGGACTCAAGATCGTCACGCCTGACACGACGCAGAAGAACACGAATCAACAGGGAGAGACCCAGCAGAACAGCGGTATCCAAGCACGTTGCGCAATCCCAGCAGATCAGAAGGTCTTCCCCGGCCTCGGCTTGAAAATGGACATTGTCGCGGGCTCCGCAACCGACGTCCTCACACTCCCCATCAGCGCTGTTGAAGGCCGTTTCCAAAGCGGATTTGTCTACATCCCCGCCAGTGATGGAGCCGGCAAGCCCGAAAAGAAGCCTGTCACCTTGGGTCTGACTAACGGTGAAATCGTCGAGATCAAAGAAGGTCTGACGGAATCCGACTCGGTGCTCGAATTCATTCCCACCGCCAGCTCAGACACAACACGGGGCAGTGAATCCGGTGTAGATGGAGCCACTCCCCTGACGGCCACCACTGAAAGCTCGGCGGGCTGACATGAGCCTGATCGAACTCGCCCAGGTCACCCGGACGGTTCAACTACCCGACGGGTCCGACCTGAGAATCCTGCGTGGCATCGACCTGAACGTCGATCCCGGCGACCACATTTCCATCGTGGGTCGCTCCGGCACCGGCAAATCGACGATGCTCAACATCATTGGTCTTCTGGACCTGCCGACTGACGGAACGTACACGATCAACGACATTGACGTGACGCGCCTGGGCGAAGGGAAGCGCTCTGCCCTGCGCGGTTCAACCTTCGGCTTCGTGTTCCAGCAGTTCAACATTTTCAACGCGCGCACGGCACGTGAAAACGTTGAAGTCCCATTGCTCTACGCAACTGGACAAGCATTTTGGAGGCGTCGCACACTTGCCGCTTCCATGCTCGACCGCGTGGGGCTCGGCGATCGCCTCGACTCCTACCCCTCCCAAATGTCCGGTGGTGAACAGCAGCGCATCGCCATCGCACGTGCCCTGGTCCACCAGCCAAGAGTCATCCTCGCCGACGAGCCCACCGGCGCACTCGACCCCGAAACCGGCGCGCTGGTCATGGAACTCCTTGAAACCGTCGCCAGAGAAAACAACGCCGCCCTCATCGTCATCACCCACGATTTCGCGGTCGCCTCGCGCGCAAAGAGAATCTTCCAGCTCGCCGACGGTACCCTGCACGCAATCGACTCCCACGATCTTTCCGCCACCCGTCCTTCAATCGACGAGGCCGACCCCACCCAACTGGTCACCTCCCCCTCAACCGGTGGTCGAAACGAAGAGGAGGAGACTCAGGAATGAATACCCTCAACCAGATCATCGGCGCCCTCGTAGAAGCATGGGGCGAAGTCAAAGTACAAAAAACCCGAGTCATCCTCTCCCTCGTCGGCGTCGTAGCGGCCGTCGCAGCCATGTCCTCAGTTATCGCCATTGGCGACATGTTGGTTCAGGTCAATAAAGAAATGGAGGAAGCCTACTCAGGCCGATCCATTACTCTGCACGTCAGCGCATCAGAAACCAGTTCAGACACCGGTGAGACAGGCGCGGCCTCGTCGACCGAAAGCGAAACTGGCACCACAACAAACGCCGAAGGAATGCCAACTATCGACAGCGACTCAGCAACCCAAGGCACAACGAGCAGCGACGGAAGCAACGCGCTCGCCGCGCTCACCGGCGTCATTCACGACCCCATGGGTGACGCCATGACAACCGTCGCTCAACGCCTGCACATCCCCTACTGGTCCAGGCTCGAAACAGGGAATATCACCTTCACTGAGATAGAACAGATCTCAAAAACCGGTTCATACCGAGGAGTCCCCACGACGCAGGACCTCACAACGATGGAAACGTCCACATCCGTGAAAGCCATCGACCCCGCGTACTCCACGCTATTCCGATTGACCCCAATCGTCGGCAGGTGGATCGATGCGGGCGACGCCAACCAGCGAGTCGTCCCCATCGTCATCAACTCCACGCTCTGGGAATACCTAGCTCACGCGAATATTGCAGACCCTATCGTCCTGCACGCCAACGATGCTTCCGCCACCCAATACCGCGTCGTCGGAGTCATCAAATCCAACTCGCAATGGGACAGCCCAACCGCCTACATCGACTACACCGCCTGGCAGTTCACCAAATCGCAGTCAGCCGCGCTCAGCGGACAATCCCCCACATCAAACGGTGTTGAAATGCTGGTCTGGACCGGAGCTGACCAGGCGGAACAAGCACGAGACCTGCTCCCCAAAGCACTCGCATCCGTACTCGGCAAAGGCTGGAAAGGCGACGTCTACGGCGGTGAATACTACGACGGCGGACAATCCAGCATGAATACGATCCGCACCGTCATCATGGTCATCGGTGGCATCGTCATCCTGCTAGGTGCACTCGGGCTACTGAACGTCGCGATCGTCACCGTACGCCAACGCATCCGAGAAATCGGCATCCGGCGAGCTATGGGAGCATCCGCTAAACGAGTCTTCTTCGCGGTCTTCATGGAGTCGGTTGTCGCTACCTTCGTCGCCGGCGTCATCGGTGTCGGAATTGCCATCATCGTGATCCGACTACTGCCACTTGACACGTTATTGGGCATCTACCTGCAGGAACGCCCACCATTCCCGATGAGCGCAGCCATCGACGGCATTGCCATCTCCACGGGAATCGGCGCTCTCTGCGGAATTATCCCTGCGCTCGCTGCCGTCAGAGTCAAACCAATCGACGCGATCCGGTACTGACAACCTGCTTGGCTAGCCTCCGACCAGTTGCTACCACTGCGCAGATAATCCCCGGAAGCTCAGACAATTGCTCTTAGTCCAGCCCACCGACGAAGCCGGTGGGCCGTCAGTAGCGAGCACAACTCGCCCCTGGGGACAACCTGCCTCCGTGGCAGTGTGCAAGCGGGGACAATCAGCGCGGAAGAGCCAGGCGATCCTCGCCGACGCGCACCAGCAGGCCATCGGCAAGCAAGCCTTCAATCACACGGGGAGCCTGGTCAGGGTCGCTACCCGGCAACGTCGCCACTTCTAACGCCGCAGAGTACGAAACTGTCGGGGCGGCCTCGTCGATTGGGGAAGGTACATTGCCGGTAGCTGACGAATCACCGGAAGCAACGGGAGAATCGGAACTGGCGGAAGAAGCTGATGAGTCCCCGGAAACGTGCAGGTCGCGCAACAGTTGCACCACTCGCCCGCGCGCCTGCCGGTCCGTGCCCGCCCAGGCCTGAGACTTTCTCTTGACCTCGACCATTGGACGCCCGGCAACGAACCATGCGCATTCACTGGCAAGCGGACACGTATCACACCCAGGATTCTTCGATGTGCACGCAATCGCCCCGAACTCCATCAGCGCAAGGTTCCACGTCGCACACTCAACGCCCGACGACGGTAGCAGGGAATCGGCGAGGTCCCTCTCGACGCGAGTCGGGGACGAAGATGCAGGTCGCTCGATTCCGCTGAAAATCCGCGCAATCACGCGTCGAATATTCGTATCGAGCACCGCGCGACGCTCATGAAACTGGAACGACATCAACGCAGATGCCGTGTACGGGCCGATGCCCGGCAAGCTACACAACGACTCAAAGTCTGCGGGAACCTGGCCACCTGGACGCTCACTAATGGCGATCGCGCACTCGCGAAGGCGCAGTGCGCGCGACGGATAGCCGAGCCTCCCCCACTCGACCAGAACCCGCGACGCAGGAGCAACCGCGAGCGCAGCGGGCGTCGGCCACAGCTGCATCCACCGGCTCCAAATCGGTTGGACACGAGGCATGGGTGTTTGCTGGCTCATCACTTCGCCAACCAGAGTTCCCCACGGCGTCACATCCTCGGCGCGCATAGGGAGTTCGCGCTTGTTTTCCTTCATCCAATTCACGAGACCGGTGAGCACCTCGTTGCGTTTGGCCTGCCGAGTAGCCGAGCTTGCGGGCGTAGTTTCGCCACGAACAGCGCCAGAAGAGGAAGAGGACATGACCATCAGCCTAAACGGTCGCCGTGAATGTGAAACAATTGAGCCATGCTATTGAGCGATCGCGATATTAATGCCGGCCTTGATTCTGGGCGTATTCAGCTGGACCCGCTTGATCGGGATCTGATTCAGCCAGCAAGTATTGACGTGCGTTTGGATAGGTTGTTCCGTCTTTTCGACAACCACCGTTACGCCGTGATTGATCCGTCCGCTGATCAGACGGATCTGACGCATCAGGTTGATGTGGGACCGGATCGACCGTTCGTTCTGCACCCGGGCGAGTTCGTACTGGGCGCAACCTACGAGCTGGTCACTTTGGGTGATGACATTGCAGCGCGTCTTGAAGGTAAGTCGTCGCTTGGTCGCTTGGGTCTGCTGACGCACTCGACCGCTGGCTTCATTGACCCCGGGTTTTCCGGCCACGTCACGCTGGAGCTTTCGAACACGGCGACCATGCCGATCCTGCTCTACCCGGGCATGAAGATCGGCCAGCTGTGCTTCTTCAATCTGTCATCTCCGGCGGAGCACCCCTACGGTTCGTCCGGTTTGGGTTCGCACTACCAGGGTCAGCGTGGCCCGACTCCGTCGCGCACGCACCTGCGTTTCAACCGCACTCGGATCGAGCGTTGAACGAACGTGTCAGACGAGGTTTCGGATAACAACGAGGGCACTGGGACGAATAGTGTTCCCGGTGCGCTGGCGCGTCGCTCTTTGCGCGATCGCATGGCAGAGGCGTCTTCGCGTTCACGCTCCTCGTTGACCGAAGATTATGTTGGTGATTCAACGTCGCTCACCTCAACGTCGTTGAATGCCATCACCTCTCTGTCCGAGTTTTCGCAGACCTTCTCCGTTGGCACCGAAGGCGTTTCGCAGACGTCGCAGGTTGCTCCTATTTCGGCAACAATTTCGACTTCCGCTCCCGCGCGTTCAATCGACGAGGCCGCAGCCTCTGAACACCATCTACTGTTATTGGCGGATGAAGTAGATCCCTTAGAAATTGAGGCACTCGCCCTGTCAATTTGGGATGAAGCTCGCTGGGAAGGAGCCGGTCAGCTACACCTTGTTGGCGAGGCACGACTGGTGGGACCATGGAGCATTGACGCAACTCTACGTAAGACGCTCAAGACCCCCGCTTCACTCACAAACGTGTGGGTGTTGGAATGCCCAAAGTCGCGCAGAAATCCCGTGGATCCTCAGCTTGCCGTCCTCGACGAGTGGGCAAGCGTTTTCCCCGATGGAGTTCCCGTCGGCCTAGAGTACCGGATCTTGACCGCACTGAAGCGGATGGCTCGACGCCTGGGTGGCGCTGTTCGCGTCGCCGATTCGGGGAAGATGATCGCCCCGGATCCTGATTCAGCGGTTTCGTTGACCGTATACACTCCACGCTGGCTGGATCCTGAGGACCTGTTGAACCTGCTCAAGCCTCATTTCCCACAGCTCACAGATTCACGTCAGATTGCCACTCCCGCATCGCAGTCCGCGCAACAGGTGGTTCAAAAAAATGCTGCGATCGCTGCGGAACCTGGAACGATCCGCACAGATATCGCGACAAAGATCGCGAAAGCACGCGAACTGGCCGAAAGGGCAGCGAAAGAAGTCGGTGCCACCCCCGAAGTTGTTGCCGGGTACGCGCTTGTCACCCCGATCGCGAACCGGTCGGATCTCATGATCGAAGTAGAACCGGTTCCTCGTCCTCCCCAGGTTCTGCGTTGGGAGTCGTGGACAACGGGCGTCATCATCGAATATCACCTGAAGTGGTTGCCGGCAGGAATGCTCGAGACACCGACTGGAGTGTCACGAGCAGCGCGTTTGGAGCGCATGCGCTCATCGCGTGACATTGAGAAGGTCGCAGAAATCATCGTCACCGCCGTCGGCGGATCCGTGATTGACGAAGACGGTTTCCTCGTCGGTCTTGTGGACGATACCGCAATCGAATAACAGCCCTACTCGGCCAGCTTGCGCCGTTTGTTCGCCTACAGCGCACACGAGCTCTTGCTCAGCCACGATTCAGGAAACATTCAGACGAGTGCGATGGAATAGACTCATGAGCACCACCGGTAGCCCCGAACCTCGCGAAGTCGAACTCATCTTCGAGAACCCCACCCCCACTGGGCGCCCCTCCGCAGGATCAGCATCTTCGGCCTCCAACTCCACGCCGGATTCGCGCGACCGCGTTCACTTCACCCAGCGTTCAACGCCGGGAACCAACGAGCAGACCGCACCCCAGCCGACGACCACCCAAGCGGGCACGGCCTCGTACACCTCAGGAAACGCTGGTCAAGAATACTCTGGCGACTCAATCCCCACCGCACGCCTGAGCGAAACACAACTGCCCAGCCTGCAGGTTCTGGGGATCACTCTCCTCGTCGCACTCATCCTGAACATGATGCTGGCGTTCACTTCCTTGATCCCAGGAATCGCAGGAATTACAGCACCGTTGAACACGATGCTGACAACCAGGTCAGCACTCATTGCGACGGGACTTGTTTCAACGCTCGTCGCCATCGCAATCACATATGCCACCTGGAGTTACCTGCGTAAACGCGCAGAAAACGGGCGAGCAACCGCATTCGTGTTCATCACTTGGCTCTCATGGTTGCTCAGCGGAATCTTCGCTTCCGCATCCACCGGCTCCATCCCCTTCGTCGTCTCAGCGGTCGCATTCTGCGTCTCATTCACGACAACGGTGCACCACATGAACAACAGCACGACACGAGGTATCACCCGCTGGTGGGAATGGGTCGCCAGCGCCGTCAGCCTGATCGTGATCATCACTGCGGTCTTGACCGGCATTGCGACGCTCGCATCCGCGATCATCACGTCGATTATTTCGACGGCTGTCACCCTCACGTCAATCCGCGCATGGAACGCTTTCATTGCACCCATCATCGACACGCGCGAACACGTCCGCTCCGTGATGAATGCGGTACGAGGCGCCGGCTTCTGAGTCATTGCCGAATACGCCACAAGGTGCAGGCTTCTCAGTCACTGCCGAATACCCCACGAGGCACCGACGCTCGGCATAAAAATGTGTCCCGCAGTCAACGACTGCGGGACACTCTGGCGGTAGCGCAGGGATTTGAACCCTGGGTGGCTGTTACACCACACAGCATTTCGAGTGCTGCACCTTCGGCCGCTCGGACACGCTACCAATGCGCATAAGTATAAACAGAAGTCGCCGGCAAACTCCACACGAGGTCCGCCCATGCGATACGTTCCACACGTTGTCCCCGCGTCGTTACGCAGGCATTCTGCCAACCGCGCACCGATCAGTGCTTCGCCCGCTTATACGCGTGACTACGCAACGGAATACCCGCCACTATGCGCACATCTGCCGGGGTGCCCGCATGTTTTGCGCGAGTGGGCGCAGATACAAAGGGCGTCATTTCCCCAGCTGGCACCGCATCCGCCTTCGAAGCAACGAGGCCCAAATTTTCGGGTTTCGCCCGATTAGACACTGGTTGCGAAGCTCGCTCCATCTGCGGAAGCAACGTCGTAGCAGACTCTTGTGTAGGCTCTTCAGACTTCTTCGCTTCCCTGTCACTGTCTGAAACGGAGTCCGAAGACTCGAGCGAACCCGGGTGATTCCACGACGCAATTGCCTCTAAGGGAGGGACAGCAACTGGCTCATTTGCTAGAGCACCGCGTCCCGTCGGCTCAGCCGTAGTTTCGCGCTTGTCTTGGAAGAACGCCTTCAGCTGGATCGTGGCTTCGACCCCTAAAACACCCGGAATGACCTCAAGGCTGTGATTCATTCGAGAATCACGCAACACATCACGCAACGAACCCGCCGCGCCAGCCTTCGGATCCCACGCGCCAAACACCACGCGATCAACGCGTGACGCCAACGCCGCCCCCGCGCACATCGTGCACGGCTCAAGCGTGACAACCAGCGTGCAGCCCACAAGATTCCAACGCTTCAAGGTCTGGCCAGCCTCGCGAAGCGCATTGATCTCTGCGTGACCGCACGGATCATGCGCGGCCTCGCGAGTATTCCAACCCTTACCAACAATCCGCCCCAGCGAATCAATGACAACGGCACCAACCGGCACATCGCCCGATTCACGGGCCTGGTTGGCGTAGAACAAAGCGCGACTCATCGCGTCACGATAACGATCCATTGGTGTCACGCCTACAGCCTACCGGCAGGCATATACAAATTGAATCGCACTATCCAACCGTGCAGGAAACTCTCAGGAAAAACGGCTTTTTCACGCGCCTTTCACTCAATAATCCACCTATCTCTCCACCTGAGACATCGCCCCAATAGTGTCCGACACAATCAAGGAATCACCCTCACATTACGGATCCGGGCCTCGTCCCCCATCAAACACCAGTGGCACCGAGGCGGAATAATCACGAAAACGCCGGCGCGCTACCCACTGCCCGCCCGCGCGCGGTAGCCTTAAACTATGCATCTTCATGTCGCGGACCACCCGCTTGTTAGCCATAAACTCACCGTTCTGCGCGACCGCGAAACGCCGTCCGCAACCTTCCGCCAGCTCGTCGACGAGCTCGTCACACTGCTCGCCTACGAGGCCACGCGCAACGTCGCCGTTTCCGAAACCGCGATCAACACGCCCGTCGCCCCGACCGTTGGCCTGCAGATCTCCGAACCGCGCCCGCTCGTCGTCCCTGTCCTGCGCGCAGGCCTGGGCATGCTCGAAGGCATGACCCGCCTGGTCCCGACCGCAGAGGTCGGCTTCCTCGGCATGCGTCGCGACGACGACACCCTCGAAATCGAAACTTACGCCAACCGCTTGCCCGACGACCTGTCCGGTCGCCAGTGCTTCATCCTCGACCCGATGCTCGCCACCGGTCACACCATGGTCGCAGCAACAAACTACCTGTTTGAACGTGGCGCCAAGGATGTCACCTGCGTCTGCATTCTCGCAGCTCCGGAAGGCATCGCCGAACTTGAAAAGGCAGTGGGTGACCGCGCAGACGTCAAGGTTGTTGTCGCGGCTGTTGACGACCACCTCAACGAGAAGTCCTACATCGTCCCGGGTCTCGGTGATGCTGGCGACCGTCTCTACGGCATCGCTGACTGACATTGTTGCATGCACGTTCACTGACATGGTGAACGCCGTGCATATCTGAAGTAGGGAGCTATTCCAATCGGGGTGGCTCCCTACTTTTGTTTCTTCGTCTCTCTGGCTCCAGCACATCAGCAACGAGGACGAATTCCCCTGGTTGTTCACTCAGCGCCAGAGATTGACATGTGATGTGAGGCGTTTAATCGCTTACATAATGTCACGCTGTCAACGGATTGACATATGCTGACAGCATGAATATCACACAGACTAATCCGAAGCGTCGCAAGTACGGCGTTGCAGCACTCGTTGGCCTCATTGGTGGCATCATCTCCGCCATCATCAAATTCGGTTGGGAGGTACCACTGCCCCCGCGTACGCCGGAACGCAACGCCACCAACCCGCCGCAGTCCCTGCTTGAATTGTTCGGCATGAACCCCGACCTCACGCACGCCACCTACACCTTCAACGGCAATGAAGGCCTGCCGTGGATGTCCTTCATCATCCACTTCTCCTTCTCGATCGTCGTCGCCATCGTTTACTGCGTGCTCGCTGAGCGCTTCCCGCAGGTCAAGCTCTGGCAGGGTGCCGTCTTCGGCATCCTCGTGTGGATCGGCTTCCACGTCATCCTCATGCCACTCATGGGCATCGTCCCGGCACCGTGGGATCAGCCGTGGCAGGAGCACTTCTCCGAGATCTTCGGCCACATCGTCTGGATGTGGGTCATTGAAGTCTTCCGTCGCGACCTGCGCAACCGCTTCACCAAGGAACCGGACGCCGAGTTCGCGCTGGAAACTCACTGATCGCACTGATTACGCTGACCGCGACTTGAACAAGCATTCACGCAGACAAGCGAGGCTAGCTTCAGTAGCGACCAACACTTGAGCTGAGGGCCACCCCGACTTTCGGGGTGGCCCTCTCTTAAAGTAAGTTGGCTGGTCAGCTGCCAAGCTCGCCAATCAACACCGGCAGCCGGTCAGCAGAGCTGGTCAGCAGTACCGATCAGAACGCGGGGATGACGGAGCCGTCGGCCCAAGTCTGTTCAATGTAGGACTTGACCCCATCGGAGTGGAGCAACTCTTCGAGCTTCGCGATCGCTTCGGCCTTGTTAGTGTCACTCTTCCAAACGAGGACGTTCACTGCCGGGTTGTTCTTGGGGGACTCGACGACCAGGGCGTCGTTAGCCTGCGACAGGCCACCTTCCTGGGCGTAGTTGCCGTTGATAACGGCGATGTCAACGTCCTGCAGGGAGCGAACCAGCTGGGCGCCTTGAACCTCCTGGAAGGTGAAGTCGCCGAGGATCTTCACGTTGTTCACGTTGGCTTCAGAACCGTCGGTCGGCAGTTCGACGAGGCCCTGCTGGGAGAGCAACGTCAGCGCACGAGACTGGTTGGTGACGTCATCGATGATGCCGATCTTTGCGCCTGCCGGAAGTTCATCCAGCGACTTGATCTTCGACGAGTAGATTGCGAGAGGCTCAAGGTGAATACCTTCACCGGCGGTGAAGTCGTAGCCGTTTTCTTTTTCAGCGATCTCCAGGTAGGGGACGGTCTGGTAGAAGTTCGCGTCGAGCTCGCCGTCATTCAGGGCGGAGTTCGGCAGGACGTAGTCGGTGTACTCGACGATGTCGAGGTTCAGGCCCGCGTCAGCTGCCAGGTTGTCCTGGATGTACTGCAGGATCTTTGCGTGCGGGGCCGGGGTGGCACCAACCTTCAGGGTGACGGTGTCGCCAGAACCGGACGCTTCAGAGCCGGAAGCGGACGAATCGGAACCGGTGGAGCCACAAGCTGCGAGGCCAAGGGCAAGGACGGTTGCTACACCAGTAGCGGCAAGATTACGGATGGAACGCATGAGAATTCCTCTTTCTGTGTTGTTACCCAGAAACGTACTCGCTCAACCTCAAGGGGAGCACAGACGTCCGGGTATGAAGACTGTGTAACGAAATAGACCACTGAATGGTCAGTCGATGTGAAACGATTGATTGAACAGTGCTGGCCTGCCGGTTGCCCGACTGGTGGTCGACTCAGCGGTGATCCACCAGTCGGCTGATCATGTCACCAATCATCTGAACCAGCTGGACGATCACGATGATCGCAATAACCGTGGCGATCATGACGTCGTCCTGCCAACGGTTGTAGCCGTAGTTAATGGCCATCTGTCCAAGACCACCACCGCCGACGGCGCCCGCCATTGCGGAGTAGCCGATCAGGGTAATAGCAAGCGTGGTCGTGGACTGCACCAGCGCGGGTGCAGCTTCGCGAACCTGAACACCCCAGCGGATCTGGCGGTTCGTTGCGCCCATCATCTGAGCAGCTTCGATTTTGCCGGAGTCGATCGCAAGAATGTTCGATTCGACGAGGCGCGCGAAGTACGGCACCGATAGGAGCACGAGTGGGACGACGGTTGCCTGCCAGCCGAGCGTTGTTCCCACAATGATGCGGGTAACGGGCAGTAGGACGACGATGCCGATGATGAACGGCAGCGAGCGGATGACGTTCACGATCGTCGACGCGGTCTGGTAGATGGTCTTATTCGGAGTCAGGCCATTCTTGGCAGTCTGAACAAGCAACAGACCAAGCGGGATACCGAGCAGGACCGTGAACAGCGTGGAAAAGCCCATCATCGCCAGGGTTTCACCGATTGCCGGCAGGAACTGCTTCGTCAGCGCCGGGTTATCCAGCCACTTCGGGTCGTTCACACCAGCGGACAGGAGCCCAGCAGGTAGCAACCCTGCGGGCAACAGGCCTGCAAGCGACGTGTAGAGGGAGGGAAGAACGGGTGTCATGCGGACCTCACCTCGGCGTAGATGTCATGTTCACGCAGTTCAGAAAGAATTTGCTTCGAGTGGTAGCTGGGCACGGAGAGTGCCAGGCGACCAACCTGAGTCATTCCAATAGATTCGAAGGTTCCGGCTGTCACGTCGGCGCCCATTGAGGCGGCGAGGTTCAGAACGGTCGCACCGGTGGGTACGCCGGGGTGCGATGTGAAGATAACGTCGAGAAGCGTGGTGCCTTCGCGCAGGTCAGCATCGTCAACGGACGGTGCGGGAACGAGTTCACGCGAGAGTGGGCTGGACGGGTCGGCAACGACCTCTTCGACAGTGCCCGTCTGGATGACGCGACCGTGACCGAGCAAAGTAACGGAGTCGCAGATTTCGCGGACGACAGCCATTTCGTGGGTGATGACCAGAACGGTCACGCCTTCTAAGTCGCGAACCTTGCGGATGAGTTCCAGAATCTGGCGCGTCGATTCGGTGTCGAGCGCGGAGGTGGGCTCGTCACACAGCAAAACACTGGGATTGTCCGCGAGCGCTCGAGCAACGCCGACGCGCTGACGCTGACCACCGGAAAGCTGAGACGGATATGAGTCGCCTCGTCCCGAAAGACCGACAAGGGCAAGTAGTTCTTCAACGCGCGCTTTGATCTGATCCTTCGGTACGCCCGCAAGTTTCAGGGGGTAGCCGATGTTCTGCGCCGCTGTGCGCGAGTCCAGCAGGTTCGCGGCCTGGAAGACCATGCCGATCTTGCGACGAGCTTCTCGCAGGGCTTTTCCACGCAACTGCGCCAAGTCGAGCCCGTCGACGACGATATTGCCGTCGCTGGGGTGTTCAAGCGCGGTCAGGCATCGGATGAGCGTTGACTTGCCCGCACCAGACTGACCAACGATTCCGTGGATGGATCCACGTTCAACGTGGAGGGTGACATTGTCGAGCGCGACAACCTCGTTGCCACCTTTGACGGAGTAAACCTTTCGCACTCCGGCAAGGTCAATCATGGCGCCCTCCTTCGATTCAGATCGTGCGCGCCGGGTTTTCGGCGCGTTTTCGCGCTGCGTTGATGTTGTCAGCATAGGAGGCAAGTCCGCGCCACCCAAATTTTCTGTTACATAACGCCACGATGTGAAATGAAAGTGAGCCTGACCTGCAGTTTTACGCGATCACGTTTCGGTAACCGTCAGCGCGCGAACAGTGATCCAGATCGCGAATTGCGCCTTAGTCGACAGATACAGCTCATCCAATCCCCAGCAGATAGGAGACGAGTGCCGTTAATCCAAGTCCCAGCAGATAGGAGACGAGGCCACTCACCCAGCCGACAACAATCAGACTCATTCCGGCGCGGACCCGACGAGCCCACACCTCGGTCCACGCATCCAGGACCGCGGTTGAGAACGTGGTGAAGCCACCAAGGAAACCCGTTGATAGGACAAAACGCATGGTTCCGGTGACGCCCGGATAGTCGACCGTAGACCCACCGGCGACAAGGACCGCGAGTAGCGGGAGGATCCCGGTCAGGAAGCCAAGCAGGAAACAACCGACCGTATTGACGACCACGATGCCGACGTAAGGGCGGAGGGGCTTTCCAGCCAACGCGCGCTTGCCAACCCACCTGGTTTTTACAGCCAGATCGAGTTTCCAGCGCGAGAGGGCACCGAGTGCTCCGCCGAGGGCTGTGCCGAGCACGCTGAAGAGAACGATCATTGTTCCTCCTCAGCGAAGGTGTCACGGTCGACCATCCCGGCCGCATCAGAAGACGGAGATGAAACGCTGGACCCGGCCTCGTCACTCACCTCAACGACCTCGAACATGCCGAACTTTACGAAGTGGCCCAACGCACAACCGCACCCCGCGCACACGACGCCAAGGAAAAGCAACGTCAGCGACGCGAGCGCCGGAACAATCGCCCCAACAATAGATCCGGACGCGATCATCCCATTCGCAGTTGTAGCGATCAATGTGCCGTAGGTTGTGAACGCTCCCAGGAAGCCGGTGGCAACCAGCAGGCGCACACGCTCGCGTGAGGGATCAGTAAAAAGCGACACGACCACACCAAGCACAAACGCACCGAGAAGATTCACAAAAACCGTCGACCACATGATGGGAATCGCGTGCGAAATGACCGCAGAATCGGGGAAGAACACTGTCAGATAGTCCACGCCAGCGCGAACAAGCGCGCCCAACGCGCCACCAACGGCAACGTACGGCCAGATGCGCTGGACGGGCTTTGCAGGATCATTCATCGCGTCCAGCCTACACAAGTTCACGAGACTCGGGCAGGAACGATCAGCCTGCCCTGTCGGCGCAGTTTGTACACTAAACCCATGACCAGCGGTTCCCTCATTCAGCAAGGCGTGGGACGTTTTGCGCCCTCTCCTACCGGGGATTTTCACGTCGGGAATCTGCGGACCGCGATCCTCGCTTGGGCCTGGGCGCGTAATAGCGGGCGCTCGTTTGTCCTGCGCATGGAAGATATAGACCGCGTGCGTTCGGGCAGCGCCGACCGCCAGATCGGCGACCTGAAAGCGATCGGACTGAACTGGGATGGCACAATACTGGTGCAGACGACGCGTTCAGCCGCCCACACGCAGGCGCTCGATTACCTGCTCGAGCAGGGATATGCGTTCGAGTGCTACTGCTCCCGCAAGGACATTAAAGAAGCCGCGTCCGCTCCCCATGTTCCGCCGGGACACTACCCCGGCACATGCCTCAACCTGACTGACACTGAGCGCGAGGTTCGACGCCGACAGCTCACCGAAATCGGGCGTACTCCCGCGCTTCGCCTTCGCGCTCCAGCAAGCGAGTGGACCGTATTCGACGAACTCCACGGTTCTTTCACCGGCCCCGTCGATCACTTCGTGCTGCGCCGTGCTGACGGCGTGCCCGCGTACAACTTGGCCGCGGTGGTCGATGATGGCTTCCAGCATGTCGACCAAGTTGTACGAGGCGACGATCTGTTGTCTCAAGCGCCCGCTCAAGCGGCGTTGGCAACACTGCTCGGAATCGCGGTCCCGACTTACGTGCACGTGCCACTGGCACTGAACAAGACGGGCTCTCGCCTCGCGAAGCGCGACGGAGCCGTCACCCTCGCTGACCTGCATGAACTTGGGTGGACCACGGAGGATGCCGTCGAATGGATTGGTCGTTCCCTGGGGGTCGACGGAGCGCAAACCGCCATCGACATTGCAGACGCTCTCCCCATCGACTCCCTGCGAGCACTCCCCCTTGACCCGTGGATTGTCACCCCGCCCACCGGGCTCCCCGCATTCTGAGCCAACCGGGTTTCACCTCCATCCTCCACTTTCTGAACAGGAGCATGACCAGCAGAAGTAGGTGGCCTCGTGTCACACTTAACCCATGGATTTCTTCCAGAAGCTTTTCGGATACAAAGAACCGACGCTCATCGTTGCTAAGTCGGACAACTGGACGCAGTTAGAGCCGTCGCACGACCTTGACGTCACGATTGCACGTCGTGCGCGCAAAGAAAAGTGGGCTCCAACCAGCGCGGATGCTCCTGCAGAGTTCCACTGCATGCTCATCCTGCACGGCGGGTTCTCCGATGGCTACTTGGAAGTGAACTGCCTGGGTAAGCCGATCGCCACTTTCAATCACGAACAGGTCGCAGACACTATGGAACGCATGCGCGCTGACAACGGCCTGCGAATGACAGCGGTCAAAACAACCGCTTTCCTCGACGCTGACCGCTGGATTGTCACCGTCAATATCTGACACGGCACACTCATCGGAGCAAATACCAAGACGGATCCCTACACATCCGCAAAGACTGAGCAGGCCACTAAAACCACCCCGACACGCCCAAAAAGACACACTTGGGCATGAGCCCGACATTTGGGCATTAGCCACAAAAAGCGCATTCAGTAGAAATAGAAAATCCGATCAGCTCAACGTAAAATCGTTGGAACTGAGCGGATTGTCACTAGAAATGCAGAACCCCCGCCGGTGGATCGCACCGAGGGGGGCCGCTGCGCGCTCGAAGGGACTCGAACCCCCAACCTTCTGATCCGTAGTCAGATGCTCTATCCATTGAGCTACGAGCGCATCGCCGTTTGGCTGAAAACAACTTTACGCGCGAGACCCCGCAATGACAAACTCGCAGATGGGGCTTGCATCACATCAATAGTCCATTGCGGGCTCATTCAAGCCATTTATTCCTATTTTAGTCTCCCCGTAAATGACCGAAACCACATAAAGAAGGAGCCTCGTACCACCGTCGCACGCTTTTCGCGTACGGAAAACGGGGCACGAGGCACCCTCTCAACATGAAATCGGCGCGATCTGAGTCAGATGTGCCGAACAGGATCACACGAGCGAGGCCGCGAAGGAGTGTTCGTCATATTTTCGTTCCCATTCCGCGCCTGTGCGGAATATAAGCGGAAAATAAAAGGACCCTCCGCGCACCCGGCAGCGCACCCTTATCCTTGCTGCCTTCCGGCCCTGGGGAGGTTCAGATGATACCGTCACACGGAGGATCGCTCCCCAGTTTACACATGCCACCACACAAAGGCGATTCGGAAAAACAAAAGTCCCGCCACCCAAAGGATGACGGGACAACCGCGGAGGATGGGGGATTCGAACCCCCGAGGGCTTGCACCCAACACGCTTTCCAAGCGTGCGCCATAGGCCACTAGGCGAATCCTCCAGCACGCACATCAGTGCGCTTGCTTATCTTAGGCTGAAACGGTCTAAAAATGCTAACTCAGCACATCGAACACCCTCATGGGATAGGTCACGCACCAAAAAGGCGAACGAAATTGCGGACCAGCTTGCCCGCCTGATGGTCACACGCCCCTAGGCGCCCGGCAAGCATCAGCGATTCCACATCATCGGTGCCCGGATAACCCGCATCTTCATAGCGTTCAAGGGCAGCACGAATCGCATCAGAATCGATTTCCGGGTTGAACTGCGTCGCGTAGAAGTTGTCTGAAAACCGCATGACTTCAGCGGGACAGGTCAGCGATTTCGCCAACAAGACCGCATCTTCGGGGAGCTCTTCAACGGCTTCTGTGTGGTTCACATAGGTGTAGAACGTGCGGGAAACCCCTTCCAAGATCGGATCATCCGCATGCTCGGCAACCATATAAATCTCGGTGATCTGCGCGGGCTCAGCCCACCTGGTCGTCACCTGGCCACCCATCAGAACAGCCGCAACTTCCGTTCCATACCCGGTTGTAAAACAGGGAACGTGAGCGGTCGTCACATCGTGAAGAAGGTGGAACAGTTCAGCTTCAGCGCGCTTCTGCGTCGCCGACTTGTGGACGTCGGACGTTGTCGTCCCATAGGGAGATCCGCCAACGATGATGCCGGAATAGGCCTCAACATCAATGTCAGGAAGACCGAGCATGTCGAGTCTGACCTGTTCAAGCTCGGTTTCTGCTAGGCCGGTCGTTCGCTGAAACGAACGGTATTCCGCTTCAACTTCAACGTCTTCGGGACGTGTCGACACCAGCAAGAGAGGTTTCATACGTCAAGGATAGGTAAAGACTTGGAAATGGTCTAACAATTCTCAGAATGAAGACTGCCGATCCGCAAGGAGCCTCGTCACCACACCGCAGATGAAAATACGCAGTCCTAACTGTGCACCAAATTGTATTTTCGCGCCTATCCGGTCACAGAACGGACGCCAAACTACCGGCGCAATATCACTGCGGGCTAATCTGGTGTTCTGACCGGTGAAACGGCCCTGCCCATCAACTGATCAGATCGGAGAGCTCTTCCATGAGCGATAATTCCCGTGGCTTCTTCCGCTGGACCCTGCACGGTGACGGCACTTCCATTGCCCCCGGCGAGGTTGTCTCCCCCAGCGAGCGACTCACGTGGCCTCGAACAATCGGCATCGGCATTCAGCATGTTGTTGCAATGTTCGGCGCAACCTTCCTCGTTCCACTGCTGACCGGCTTCGACCCGTCAACAACTCTCTTCTTCACCGGCTTCGGAACCCTGCTGTTCCTGCTCATCACAGCCGGACGCCTTCCCTCATACCTCGGCTCGTCCTTCGCGCTGATCGCACCGATCGGCGCGGTGACCGGCTACGTTGCCGGCGGTGGCCAGACCATCGACGACCATCTTGCTTCCCTGGCACAGGGTGGCATCATCATGGCCGGTGGCTCGCTCTTCATCATCGGCCTGATCGTTCATTTCGCGGGTGCTGCTTGGATCGACAAGCTGATGCCCCCGGTGGTGACCGGCGCAATCGTCTCCCTGATCGGCTTCAACCTTGCGCCTAGCGCATGGAACAACGTGAAGACCGCCCCGCTGACCGCAACCGTCACGATCGTTTCGATCCTGCTGATCACGGTCCTATTCAAGGGCATCATCGGTCGCCTCGCGATCCTCATCGGTGTTCTGATTGGCTACGCAACCGCCTGCATCCGTGACGAGGTCGACTTCTCCGCCATCGCAAACGCCGACTGGGTTGGCGCCCCGGCGTTCCGCGCCCCGGCCTTCGACCTGTCGCTGATAGGCCTGTTCGTCCCGGTTGTCCTGGTCCTCATGGCTGAGAACATCGGTCACGTGAAGTCCGTGTCCGCAATGACCGGCGAGAACCTGGATGATGTCACCGGTCGCGCACTCTTCGCCGACGGCCTGTCCACGATGATCGCAGGCTTCGGTGGTGGCTCCGGTACGACGACTTACGCCGAGAACATTGGCGTTATGGCCGCAACCCGCGTCTACTCGACCGCCGCTTACGTGGTCGCAGCTTTCACCGCTCTCGCCCTGTCGATGCTGCCGAAGTTCGGCCAGATCATCGCAACGATCCCAGCCGGTGTCCTCGGTGGAGCGGCAACGATCCTCTACGGCATGATCGGCATGCTCGGTGTTCGTATCTGGGTTCAGAACCGCGTTGATTTCTCCGATCCGGTTAACCTGAACACCGCTGCGGTCGCCATGGTTGTCGCCATCGCCGACTACACGCTGATTGCTGGCAAGATGACCTTCTCCGGTATTGCGCTCGGCTCCGTTGCAGCGATTGTCATCTACCACCTCATGCGCTGGATCTCGAAGGCCCGTGGTACGAACCTCGAACAGGTTTCGCCCGCATCGGTTCCCGCTGGCACGGAACTCGAGTCCGAACCCTACGCGAAGCGTCGGAAGGCACCTTCAACTGAAGCGTGATTGACGCGAAGTCGGCTCAGTCCGACTACGGCCTCGGTGCACGTCCAGTAAGCACCAATTGACGAGGCCAGTTACAGAGCGAATAGCCGGTGACTGCCCCCTGCGGGGCACTCACCGGCTATTTTCATGCAATTCCCACAGTGAAGATGCGCAAGGTCACTAAAACTCGCTGACATTGGTTGAATATCTTAGGAAGCCTTGGCGTTCATACCGGTAGACCCTTGAATGGTGTCCAGGGTCAGTAATGTCCTGCGCACCTCCTCTTCCATGTCTTCGTCGAAAGGAGACATCTCGGTGATTACTTTCGACCACATCTCGCACGTGTTCCCGAACGGGACGACGGCGTTGGATGACGTTTCTCTGCACGTTGAGCCTCATACGACGACGGTCCTGCTGGGCACGTCTGGGTCGGGCAAGACGACGCTGATGCGGATGGTGAATCGGATGCTCTCCCCCACATCTGGGCGCGTGGTTGTGCGCGGGCAGGATGTTGCGGATGTTGACCCGGTGAAGTTGCGTCGCTCGATCGGATACGTGCTCCAGGATGCTGGACTTTTCCCACATCGCAGCATTGTTGACAACATTGCGACGGTTCCGCGTCTTGAGGGTGCCTCGCGTAGAGAATCGGCGAAACGCGCGCTAGAGCTGATGGACCTGGTTGGTTTGGATCGAGGCCTCGCGAAACGCTATCCGGCGCAGCTGTCAGGTGGCCAGCGTCAGCGCGTGGGTGTTGCTCGCGCGCTCGCAAACGAAGCGGACATTCTGCTGATGGACGAACCTTTCGGCGCACTGGACCCGCTGGTTCGCGCCGACCTGCAACGGGAGCTCCGCGACCTGCGTGACCGCGTGGGCACGACCATCCTGTTCGTTACGCACGACTTAGATGAGGCGTTCATGCTCGGCGACCAGATCGCTGTTCTGCAGACCGGTGGCGTCCTAGCGCAGGTGGGCACGTCCGAGAACCTCGTGACGAACCCCGCGAACGACTTTGTCGCGTCCTTCGTCGGGTCGTCCGGCCAGCGCCGTCTGAGTATGAAGTCCACGCCCGCAGGCACACTCGTTTCTGACCCGGATGGCCGTCCGCTCGGCCTGTTGCCGGAAGGCGAACTCCGATGAGTTGGCTGTCGCAAAACTACTTACTACTCTGGGAGCTTACTGTCGCGCACCTACGCATCGCGATACCAGCAATTCTGGCCGCGGTCATCATTTCAATCCCGGTCGGTTGGGCTTCGACGCGTTCGAAGCGCTGGGGTAGCCCACTATTGACCGCACTGTCGTTGCTGTATGCGATTCCCTCACTGCCAATGCTTGTTGTGATCCCCGTGATCGTAGGAATTGCGCTCCGGAGCAAGCTGAACATCATCATCGTTCTTGCGCTCTACGGGATCGCGGTGCTGATCCGTCAGGTCGCGAATGCGTTTACCTCTCTGCCAGCTTCGGTTCTCGAGTCTGCGGACGCCGCTGGCATGAGCTCATGGCGTAAGTTCATCGGAGTCGAACTCCCACTAGCCTTGCCCGTCATCATCGCGGGCGTACGCGTGGTCGTTGTGTCGACGGTGTCGCTGGTGACCGTAGGTGCGTTCATCGGGATTCGCTCGCTGGGCACGCTGTTCACCGACGGATTCCAGCGAGGTCTGGTGTCCGAGGTATGCGCCGGCTTGGTTGCAACCGTTCTGGTCGCGCTTGTTTTGGATGCGCTGACCATCGCCGTGGGCGCCCTGCTCACCCCATGGACGAGGCCGGGATCCGCGCCTCATCGCTCCCCTGTTTCTAACCCATGTTTGAAGGCGGAGGTGGCCGCATGAGCTTGCTCATGGATGCATTGACATGGCTGTTTGCTGGTGGCCATTGGACGGGGTCCACGGGGATCCTCATTCGTATTGTTCAACATCTTGGCGTGACTGTCGGCGTTGTCACCATTGCCGGCCTGATTGCGCTGCCAATTGGTATTTACATCGGGCACACCGGCCGTTTTGTCACGCTAATGAGCGCGACGTTCGGGGTGGCGCGAGCGATCCCGACGCTGGGTGTTCTGACTTTAATCGGCTTGTGGCTGGGTATTGGCTTGTCAGCACCATTCTTAGCGCTTCTGATTTTGGCGGTTCCTCCGATGCTGTCAGCAACGTATTCCGGTATCAGGTCAGCCTCTCCGACAACGGTGGACGCTGCTCGAGCTATCGGCCTGACCGAAATGCAAGTCGTACGCGAAGTTGAACTGCCCGCCGCGCTTCCCTTGATTATTGGTGGCTTGCGCTCGACGACCCTGCAGGTTGTCGCCACCGCAACGCTCGCGGCGTACACCGCGGACGCTGGGCTGGGTCGTTTCCTCTACACAGGTCTGAAAACCCGCGATTACGGGCAGATGATTGGTGGCGCGATCCTGGTTGTCGCCCTCGCATTGATTCTGGACGCCCTGTGGGTGCGAGCATCACGCAACCCGCGCCTGAATGGCGAAGGCACTGGGAACGCTGAGCGGCCTCGTCGATTCTTTGGACGACGCACAACGAAGAACGAAAGCAATGCGCGCGCCGCGACTCGCTCGGCGGTAAAACGCAAGCGCAAAGCTGTCACCGCAATGCTCGGCGCCACTGCTCTGACGACCAGCGCGTGTGCGACCGCAGCAACCTTCGACCCGAGCTCACAATCGAACGGGCGCGAGACGATCATCGTCGGATCGCAGGACTATTACTCGAACGAAATCATCGCCGAAACCTACGCCATCGCCCTCGAGGAGGCCGGATTCGCGGTCACTCGTGAACTGCGCATCGGCCAGCGTGAGGTCTACATGCCAGAAATTCAGGCGGGCGCGATCGACGTGTTCCCCGAATACACGGGTTCACTGTTGCAGTACTTGGATGCCGATGCGACGCAGACCAGCGCAGACGAGGTGTACGAGGCTCTGAGCGCCACTCTGCCGGACGGACTGCGCGTGCTGAACGCCACGCCTGCTGCCGACCAGGATTCGTACGTGGTGACGACCGAGTTCGCGAACGAACACTCGCTGACGACGATCGGCGACCTCGCATCCGTGGGATCGGTAAAGATCGGCGGCAATTCGGAGTTGGCAACGCGCCCCTACGGTCCGGCTGGACTGAAGTCCATGTACGGCGTGACCGCGACGTTCACGCCGATCGAGGACTCGGGTGGCGCGCTCACGCTGAAGGCTCTGCGTGACGGCGACGTGCAACTGGTCGACATCTATTCGGCTGACCCGTCGCTGGCGGGTTCAGATCTGACAGTCTTGGAGGACCCGAAGGGGTTATTCCTGGCCTCCCACGTGGTGCCGATCGTCTCCCCGCGAATCGACGAGGCCGCGACTACCGTGATCAATCGCGTGTCCGCGACCCTTGAGAGCGCGGATCTGGTGGAGATGAACCGTCAATCGACCGAAGATGGCGCGCCGGCGGCTACCATTGCTCGCTCATGGTTGGAGCGCAAAGGGCTGATTTAAAGCAAAATTTCGGCCTTGAGCGCGTTGTGCAATTTGGTTTCTACATGGTAGGGATCACACTTATTAACGCATGATCGTGCGCTGATCAACGGTTGCACGTACCTCCTTATGGATGACACCGGAATTGCCGGCTCGAAGAAATCTTCAAGTCGTCTTCACCGTAGACGCCTGCTTGTGGATAACCTCCCTTTGTCCTCAGCGTGCGTCACACTAGTAAGGACCACATACTCTTCTTTAGTCGCCGACGATGCTTGCTGGACTTGCACCTCGCCTCGCCAATGCGACTGAGATCAGCCCGCAGAAAGGAGCGCAGCACGTGGGAAAACGACGTACTTCGTCACGCGGTCGTGGCAGGGTTCATGGAAGAGCCCTCCGCATCGGTGACATCGCGGTCGCGTTGATCATCATCTGTATCGGGTCGTATTGTGTTTTTCCCTCGTTCCGTTTTATGCTCGGCCGCCTGTGGAACGATGTTGGCTTCCTCGTCCCCCACTCAGTTTCCGTCGACGATCTGCCTCCCAGCGAAGCTGCGAGGCAACTGAAAGCACTCACCGTTCTCGATCATGATGACGCACCCGACTACGATCGCGACCAGTTCGGGCACGCCTGGGCGGACGAGGACCATAACGGGTGCGATACTCGGAACGACGTGCTCGCGCGCGATCTCACGAACGTGACGTATAAGCCGAAGACACGTGACTGCATTGTCCTGACGGGAACCTTGGACGACCCGTATACAGGTTCCACGATCAACTTCCAGCGCGGACAAGAGACATCCGCTCTCGTACAGATTGACCACGTTGTCGCGTTAGGAAACGCATGGAGGTCGGGCGCGTGGCAGTGGGACGACACCCAGCGTCAACGCTTCGGGAATGACCAGAACAATTTGTTAGCCGTCGACGGTCAAACGAATAAAGACAAGGGTGCAGCATCCGCCGACAAGTGGCTACCCCCAAACGCTGACTTCCGGTGTGCCTACGTCACGAAGCAGATCAACGTGAAATACACGTGGGGGCTCACCATTACCTCTGCTGAGCAATCAAAGATGGCAAGCGTTCTAGCAGGCTGTAAGGCCTCATAGCTACCGCGATCAGGGTCGTCGATATAACAAGGCGGGCGGAGCAACCCTTGTCGCCCCGCCCGGCCTCGTCAACTATTCACTGGGTTCGTGCGCACCCAGGCGCACGATCGGCGAGCCTCAGAGGTTCAACTGAATCTGACGTCCAGGAACCGCCTCGATCAGCTCGCGCGTGTAATCCTGCACCGGATTATTGAACAGCGCGTCCGTCGAATTCTGCTCCACCAGCTTGCCCTTTTCCATAACGACCACGTCGTCAGCGATCTGACGAACAACCGCCAAGTCGTGGGTGATGAACAGGTAGGACAGACCTAGCTGAGCCTGAAGATCATTCAGCAAGTACAGGATCTGGTTCTGAACCAGAACGTCCAGAGCCGAAACTGCCTCGTCAAGAACGATGACCTCGGGGTTCAGGGCAAGCGCGCGAGCCACGGCCACACGCTGACGCTGACCACCGGACAGCTCGTTCGGGTAACGGCGCATCGCGGAACGTGGCAGAGCAACCATGTCCAGAAGCTCAGACACGCGCTCGATACGCAGATGCTTCGGATTGAATTCCTTCTTCTCCGCGGCAGTCAAAGAACGTCCAGCGTTCTTTGCTTCCATCAGAGCCGAGATCCACTTTTCAGGCTCACGACC
Organism: Pauljensenia sp. UMB6358; assembly: GCF_030216865.1. NCBI lineage: Bacteria > Bacillati > Actinomycetota > Actinomycetes > Actinomycetales > Actinomycetaceae > Pauljensenia > Pauljensenia sp. UMB6358. The sequence goes on along the minus strand of NZ_JASOMS010000002.1, from coordinate 247,022 downwards.
GGTCGCCATCGCACGAGCAAACTCCTGCTCGGCGTACGCCATCGTGCCGTAGCCGTGGACGCGGAGCGGTTCTTCGATGATACGGAAGATCGAGAACATCGGATCCAGCGAACCGTACGGGTTCTGGAATACTGCCTGCAGGCGACGACGCAGAGCAAAGAGCTCCTTGTCGCTCATCTCGGACGTGTCCTTGCCGTCGAAGAAAACCTTGCCGGACGTCGGCGACAGCAGGTGCAGCACCATGTTCGCTGCGGTCGACTTACCGGAACCGGACTCGCCCACAACCGCCAGGGTCGTACCGCGACGCAAACCGAAGGTCACGTCATCAACGGCGATCAGCTTCTTAGCCTCACCCTTCGATCCACGGATATCGAACTCACGGGTCAGGTGCTCAACGCGAACGATTTCCTCGGTCGACGTTGCGCCCTTACCTGCGCCCGTCAGCTCTTCCTCCGTCACAGAAATACCGTGAGCGTGAGCGGACTCAATACGAGCCGACGCCAGCGACGGAGCAGCCGAAACAAGACGCTTCGTGTACGGGTGCTGCGGGTGTTGCAGGATCTCCAACGCGGGGCCGGATTCAACGATGCGACCACGGTGCATAACCACCAGCTGTTCGGCACGCTCAGCAGCAAGGCCAAGGTCGTGCGTAATGAACAGAACAGCGGTGCCCAGTTCGCGGGTCAGCGAACCAAGGTGATCGAGGATGCGACGCTGAACGGTCACGTCCAGAGCGGACGTCGGTTCGTCAGCGATCAGCAACTTCGGACGAGCCGCCATTCCAATAGCGATCAGCACGCGCTGACGCATACCGCCGGAGAACTCGTGCGGGTACTGCTTGGCGCGACGCTCTGCGTCCGGCAAGCCGGCCTCTTCAAGAAGCTGAGCCACGCGCTCACCAGTCTGGGACTTCGGAACAACGTTATTGGCGACAAGAGCTTCCTTGACCTGCGTACCAACGCGCAGAACAGGGTTCAGGTTCGACATCGGATCCTGGGGAACCAGGCCGATACCGGAGCCTCGCAAACGAACCCATTCCTTCGTGGTGAGGTTCGTGATCTCTTCACCGTCGAATTCGATGGAACCGCCGGTGACCTTACCGGTGCCCGGGAGCAGGCCGATGACCGCAGCAGCAGTCGTCGACTTACCGGAACCGGACTCGCCCACGATAGCGACCGTCTGGCCGGGGTAGATGGTCAGGTTTGCGCCACGAACAGCCGGAACGATACCGGTCGACGTGGTGAAGGTGACCTCAAGGTCAGTGATCTTCAGAAGCGGGTTGGCGTCCTCAGGGTGAACCTCTTCGGGAGCAGCCGATTCGCTAACGGTCTGAGAAGCATCAGCCTTGCCTTCGCCGAGCACCATCGTGTTGATAGCCTCTTCGATGGCGTCCTCGTTCGGAGTAGTCATATTCTCTTCGCTCACTTGCGTGCCTTCGGGTCGAGGGCGTCACGGACCGCATCACCCATCATGATGAAGCTGAGGACGGTCATCGCGAGAGCCAAAGCCGGGTAGAAAAGAACCATTGGGTTCGTACGCAACGACGCCTGTGCGGCCGAAATATCGGCGCCCCACGAAACGACCGTTGACGGAAGACCGATACCCATGAAGGACAGGGACGCTTCGGAAACGATGAACGTACCCAGAGCAACCGTCGCGTACACAATGATCGGAGCCATCGAGTTCGGGATGATGTGGCTCATGAGAATGCGAGCCTTTGATGCGCCGGTGGCGCGGGCAGCGGTGACAAACTCTTCGTTCTTCGCCGACATCACGGCACCACGAGTAATACGCGCGATCTGAGTCCAGCCGAAAAGGGACAGAACCAAGATAACCATCCAGATGTTTCGGTTTTCCTTGAACATCTGCATGAAGACGATTGCTGCCAGGAGCAACGGGATTGCGAAAAAGATATCGGTAATACGCGAGAGCAGAGCATCGAACCAGCCACCGAAGTAGCCGGCAATCGCGCCGATCACCCCACCGATGATGACGACGAAGATGGTCGTCAGAACACCAACGGAAACGGATGCGCGGGCACCGAAGACGATGCGAGCGTAGATGTCACAACCCTGACGGTTGAAACCGAAGGGGTGGCCGTCCGACGGACCCTTCAGCGAGTTCGAAAGCTCGCAGAAACGCGGGTCCTGGCTGGTGAACACGTTCGGGAATGCTGCGATCGCGATCGCGATCACGATGATGGTCAGAGCCACCCAGAAGAGCGGGCGCTTGCGTAGGGACTTCCATGCCTCGCCCCAGAGCGATGAAGGCGCGCGATCGTCGGCAACGGCGTCAACTGCACCAAGACCGGTTTCGTCGATATCGGAAACGAAGTGGCGTTGACCGGTTCGGGTGCGTTCGATGTTTGCGGAGGGAATGTAATCACTCATAGCGGATCCTCGGGTCGAGCACGGCGTACAGCAAGTCAACAACAAGGTTGGCGAAGATGTACACGAGCACCAGAACGGTAGTCACGGAAACGACGGTGGCGGGTTCGCCCTTGACGATGGCCTGCCAGAGCGTGCCACCAACACCGGAGATATTGAAGATGCCTTCCGTGATGATCGCGCCCCCCATGAGGGCGCCAAGGTCGCCACCAAGGAACGTTGCAACCGGGATCAGCGAGTTGCGCAGGATGTGGCGGGTCATAACCGTGCCACCCTTCAGGCCCTTCGCGCGAGCGGTGCGGACGTAGTCAGCAGACACGTTCTCAGAAACAGACTGGCGAGTCAGGCGAATCACGTATGCCAGCGAGACGCCACCAAGCACGATTGCCGGCATGGTCAACGACTGAAGGCTGACGTGCGCGCCGACTGTAGTCGGGAATACTCCTAGTTTCACACCGAGGACGAACTGCAGGACGAAGCCGAGGACGAAGGTCGGGACGGAAATCAGCAGAAGCGAGAAGACAAGAATGGTGGAGTCGAAGATGCCACCGCGGCGAACACCGGCAACGACGCCGGCAAGAATACCGAGGATTGCTTCAATCGCCATGGCGTACAGTGCAAGCTTCACCGTAATCGGGAAGGCACGCGCCATCACTGCAGTTACCGGCTGTCCGGAGAATGTCGTACCGAAATCAAGCGTGAACACGCCCTTGAGGTAAAGCAGGTACTGCATCCAGAACGGCTTATCGAGGTTGTACTTCGCAGCAATTTCAGCGTACGCAGCTTCAGAAAGCCCTCGGTCGCCGCCAAGGGCTGCGACGGGGTCACCAGGCATGAGGTACACCATCGCGAAGATCAGGAACGTGGCTCCGAAGAAAACCGGGATGGTCTGAAGGAGTCGACGTCCGATGTAACGCAACATGGACAGTCCTTTGAGATGTGGTTAGGAACTAGAGTCTTCGCCGCCTTGCTTATGAAAACTAGCAAGCAAGCGGGCACAGCCCACCTGTGGCAAAGACGCACTTACGCCATCATAGGGTAAAAACTCGGCAAACGGGAGTTTGATTAACTCGTCACCCACTAAATGGACAGTAAGAAAAAGAACAGAATTATTATCAATGATTCACCAGGCCCCGCCCAAACTCACGGTAAGAGAGCGCGGTGACGAGGCCTTGCAAACGCAATGGTGGCAGGTAGGAAAGCTCCCACCCGCCACCATTGGCACGTCCTCTAGGCGTAGTCAGTGATGACTAGCGCCTGGCCAGACTCACTCAGCCTTGGTGATCTCGTTGTAGATCGGCACGGACTTCCAGTTGAACACGACCTTGTCGACGTTCTCGGACCAGCCACCCACGACGTTGGCGTACCACAGCGGGATGACCGGGAGGTCCTTGAAGAGGATCTCCTGCGCCTGGTCGAGGATCTTGTTGGATTCCTCGGTGGAGGTCGCGGAGGAGGCCTTCTTCAGGAGGGCGTCGAAGTCGGCCGAGGAGTACTCGGTGTCGTTCGAGCCGGCGCCGGTGCCGTAGAGCGGTGCAAGGAAGTTGTACTTGCCCGGGTAGTCAGCCTGCCAGCCGGTACGGAAGGCGGAGGTGATGGTGTGGTTGGTGACCTCAGTACGCAGGGACTTGAAGTCCGGGTACGGGGCGCCAACGGCGTCGATTCCGAGCGTGTTCTTGATGGAGTTGGTGACTGCGTCAACCCATGCCTGGTGGCCACCATCAGAGTTGTAAGCGATCGAGAAGGTGCCGGACCACGGGGAAATGGCGTCTGCCTTTGCCCAGAGTTCCTTGGCCTTGTCAGCGTTGTAGGTCAGGACCTCAGAGCCGGGGACCGAGTCGTTGTAGCCATCGACGACCGGGGAGGTGAAGTCCTTGGTCGGGGTACGGGTACCCGAGAAGATGGTGTCGGTGATGGTGTCGCGGTCGATCGCGTAGGAGATTGCCTGGCGACGCAGGTTGCCTTCTTCACCGGAGAAGTGTTCCAGGGCGAACGGAATTGCGAAGGACTGGAAGATTGCTGCCGGCTGATTCACGGCGCGACCGGAGAGGTCTGCTTCGTAGGTGGCGAATGCCGAGTCCGGAAGTGCGTCGAGGACGTCAAGGTTGCCGGAGAGCAGATCCTGGTATGCGGCGTCGAGCGAGGAGTAGAAGATAACGTCCACGCCACCGTTCTTGGCAACGTTGTCACCCTTGTACTCAGGATTCGGGATCAGGTGGATCTGAGCGTTGTGCTCCCAGCCGCCTTCGGCGACCATGTAGGGGCCGTTACCAATGGGCTGCTCGCCACCGGTTTCCATGTCTTCCAGGGTCGAGTCCGGAAGCGGGAAGTATGCGGTGTAGCCGAGGCGCTGCGAGAAGTCAGCTGCCGGGGCCTTAAGGGTGATGGTGAAGGTGTAGTCGTCAACGACTTCGAGGCCGGTCAGGTCGCCGGCACCTTCATCATCGGAGCCAGCGATCGGCTCGTAGAAGTAGGAGGAGAGCATCGCTTCGGATGCACCCTTCTTCCATGCGTCAACGAAGTTGTGCGCTTTGACCTCGGAGCCGTCGGAGAACTTCTGTCCTTCCTTCAGCTTGACGGTCCACACGGTCGAATCTTCGTTCGGCTCGATGGATTCGGCCATGTCCATATGGGTTGCGCCGGATGCATCGTAGTAAACGAGGCCTGCGAAGATGGCATCGAGGATCTTGCCGCCACCGGTTTCGTTGGTGTTTGCCGGGATCAGCGGGTTCTGCGGCTCGGAGCCGTTGGTCGAAATGATGCCGGTCGACGAGCCCGCAGCTACGCCGGAAGCATTTGAGCCGGAAGCGCTTGAATTAGCGTCGCCACCGCCAGAGCAGGCTGCGAGACCGAGGGCAAAAACGGCCGGAACTGCCAGCCATGTCCTCTTGAGGTTCATGAAAGACTCCTCCAAATTGATGGGTTAGACCCGTAACGTCCAGTCGCGGGTTACGGTTGCGAGCCTAACCCGCCACGCCTTGAAAGTCTTTCCCAGACCATAAAGTGGACATTGCTATTTGGTCACAAATGGTCACGTTTTGGTAAAGACTTATCTATATAGACATTACTTAAGGCTCTATTCAGGGCCGAAAATACCGCTTCGGACTAGGATTACATCGCATTGACCATCGTCTCTACACGCATGCAAGGACCACTCATTATGACGTCACCTTTAAATACTGCGCCACGCGTCTGCGTTGCCGGTCCTCTTGTTTTAGCGCTGGTCATGGGCCCTTTGGAGCACGAACCTCGCCTTGGTGAAGAACAGATCGCGCCGGCATCTTCCTTCTCCCCCGGCGGCTCAGCGAATCGCGCTGTTGCCCTTGCTCGCCTTGGTCTGAACACTCAGTTCTTGTGCTCAATCGGTATCGACGAGGCCGGGGCCATTGTTCGTTCGATGCTCACAACAAGCCGGGTTGATTTGAGTCATGCGCTTCGTGTGCCTCATCAGGCGATCACGGTTTCTCTTGGTTTTGACGGGGATCGTGCGCTCACAACATCTGGAGATCTGACGGTTCCATCGCTTTCGACCCTTCGCCAAGCTCCTCACGCGCTTGTGGCAGAGCTCCATGTGCTTGGAGCTAACAGTGAGACCGTGGAAAAGTGGCGCTCGAATCCGGTTCCCCCAATCACCATGCTTGAAGCTCCGCCCGCAGCACCGATTCCTCCAACGTGGGTTCTCTCGGAGTGCCGTTGGGATTCAACTGGTCAGTGGAAGAGCTCCGACCTTGATGCTTTGGATAACGTTGATGTCTTCACGCTGAACGAGCGCGAAGCAATGAATTACACGCATAAAGAAAATGCGCGTCAGGCGGCTCGCCAATTGGCATGGCATGTTCCGGGTGTCATCGTGACGCAGGGAGCGCAGGGCGCAACAGCCATTATTGAAGGCGAAGAGTTCTCGCTTCCAGCAGCCCCGGCGAAGACGATTGATACGACGTCGGCGGGACACGCGTTCTCCGCGGCTCTTGTGTGGGCGCGAATGCAGGGACTTTCCCCCGAGGGGGCCGTGTCGATGGCTCTGCTTGCATCTGCTCGATCAACGGAAACAATGGGGTCCTTCGCGGATGCACCGACGTTGGATGGTTTGAAGAAGTGGACCGAGTCCTGCGATGTGCCAGACGGATACGATCTTGCATTCATGGACTTTGACGACGTCACGCTTGAAGAAGAAACCGCTCAGCGACCTGACCCCGCAGAACCTGACACGGATCTTCGTGACGATTCTGGTTTCGAGTTGGCAAAGGGAATCGCGGATATTCTCGCTCAGGAATGATGAATGGCCAAGGTTTGCCCCGTATCACCCCATCACAACTAAAAGTGTGGGTCATTTAACATGAACAGGTTCTGACGCCCATGATCTAGCGGGAGAACTGCGCATATAAATGAGGGATTTCAGCCAAAAAAGTTGCAGGCATAGGGAATCGTTGGAACGCTGAACAAAAGCGCGCGCCTTTTTTACGTGCATTTTACGGGCGCGCGTGTCCCATTGTCGACCGAAAGCACTCTATGAGTTCGCCTGACATATCAGCGAAAACAGAATCATCCTCATGTGACGCAGCGCCAATTGTGCCGCTTGAAACCTCGGATCTGACCGGAGACGTTCAGGGAGTGGAGCCTTCGCTGAATGTCACGGTATTCGGCATTTCGGCCGTGGTCATTCTTGCTGTTTCTTTGGCGTCGATTTTTGCCCCCGACACGGTGCAGTCTCTTTTTGACGCGACGGTGACGTGGACCAGTGAGTGGTTCGGCTGGTTCTACATTCTCTTGATCACTGCGGCGATCGTTTTTGTCATCGTTCTTGCCCTCACCCGTTTCGGCAACATCAAGTTGGGCCCGGATAACTCGACGCCAGACTTTTCAACGTTCTCGTGGGCAGCGATGCTGTTCGCCGCGGGTATCGGCACGTCAATCATGTTCTACGCGATCGCCGAACCGGTTGGACAGTACATTGCTCCCCCAACAGGCGAAGGTGAAACGATTGAAGCTGCTCGACAGGCCGTGACGTGGACACTGTTCCACTACGGCATTTCCGGCTGGGCTCTCTATGGTCTTGTTGGCATTGCCCTTGGCTACTTCGCGTACCGCAAGCACGATCGTCTGACCGTTCGATCCACTCTCCGCCCGCTTCTAGGAGATAAGGTCGACGGTATTTTCGGTGACATCATCGACATGTTCGCCCTTGTTGGTGGCGTGTTCGGCATCGCAGCCAGCCTTGGTATTGGTGTTGTCCAGCTGAACGTTGGCCTGACGATCATCTTCGGGATCCCGCAGGGCCTTGTTGCACAGATCGGCCTCGTTTCCCTTTCTGTCATCATGGCGACAGTCTCCGCTGTCAGCGGAGTCGACAGGGGCGTTCGAATGCTCTCGTCGATCAATGTCTTCCTGGCGATGTTCCTTGCCCTCTGGGTGTTGATCACCGGAAACACGACGCTCCTTCTGGATGCGCTGGTCGCGAATGTGGGTGACTTTGTCACGCAGTTCCCCGTCCTCACTTTGGAGACATTCCCCTACCAGCGCCCCGATGAGTGGATGAACGCGTGGACCCTGTTCTTCTGGGCATGGTGGATCACGTGGGCCGCATTCGTTGGCATGTTCTTGGCCCGCATTTCGCGCGGTCGCACGATCCGTCAGTTCGTTATCGGCACGCTGACCCTGCCCTTCACCTACGTTCTGGTGTGGGTGTCCATCTTCGGCAACAGCGCCATCGACCTGATTCGTTCGGGTAACGTAGCGTTCACGAAGATCGCGTACGCCACCCCCGAAGGTGGTCTCTACGCCCTGTTGGACGCGCTCCCGCTTGGCAAAATCCTGATTGCGATTGCTCTGTTCGTCGGCGTTCTTTTCTATGTGACCAGCTCCGACTCCGGCGCACTGGTCATGGCGAACCTGTCGATGCGGAACCTGCCTGACCGTCAGGATGGCGTCGCCTGGCTTCGAGTCTTCTGGGCGACGTTGACCGGCGCTCTGACGATCACCATGCTTTTGGCGGGTGGTATTTCAATCCTTCAGCAAGCAACGATCGTCATGGCTTTGCCATTCTCCTTCGTTCTTATCCTGATCGCAGCCGCCCTCTGGAAGGCGTTGCGTTCGGAGGCCTCGAAGGCAACTGCGCGCACCCGCACCATCACATCCGGCCTGATTTCGATGAGTGGCACGGCAGCCGGTCGCGTCCGACTGTCATGGCAGGACCGCTTGAGTCGCACGTTCGATGCCGTCAGCCCGACGCGCGCCAAGCGAGCACTCGACAACCGTGTTGTGCCTGCCCTTGAAGCGGTTGGCACGCGCCTGCAGGAAGAAGGGCTTGTTTCTGAAATCGTGATCGAAGGCTCCGAAGCTCACGATCCCGACGACGATCGTCGCTTCCTCGGTCGAGCTTCTCTTGTTGTGAGTGCGACGCCTGAGGTCATGGAACAGCTGATTGCGCGCCTGCTTGATGTCCCGATTTCGGGAGCAACGATCGACGCTGAGTCCTTTAGATACGTGGTGCGCATGGTTGTCATGCCGGTTCCTACGTTTGGTGCCACACTCTCGGATGAGAATGACACGACTGTCCGTCTTGAAGTTCGCCCGCACGGTGGCGGTCAAGGCTACGACATCATGGACTGGACGGCAGATCAGGTGGCTCACGACGTGCTCGACCATTTCGAGCGTTGGGTCGAATATCTGGGTGCCACGTCCACCATCGAGTAATCGGATTGTTGCGAGGTACGAGGCCCCCTCGGCATATTGAGGCTCCACCACTTTTCAGTGGAGGAGCCTCAATCTCTATGACCAGCGTGTATCGACTACTTCGCAGAACGCTGTGCCATAGCTTCACGAATGAAGTAGATCGCGATGATGATCAACGTCAGGACGCTCATTGCGATCAGCTGCTGGCGGGCCTCGGGGTTCCATGCCATCAGGCCGGCAACCAACACCAGCGACGCGATAACGAGGCGAGGTAGCCAGGGCCAGCCCGGTGAACGCAGGGCAATTGATCCTTCAGCTTCAAGCTTGGGGTGTAGGCGAATTTGAGCGACCAAGATGAAAACCCAGATCAGTAGCAGAACCATGCCGACAGAGTTCAGCAGAATTCCAAGGAGCGATGCGGGGAGCAACCAGTTCAACGCCACCGACACCAGGGCGAAGAAGATAGAGACCGAGACAGCTCGACGAGGAGTGCGTCCTTCAGCGATGTCACCGCTCGCCCCTTCGGTGGCTACGCGGTCCTGAAGCGACTCCGCTTCCTCATCGGCCACAAGGGTAGCCGAGGTGGTCGATGAAGCGTGGCCGGCCTCGTTCATCTTCGACGAAGACACACCGCGGCCAAGCAGCCACTTCATGCCCATGCCACGCGCGGACAGCGAGTAGGCGATGCGGCTCGAGGCGTAGAGATTCGCGGAGAAGGCGGACACGAGGGCGACGAAAACGACCGCTTCCATGATCACACCGACCGCGGGAATACCTGCCATGTTCAACACCGCGGCAAACGGGCTGGTCGACATTTCTTTCGAATCCCAGCGCAACAAGCAGATCAACAGGATAACCGAACCGACGTAGAAGATCAGGATTCGGCTGATCACCGAACGAATTGCGGCGGAGATTGCGGCCTTCGCGTTCTCGGCTTCGCCGGCAGCGATCGTCACGATCTCAATACCGCCGAACGACGTGATAATCGCAAGAAGCGCGACCGCGATACCCGCCAGACCCGTCGGCGCAAAACCGCCATGTCCCAGAATCGTCTGACCGATTGGCTCGGTGCGACCGGGAACGATTCCCGTCACCAAACCGATACCGATCAGCAGGAAGACAATGATTGCCAGGACTTTGATGCCGGCAAGCCACGCTTCAACTTCACCGAAGTCGCGCGCGGCCATCAGATTCACGCCACCCAGCACAACAACGATTGCCAGAGCCACAACCCACTGCGGAACCGATGGGAACCAGCTGACGAAAATCGCTGCCGCACCCGTAATTTCGAGACCCAGCACCATCACCAGCATCGCCCAGTACAACCAGCCGGACGTGAAACCTGCCCAGCGGCCGATACCGACCTCGGCATAGGTGGAGAAGGAACCGGTCGACGGCAGGGAGCTTGCCAACTCCGACAGCGCGAACATCACCGACACGGCAATCAATGCCGCAAGAACGTAAGACACCAGGACGGCCGGGCCCGCTTCCGAGACCGCGACGCCGGTGCCGAGGAAAAAACCGGCGCCGATCGCGCTGCCCAACGCCATCATCGACAGGTGGCGCGTTTTGAATGTCTTACGAGGCCCCGATACGGGCATCGTTGCTTCGCCACCCGCGTTAGGGGCGGTCGTTGCCGGTAAGCTCATGGTTTTCATGCGCCTTTCGTTGAATCAGAGCTGGGAGTGCTCCCTGAAGAATCTGAAGATCCCGTCGACTGTTCGTGAGTTTTATTCGCCTTTTGAGCCTGTTCCTCAAGAACTGCCGTTGCTAGAGCTTTCTTTGCTGCCGGTGACATCAGGCGTCGCAACTGTGACGACGTGACCGTCAGCGTCCAGTCCCCCGCTTGGGGAAGCTGCCACTGACGCCAGTGGGATAAAACAGTGAAGCCCATGCCGACAATCGTTGCGGCGAGCATTCCGATGATCGGCAGATCGTACTTCCAGAAAATCACCGTAATCACAGCGGACGCGAACGCCGGCGTCGCGTACAGGTTGTTCCCGCCAAAAACTTGGGGGACGTTTCCGGCTGAAATATCACGGATTGCACCGCCACCAACTGCGGTGATGATGCCCAGCATGATCGCGGGAAGAACGTCAAACCCCGCGTCGAGAGTCTTCAACGCGCCGGTTGCTGCCCAACATCCAAGCACAGTTCCATCGGCGACCAGCAGGGCAGCACGCCACGGACGCGAGTCCAGCTTCCAGAGCATCGCGATCGCTGCACCCAGCAGTGCCGTCCCCAAATAAAAGGGGTCAGTTAAAGCAACCGGAGGCCCCACCTGGAGCAGAACGTCGCGGAGCATGCCACCCGCGAGCGCCGACATGATCGCGAGGACCGCAAAACCGACGGCATCAAAGCGCTTCATGCGTGCCAGTCGACCACCGATGATGCCATTCAGCAACACGCCAATCAGGTCGATGGCGCGAAACAGGTCCGGTAACGCATGGTTGAGGGTTTCAAGCACACGGACATTGTGGACTATCTTGGCTTTCCGTGGCGCGCGTGTTCACCAGACGACGCATGCTGAGGCGCATTGTGAGACGCGGACGGATACGGATCTGTTGGTTGGGGGTCCGCTGTGGAAGGTGTCTGGTTTCCTGCGGGGCATCGTCTATTGCGCGTACTAGGCGACCGCGGTGCCGAATGCTAGGCCCAGCAGGTAGGTGATAATCGCAGCACCGTAGCCGATTGCCAGCTGGCGAATCGCGCGAGGGGCGGGCGATTGACCAGAGAGGATACCGACGACTCCGCCGGTGCAGAGCAGGGTGACACCGACGATCGCGGCGGCAATGGCGATTGCTGTCAGACCGGAGAGAGCGAAGAGGTAGGGAATCAGGGGGAAGAAAGCGCCGATCGCGAAGAAGAAGAAGGACGAGGCCGCTGCCTGCCACGGCGTACCAACCTGTTCGGTGGCGCCAGCGTGAGCTGGTAGCCCGCCTTCGAGTGCGGCACGCACCGCGATGACACCGGACTCTGAGCCGGCGGGGCGGGCGACCTGGGTGAATACCTTTATGGCGTGAGCACGCGCTTCTTCGGGACTTTCGCCACGAGCACGGAACACGAGTTCCAGTTCGTTCGCGTCAACGTCGAGGTCCGGGACAGCTTGGTGTGCTTCGGGATCGGGGATCGATGCATCGAGCAGTTCACGTTGGCTGGTGACGGAGACCCATTCACCGGCTGCCATGGAGAGCGCGCCGGCCAGCAGACCAGCAAGGCCGGTCGCGAGGACGAGGTGCGGTTCCATTCCGGTTGCGGCCACACCCAACACCAGGGCAAGGTTCGAAACCAAGCCGTCGTTTGCTCCGAAGACTGCGGCGCGGAAAGTTCCGGCCAGAGTTTCACGGGAGCGAGCAGTGAGCCCACGGATCACTTCGCCGTGAATGTGCTCGTCAGCGGCCATTTGAGCCGTCGCATCATCGTCGGCGTCGTAAGTGGTGCGTTGTTCGGCACGCTGGGCCATAGCCAGAATAAAAATGGTGCCGAACATGTGCGCAAGCCACGCGCCAAGGCGAGTGCGAAGGCGCGGACGAGGCGCTGGAAGCGCTTTATCTCCTAGCAGGGACAGCCAGTATTCCTCGTGTCTGCGTTCAGCTTCGGCAAGCTTGAGAAGAACCTCGCGTTCAGAGCCGGTACGGCGTTCTGCAAGGGAGCGATAGGTGCGCGCTTCCATGCGTTCGTCAGCAAGGTGGCGACGCCAGCGCTTGATCTGTGCTTTCGAAACGTTCTTCGGAGGCTGCGGGGTGGGATACGCGTTAGTCATTCAATGACTCCGTAACGTTCTTTCACTATTCGTTCAAGAAGGGGAGAACGAATAAGAATCAGCCATTTTCGCGACCGACGACGTGAATTTCGATGTCATCGTCGACGACAGGAGCCGGCTGAGTTTGAGTTGCCGGAGCACCGAAGAGTCGCTCTTTCACAACGTCAGCAACCGTGTCGGTGACGCGCTCCCCCTGCTCGCGGACAATGTCCGACACCTTTTCGCCCGCTGCATCGAGGGGCTTTGCGACGACCGGGAATCGGCGGAGTTTCGATGCGCCACTGCGGATCTTCTCGTACTGTTCGCGACCAGCTTTCGTGCCCAGCACGTAGCCGGCTCCAAGACCAAGAAGCAATCCAAACCTGGTTCCCATGAAAACTCCTGTTTGTCGTGACGCTCGGCGAAAAACCGACGCGATCTGATTACTTCAACCCTACAGGCAGAACAATCCAATCAACGATCACAATTGAGAAGTTCACAAACGTACACCTAGCGGGATTGGGGTCGCTTGATTGCTCCATTCCCACTACGTTGGAGTGCGTGAGTGAGATCCGAATCATGACCCCTCGTGGCGTTTCGCTGGCGGGGACGTTCATTAACCCCGTTGACACTGGTGACGCAGCGGTTCTCTTCTCGCATTCGTTCCTTGCTGATCGTCACTCGGCTGAGCATTTCGATCGTCTTGCTCGTCTCTACCGCGCGGCAGGCTACGCCACGCTCGAGTTCGATTATTCGGGTCACGGTGAGTCCGGCGACGAAATTATTACCCTGGACGCTGAGGTTGAGGACCTGCGTGCAGCGTCCGGTTGGCTTGCCGACCAGGGGTTTGCTCGCCAACTCATTCATGCGCATTCATTCGGCGCGACGGTGGCGCTAGCAGCTCGGCCGGTCAATGTGCTCGCCTACGTTTTGTCCTCACCATCGCTTGGTCCCATGTCGGTCGATTGGACACAGATTTTCTCTGATGACCAGTTGCGTGACTTGGAAGAGATCGGCGCTACCACGATCGCTGACGACTCACCCTCGATTCGCCGACAGTTCACGATCTCGAAGCAGACGCTGATCGACTTGTCGCTGACCGATTCGGACAAGCTTCTGGCCGGCTTGGAACAGCCGACCTTGGTGATCCATGACAGCGTCGACGCCGAGTTCGGTCTGCTTGCCGCCACGCAGGATGTGTTCCACCTGCTCCCCGACGGCTCGCGCGTCGAAATCGTCTCTGATGCATCATTTGGCATGGGTGAAAAGGTCGAGGCCCTAGATGCTCCATCGCTCGAATGGGCGGCCCGGTGGGTGCCCGTAGTTCGTCGCTAGCGTGACTGCACGGAGCAAGGTCGGCGTGTCTGGACCCCGTTGAGTTAACACCGAAAAATCCGGCATCGACAGTTTATCGCCCCACCCAAACAACACCGGCCTCAAATGGCGAACTACTGCGGTTTCCATATGGAAATATGTATCAGAGCGCGAGGATTTAGCCACACCTAACGCGAGGATTTGACCACACCTGAGGCAAACGAGCCGAGGAACTCCTCGACCGCGGTCACCACTTCCGGTGCCTCGCACCACGAACGTGTACCAAATTTCGTCGTCGAGAACCCGGCGATACGCGACGCAAAACGAATCAAGTCACTCGGGTCCTTGGGCATTGGCACATCAGCTACGTGCAATCTGCCCACCGCCCACGCGAACGCACCGTGGAAAACGTCGCCCGCACCCAGGGTTGAGATGGCATCCACCTGATCAACCTCGGTTTCACCTTCTCGCCCATCCCAATACCACTGCACCGATTCACATCCTCGCGTGCGGATCGTCCGCGTAATTCCGAAACCGGCGAGGAAGCTGGCAACCTCGGGTCCGGTCGGCTCATTCAGCAACGGCGGACAGAAGTCAGCAGACACCACCGCAATATCAACGAACCCCAGCAACGGGGCGAGCCACGGCTTCCACGACCCACCATCAAGGATCCGTTGGTGCAACGGCTTGGCTTCTAGGTGCGCGAAAGGATCCTCATCAGGATCGGGCTCCCCCAGCGTCCCCACCCGCAACACGCAGTCGGCAATCGCAGGATTGTGGCCGTCAATAAGGACAACGTCCGGAGCTCCATCCTGGACCAGTACAGAGTCGAGCAGGTGGGTGACCTCGTGCACGTCGATGTCGATCCGCGCATTGGTGGAAGCGACCATCCTGCCACCCGGGTGCTCAACTATGGAGGAAATCGCGGGCGTCTTCTGCGCGGAATCCACGCTGGTCGCGTCCAGCAGATGCACGTCGGCGCTGGCGAGGTCCGCGCTGATCACGCTGGCAATCATCCCCTCACCGATGGCGCTCAGCAGACTGATCGACGAGGCTGCCTCCCTCGCGCACCCCGCGGCTTTCTCAAGGGCGGAAAGGGTAACCGCAGCATTCGTTGCCGGGCCTCCCGCTGCCATCACATGATCCGTGGAGGTTGTTTTGGTGGCAATATTTGGCTCGTGGTCGAGGGCATGGATAACGTCAAGCGTCGTCAGGCCAGCGAAAAGTGCGTGCATAACTCAATCTTGCCCACAACGCTTCACACTCGCATCTTTGCGGGAAGAATGACAGGGTCTTCGATGGCGCATCGACTAAGAATGATGCGTTCACTGCCCCCCCCTATATTTCCGACAGGCTGATGTACGGGCTCCACAACGGTTGCTTCAACGTGTGTGGCATGCCGGCTCAGATCGCAGAACAAATCGAACAGAACACGGTTCGAACAAACCTGTGCCGCAAGGGAGCAAAACTCGCCGGCTGTTCAATGATCAGCACCATTGACGGATCTCTCATTTCGCTACGGATGGATCCGAACGGCATGACAGTCCTTGCTGTAGGGCGCGAATACGAGGCTACTTATCCACACGTAGCTATGGTCGTGGCACTTATCCACACGCGCACTGTTCTCGCTCCGCACGTGTGAACGTGCCTCGTTAGACTAGGCGGGTGCCAGAAAAACCAGTGCGTTCCAATGAATCGGGGTCGTCTCAACACGGCCGCCGTGGCGGTGGAGCGCGCCCGCAAAATTCTGGCACGTCCAAAAAGGACACTCCGCGCAAGGGGCAGCAGCGTAAAAGCCGCGTCGGGCAGGAGCCTCGTACTCCCATAGGTTCCCGCGAGCGCAACGGGCACTCTGCCACCCAGCCACACCACAAGCCTCGTCGTAGGCGCAGTCCTCAATACGAACACGCACACACGTTTAAGCCGTTCACTCCCGAACAGCTGGCCGCGCGCGCAGCCGCAATCCCCGTCGTGACTTTCCCTGACCTGCCGGTCAGTGCTCGCCGCGACGAAATCGCTCAGGCGATACGTGACCACCAGGTTGTTATCGTTTCTGGTGAAACGGGTTCGGGTAAGACCACGCAGCTCCCGAAGATCTGTATGCAACTGGGTCGTGGCGTCTCCGGAATGATCGGACACACTCAACCCAGGCGTATCGCAGCGCGTTCGGTCGCTGACCGCATCGCTGAAGAACTCGGGCAAAAAGTTGGACGCGAACCTGGCCAGGTTGTCGGCTATCAGGTGCGTTTCACGGACAAGGTCGGGCCCACCACCCTAGTCAAGCTGATGACCGACGGCATTCTGCTGGCGGAAATCCAGTCCGATCCGTTGCTTCGTCGCTACGACACACTGATTATTGACGAGGCCCACGAACGTAGCCTGAACATTGACTTCATCTTGGGCTATCTGGCTCGTCTGCTTCCGGCGCGCCCGGATCTGAAAGTCATCATCACCTCAGCGACGATCGACTCGAAGCGTTTCGCTGAGCACTTCGGTGTGTGGGATGGTCTGCCCGGTCGTGGGACGTTGAAGCAGCCGGCACCTGTTATTGAAGTCTCGGGTCGCACCTTCCCCGTCGAAGTCCGCTATCGCCCCCTCACCGCTGACGTGATAACGCACTACTCGTCGTCCACTCCGGGCACTGAGCAGGAACCGGGCGACGCCTTGTCGATCGAAGACGATAATCTGCACCTGGGCGCAGAACAGCTGGTCTTGGAAGACCCTGACGATGATCTGCCGTCGCTTGGGTACGGGCTCGGCGAGGACACTGATGTTGAGACCGCGATCTGTCACGCCGTTGACGAACTTGCTGGTGAGGGCGAGGGGGACATCCTTGTTTTCCTGCCGGGCGAACGCGACATCCGCGATACCGAACAGGCATTACTCGACCATCTAGGTCCGCGCGGGGTAAAAGCGGGGGAGACTGCGAAGGCTCGCCCGACGGATATTGAAATCGTTCCGCTGTTCGCGCGCCTGAGTGCAGCCGAGCAGCATCGCGTGTTCGAGGATCACCGACTGCGTCGCGTTGTTCTGGCAACCAATGTTGCGGAAACTTCGCTGACTGTCCCGGGCATTCGCTATGTCATCGACCCTGGTTTTGCGCGTATTTCTCGCTATTCCAACCGGACGAAGGTGCAGCGACTGCCGATCGAAGCGGTGTCGCAGGCCAGCGCTAATCAGAGGGCTGGACGCTGTGGTCGCGTCGCTGACGGCATCGCAATCCGCCTCTTTTCGCAACGCGACTACGAGAATCGTCCTCGCTTCACCGAACCGGAAATCCTGCGCACCTCGCTCGCGTCGGTCATCCTACAGATGGCGGCGTTGGGCCTCGGTTCAATTGCCGATTTCCCCTTCCTCGACCCGCCCGAGCATCGCGCGGTTCGCGATGGCATCGCGACTCTGGTGGAGATTGGCGCTCTCGTAGAAGATGACGAGGCCACGCACATGTCTTCGCCCTCGAGCGCAAAGGACGCGGATTCAAACAGTGCTGGTGGGGCAGGTTCAAGGCGTTCCTTTGGACACCGCTTGACCGCAATTGGTCGGGATTTGGCGCGGTTGCCGATTGACCCCAGGCTGGGACGAATCCTTCTGGAAGCCGACGCAAACGGCTGTGCTTCCGAAGTCCTTGTCATCGTGGCAGCACTTTCAATTCAGGATGTCCGCGAACGCCCCGCTGAACATCAGGCGGCTGCCGATGCTGCTCATGCTCGCTTGGCGAATCCGAAGTCTGACTTCGTCACCTACTTGAATTTATGGCGCTACTTGACAGTCCAGCAGAGGGATCTATCGGGTGCGGCGTTCCGTCGCATGTGTCGGGCCGAGTTCCTGCACTATCTGCGTTTTAACGAGTGGCGTGACGTTGTTGTTCAGTTGCAGCAGATGGCCCGTCCGCTCGGGTTGGATGTGCATCCGATTGATATTCCGTCGTCTAGCGATGTTGTTCATGCGGCGGAAGTGGGCGGTTTGACTGATGCGGCAGCGCGTGCGGTTGTGGCGTTCACGGATGGTTCGCGCAGTGTGGACGCCGACCAGATTCACCGATCACTGCTTGTTGGTTTCCTGTCGAACTTGGGTTCGTGGGATCAGGCAAAACGTGATTATCAGGGTGCCCGCGGTACTCACTTCACGATTTGGCCGGGTTCAGGTTTAGCGCGCTCACATCCTGCGTGGGTGATGACCGCTGAATTGGTTGAGACCAGTCGCCTCTTTGCTCGCACTGTTGCGCGGATTGATCCGGCGTGGATTGAGCCGGTGGCTCGCCCACTGTTGAAGCGCGTATATTCCGAGCCCTTCTGGTCGAGCGCCAAGGGTGCGGCAATGGTGAAGGAAAAGGTCCTTCTCTACGGGCTGACTTTAGTTGCCGACCGTCCTGTCTTACTGGGTCGTTTGGGTGACCACGTGATTGACGCGGGTTCGGATTCGCGCTCGTCTCGCGTGGTCACGGCGGGTTCCTTGGCCGGAATCGCTCAGGGCCTGCTGGGTGTACCTACGTCGGATCGTCGTTCTCGTACCGAGATAGGCTCTATTGGTCGTGACTTCCTCGCGATGGCATTGGCTGGTGCCCTCAATCTGCCGTCGACCAGCTTCGATACATCCAGCGATGGTGACGACTTAGCGAACCTGGCTCCCAGCAATGAAACACCCGAGCAGTCGAATGGGGCATCTTCGTCGAGCACCACCCCGCCGATCGATAAGGTCAAGATCCCGGCCTCGTCGACCACTGACACTGCGCTGACGGCGCGAATACTCGCCCGCGAAATGTTCATCCGCCACGCGCTGGTGAACGGCGAATGGCGCGAACGCCACCGCTTCCAAAAGACGAACGATGAGCTACTGGAGCAGGCGCGCGAAGTCGAACGACGTTCACGCACCCACGGTTTGGTTGCTGACCAGGACGCGCGTTTCGCATTCTTCGACGACCTGCTTCCCGACGATATTGTGTCCGCCGGGCACTTCAATCGCTGGTGGAAACACACGCGCCAAAAGCATCCTGACCTGCTGACATACACTTCTTCCCTGCTTCTTCCGCGAGGGATCGGCCAAGATGCTGACGGTTTCCCCGATACCTGGGAATCAAACGGCCTGAAGCTTGATCTGTCGTATGCGTTCACGCCCGGCAGTGCGCGCGACGGCGTCACGATGATAATCCC
Organism: Pauljensenia sp. UMB6358; assembly: GCF_030216865.1. Classification (NCBI taxonomy): domain Bacteria; kingdom Bacillati; phylum Actinomycetota; class Actinomycetes; order Actinomycetales; family Actinomycetaceae; genus Pauljensenia; species Pauljensenia sp. UMB6358. The sequence goes on along the minus strand of NZ_JASOMS010000002.1, from coordinate 227,757 downwards.
GGTCGAAGTCCTGCAACGCGTCAATGATGTTGGCACGGACTGGTTGGTTCCCGGCATGCTGATCGAGCTCATTACTGAGTCGATTCGCGCTCTGCCGAAGGCTCAGCGTCGTCTACTTGCCCCCGCGCCCGAGGTCGGCGCTCAGGCCGGAGCATGGATGGAGCGCGCGCTCGCAGGAACCTTGACCGAAGCCGAGTCCGGCGTCGCTTCGCAGCATTCCAGCGCAGCCACGTCATCCAAGAACGGTGACGAGGCTTCTACGGGGGTCGATCCGATGAGCCTGACGGCAGCGATGGATCGTCTTGCTCGCTGGGGTGCCACGACTGGGAATGCGAAGCAGAAGGATCGCGGAAAAAAGCCTGCGCCGATGCCAGAACCTCAGGCTGAAGAGACACCCGCGACCCCACCACAGTCGACGGTGATTGATTGGTCAAGAGAACGCCCTTCATTCAGCGAGGCTTTCCGCACCGCAGTGAGGATTCTGCGCGGAATCGATCTGAGCGATTCTCACCTTGCACACGCTCACGGCAACCTACCCGCGCATCTGCGGATGACATTCAGCGTTGTTGATTCGCACGGCGCTGAACTCGGTTCGGGCACCGACCTCACATACCTGCAACGCACGTTGGCATCGTCAGCAGACAATGCGATTCGTGACGCGGTGCGAGGCGCTGTCGCCGAGGCTCTTCTCGACGCCACACAGGATCGCTCCAATCGACGAAGCCACCCCAGTTCGCGCACAGATAGTTCGCGCGCGAGCTTCAGCGAAGCGAAGAACAACGCTGGTCATGCGCATTCAGGTTCCGCTGGTTCCCCCGAGGTTGCTACCCACCTGCACGTTGATGGGCTGACAGATTTCCCAGCTGACCCGCTTCCCCGGTCGATTGACTCTCCCGGTCAAACATCCAGCTCGCAAGGTACCCAGGTGATAACACTGCGCGCCTTCCCCGCGCTTGTCGCTCAAGGTAGCGCCACAGATCCGAGCGCTGGCGTAAGACTCATGGCGAATTCGAGCGACGCTGACCGCCATCACCGCGAGGGCCTTGCACGCCTGTTGGTTCGCCGAGTTCGCTTGCAACAGACTCGAGTGACGACACGTTGGACGGGACGCCAAGCTCTGATGCTCGCCGCATCGCCCTACCCGGATACCACTGCACTGATTGCGGACACTCAGTTGGCTTCCGCCCTCTCGCTAGTAGATGAATTGTCAGGCCAGGCCGGTCCCGGATCGATTCGAGACGCAGCCTCATTCGAAGACCTCGCCAATCGTGCACGAAACCTGCACGAGGACAGGGTCTACGAGATTCTCGGCTACGTTGTACGAGCCATGGAAGCCCACGGCGATATTGAGTCCGCGATCCGCTCTCACACGGAAGAATCCATGCGCGAAACAGTTGCTGATGTGCGAGATCACGTTGGTTCTCTGGTGTATCCGGGTTTTGTTCTTGATACGCCCCTATCGGCGATGCCTCACCTGGCGCGCTATCTGAGAGCCGGAGCGATGCGTATTGAACGCGCAGCCTCATCCCCCAGAGCACTCGATCGCGATCTGGAGAATAGGGACCGAATCCACGACATCCTCGACGCTTTGGGCGAAGCCGAAGAGAGTGCTCGCGCGCACCCTTACAACGCGAAGTCGGCTACAACGATCTCGCACGTGCGGTGGTTGATTGAAGAACTGCGCGTCTCCTTCTTCGCCCAACAGCTGGGCACGCCCAACAAGGTGTCGGTGAAACGCGTCCTCGGCCTGATTGAGACGATCTGAAATGGATCGACGAATCGCACGAAAAGAAGCGCGCATGCTGATGGACGCCGCCGAACTGGGCGACTGGACATTCAAATTCGACACAGCAAAACGCCGCGCAGGATCCTGCGCCTACCGGACGAAGACGATCACTCTGTCCGGACCGCTCACCGATCTCTATGATCAGGACACCGTTCGTGGCGTCATCCTCCACGAAATCGCGCACGCCCTTGTCGGCCCAGACCATCACCACGATGCAACGTGGCGGAAGGTTGCTCGCGGTCTGGGCGCCCCCGATGACGCAAAGCTCCCCTCGCATCTGCCTTCCCCGGACGAACCCTGGGTCGGAACTTGTCCCAAATGCGGAGCACAACGCAAGCTCTACCGGCCACCGCGTCGCGTCACCGCCTGCGGACACTGCGCGCGACGCTTCGACGTCGAACGCATTCTGACCTGGACATATAAAGGACATCCACGTAACCCCGGCACCGCCTACCTCAAAGAACTGCGACGCATCGAACGCGCCTGAGGCCACCCAAAACCGCGCCGGTAGCACGCTGGCAGGCTGAGCAATCGAGCGTGGCCTCGTCCCCCACGCGCACGAAGTTGCGCAACTGAACACGAACAGTGACGAGACCATCACTTCCGCACCCAATTTCGGTATCACCCACCGCGCGCGGAGTACTACTCTTGTCCCTAAGTTCTTTATTTGGTTTATTGAGACGGCCCACCCATAGCCGACCACCATAAAGCCGCTACCCAGGGAGTGACATGACGGATCAGCCGAACACCACCACTGCTCAGTCCACGGACGTTCCCAACGTTGCAGATCGCGAGGTTCTCACGTGGGAAGGTTTCGGCGTTGCAAGCCGTGAACTCACTCAGCAGATCGTTGACTCCGGCTGGATCCCCGAACTGATCGTCGCCATCGCGCGCGGTGGCCTGATCCCTGCGGGCGCCATCTCCTACGCAATGGACGTCAAGGCATGCGGCACCATGAACGTCGAGTTCTACACCGGCGTTGGCGAAACCCTCGAAGCACCGATCCTACTTCCTCCGCTCATGGATATTTCCGCGATGGAAGGCAAGCGAGTCCTGGTCGTTGACGACGTCGCAGACTCCGGCAAGACCCTCAAGATGGTCATGGACATGATCGCCGAAGACGGCCTGTCCCTCGACGGTGAAAACCAAGTGAAGGTTGACGCGCGCAGCGTCTGCATCTACAAGAAATCACGCTCGATCATCACCCCCGACTACATCTGGGCAGAAACCGACAAGTGGATCAACTTCCCCTGGTCGACACTGCCGACGATCACAGCAAACGCCTGATTGTGTCGAGCCGGTTGCGCGCGTCGCAGCCGGCTCTTTCATTTACCGTTTCCGCTCCGCCCCAGAACGACGAGGTTTCGGCCATGAGCACACACACTGACACCGCAGACAATCAACCCGCTGGCTCCATCAGCGGATCCGCACCCTACGCCATCTACTCTGAACGCGCGTCCGCGTCGCTGTCCGTCGCTCAACAGGTCGTTGACCTTGTCCTTCACCGGCTGGCAAACGGAGAAAACATTCGTGTCCTCGGTCTGACCGGCCCTCCCGGAACCGGGAAGACCACCGTTGCAGCCCTCGTCGCAGAAATCCTTGAAACTGCCGATGTTGCGGTGGCTGGTATCGCGCCGATGGATGGCTTTCACATGTCGAATGCCGTGCTGGACGACTTGGAGCGCCACGACCGCAAGGGCGCTCCCGACACGTTTGACGTCTGGGGGTACCAGGCCCTGCTGGCACGCATTCAAGCGAGCGAGCACCCCGTTTTTGCTCCCGACTACAACCGTGGCCTGCACGAACCTGTCGCAGCGTCCATCCTGATTCCAACTGAGGGCATCGTCATCACCGAAGGCAACTACCTGGCATTCGACGAACCGGGGTGGCGCGAGGCTCGCGGGCACATTGACTTCCTCGTCCACATTGATACGCCGACAGACGCTGTCATGCGGCGCCTCGTCACCCGCCACGAAGCATTCGGAAAATGTCGCGCAGATGCCGCCCACTGGGTGCGCACCGTGGACGCCCCCAACATTGAATTGGTCGCCGAATGCGCATCGCGCGCCGATGCGATCGTCTCGCCCCAAACAGGAGAGTAACTGTGACATCGTGCGCTCGGCGCACACAATAACCCTTGGTATTGCTAGCGTTTCATCACATGACTGACAGCTTCACCTCACCTCACGCCGATGAGACCCGCCCTTTAGACCAGGAGAACGCGGATCCCGTGGAGGTGGCCTCGTCGATCAACGAAACCCCCAGCGCACCCGCGGAAACCGACCCGCATTGGAAGCGTCGCGTCACCCTATTCCTGATCGCGCAGGCGATTTCCCTGTTCGGCTCCTCGATCGTGCAGTACGCGATCATGTGGTATCTGACGCTGACGCTCAAGACCGGGTGGGTCATCACCCTGTACGCCGTTGTCGCTTTCGTCCCCCAAGCGATTCTGTCTTTGTTTGGTGGCACGCTTGCCGACCGAATGAACCGCCGAACGGTGATCGCCGTTTCCGACTCGATCATTGCGCTGGTCACCCTAGGGTTGGCAGTAGCAATGATTGCGGGTGAAACCTCACTTTGGCTGATCTACGGCGCGGTCTTCATTCGCTCCGTAGGTGCCGGCTTCCAACAACCCGCGGTTGGCGCTCTCTTACCACAGCTGACCCCGACCAGTCAGCTCATGCGCGTAAACGGCATTAATCAGACAATTAACTCGGCGATGGCACTGCTGTCTCCGGTGATCGCGGGCGCGGTCTACGGCTGGGGTGGCCTGGTTCCGACCTTCTGGATCGACGTTGTCACTGCCCTGATCGGCGTCGGCATTGTCCTGACGATCCCCGTTGCGACGGTGCGAAGCGGTGGCGAAGATGGAAAGTCGTTCGCTCACGATCTGATGGACGGGCTGCGCTACGTTGCGGGACACCGCACGATCCTCTGGCTGATGGTCCTCTACACAGTAATCTTCACGCTGATCGTCGCACCGAACTTCATGGTGCCACTGATGATCGCGCGCGACTTCACCGACGCTGTCTGGCCGCTGACGGTCATGGAAACCTCATTCTCAGCGGGCATGGCGCTGGGCGGTCTGGCGATCGCGACCTTTGCCGTGAAGTGGAATCAGAGCCGGATGCTTCTCTATTCGTGCGGGAGCTTCGGCCTATTGTCCGCCGCCCTTGGCCTGACGCCATTCCTGGGGACGACCGTCGGCCTGTTCGCCCTGTTCGTACTGATGTTCATCATCGCGCTACTGATCCCGTTCTTCTCCGCGCCGGTCATGACACTGGTTCAGACCACGGTCGAACAGACGTACATGGGTCGCGTGTTTTCGCTGATCAACATCGTTGCAGTGCTCGGTATGCCAATTGGCATGATCGCGTTCGGGCCGCTTGCTGACCGATTCTCGATTCAGTGGATCTTCATCATCAGTGGCATCGTCGCGTTCGGATTCACGGTTGTGTCATTCATGGCTGAGCCCGGCCGCGAGGTCCTGAAGATGAGCGGGCAACCCGCAACCCAGCGTGACAGACAATGACACAGTCACTGCCTAGTCGCTTCGCTACTTCGACAGCTCTTCCACGATGAACGGCGTCGTGCGCTCAATCGTCTCGAGCGTCTCGACGAAGTCCTGATATCCGCCGTACCACGGGTCGGGGACATCATGGTCTGACGGGGTGGCCTGCGGATCAAAATCACGGAACAAACGGATATCAGGCCCAGCGGAGCCTCGTGAATCAGAAGCCGCATCGGCACGAAGCCCGGCGCGATCGCGAAGGCGGTTCAATGCAGACAGGTGATGGCCGGTCATGGCAAGGATCAGGTCCCAGTCCGCCAGTTCACTCATGCGGATCTGGCGCGCACGATGGTTGGGGACCTCGTGGCCGTATTCGCGCAAGACCCGGGCAGCGCGACGGTCGACCGGGTTGCCCTCTTCTTCGTCGGAAACTCCTGCGGAATCCACGACGATGTCAACGCCGGCATCGCGCGCGGCTTCAAGCAGAATCTGGTGAGCCATCGTCGACCGGCAGATGTTGCCGGTGCAGACCATCAGAACTCGTTTCACTGGGATCCTTCCAATTAAAAAATGCAGGTCAGAGCGTCAGGAACGTGCGGACCGCGAGCGCGCTAATGCCGGCTGCCTTTTCGGAGTCCATGTGGAAGTCCTGGTCGGCAGCGGGGCCACACAAGTCGGAGACGGCGCGCAGGCTGACCCAGTCAACACCGCTGGACCAGGCGACTTCCGCCATGGCGCAGGTTTCCATGTCGGCGCCAATAGCGTCCGGGAATTTTTCGCGCATGGGCTGGGCGATGGGGGCGGTGATGAACGAGTCGGAGGACAGGACGCGACCGGTCATGACGGTGAGGGTGTCGGACTTGGCAAGCAGGGCGACGCGAGCAACGGTTTCGTCGGAGGATCGGTAGTCTTCGGGCATCTGCGGAACCTGGCCCATGGCGTAGCCGAAGGCGGTGGCGTCGGCTTGGGAGTAGATGGTCGAGGTGCCGGCAGCGATGGTGGAGACGTTGATGTCCGCGGCGAGTCCACCGGTGGTGCCCGCTGCGATGATGATGGGACTATCAACCAGGGTGAGGGCGCGCGCGGTCGCGGACGCGGAGTTCGCCAGACCAATTCCGCTTTGCACAAGCAGAACGTCGTGACCGTCAAGAGCACCGAGCGCAAAACGCTGTTGTGCGTGGCCCTCAATTCCGACGACGAGTTCGGTGACCGCGTCACTACCGGCGCAGGGGTGCAACGCGGCGCGCAGGGGTGCCGCTTCCATTTCCATGGCGCATTGGATGATGGCGACGACGGTCGGACGAGCAGGAAATTCGATGCTGGTTGTCATAGCGCCCAGTCTACGGTTCGCTCTTACGGTGATGAAAGCGCACAATAGTTCGCATGACTTTTGACGCCGCCGATTCTCCGACCGCTCTTCCGCTTGCTCAGGTGACGCCAGATCGTTTCGACGCTGGCGAGGCAACGCCCGCTGCCGTGCTTTCCGGTGAGGTTCCCGCTTCTCAGGCTGCGCACCCCCTGTCGGTTTTCGACATGTTCCGCATCGGTATCGGCCCGTCGTCGTCACACACGGTTGGTCCGATGCGCGCCGGTCTTGCGTTTACAGGCGAGTTGGCGTCGTTGCTCGCCAGAGATAAAGGGGACGAGGCCGCCTCCACGTCTCAACGTTCCCCCGAAGAAGGGGCGAAGTCGCAGGCGCCGTGCCGCATTACGATCGACCTGTTTGGTTCGCTTGGCGCGACGGGTCGCGGGCACAACACTGACCGCGCAGTCTTGCTGGGCCTTGCGGGCTACAGCCCGGAGAGCGTTGAGATCGATACGGTTGAGGGTATTTTCCCGGTGATTGCCGCGACCGGTTTCTTGCCGACTCCGTGCGGTCAGGTTCCTTTTGATATTGCGCGCGATATTCGTTTCGTTCCGCGCACGGTGTTGAAGTATCACGTGAACGCTCTGACGATCACGGCGTGGCGCGAAACTGATGGCCACGAGAAAATTCTGGAGCACACCTATTACTCGGTGGGCGGTGGCTTCGTGATGGTGCAGATGAATGATGACGTGGATAATCCGGAGGTCGCATCGCTGGCGACCGGCATGAGCGCCGCGACAATTGATGCTCCTGCGCCGTTCCTCTTTACGACCAGTGCACGCCTGCTCCACGAGTGTAAGCAGTCTGGTTTGCGCATCTCCGAGTTGGTTCGTCGTAATGAAGAAGCGGTGCGAACTGCTCAAGATCTCGATGAGTATTTGGATGCGATCGCGGACACGATGTTTGAGTGCGTGAATGCCGGAACCAGTGCCAGTGGCATTCTTCCGGGTGGTTTGGACGTCCCTCGTCGCGCGAAAGCACTGAGCGCAAAACTGTCCGAACGTGCTCGTACCAGCTGCGAACCGCTTCCCGGCGCTCCCTGGGCCTCGAGTCCCGACGACCCGATGCGCGCGATGGACTGGGTGAACCTGTTCGCGCTGGCGGTCAACGAAGAGAACGCTGCCGGCCACCGCATCGTCACCGCGCCGACGAATGGCGCTGCGGGCGTGATTCCTGCGGTCCTCGGCTACCTGGTCTCCTACTGCCCTGAAGCTGGTGCAACGATTGGTGCCGCATCGGCTCCGGCGCTGTTCGACTCACCTGAGGCTCCTTTTGCTCATGTGCGTTTCGGCGCTTCCGACATTCACGGGGAGGCGTGGGCGCGCAGGCGTAAGGCAGTCCATGATTTCTTGCTTGCAGCAACGGCGATTGGCTCGCTGATTAAGACGAACGCGTCGATTGCTGGTGCTGAAGTTGGCTGTCAGGGCGAGGTTGGTTCAGCGTCCGCGATGGCGGCCGCAGGCTTGGCCGAAGCGTTGGGTGGAACCCCCGAACAAGTTGAGAATGCCGCGGAAATTGCGATGGAGCATTCACTGGGGCTGACCTGCGACCCTATTGCTGGCCTGGTTCAAATCCCCTGCATCGAACGCAATGCGATCGCCGCGGTGAAGGCGATTAACGCGGCACGTATGGCCCTCTGGAGTGATGGTCGACATACGGTGTCGCTGGATGCCGTCATTGAAACGATGCGCCAAACCGGCAACGACATGCTGTCGAAGTACAAGGAAACGTCGACGGGCGGCCTGGCCGTGAACGTCGTCGAATGCTGAGCTCACATCATTTGCTCCCACTCGATAGGGACATTTACCTCTCGTAGCGGTACCCAACAGGCGCGCCACCAGTAGTAGTGGTTCACCTACCACGACCCCTACATATAGGGAGGGTGTGCGCAATCCACCCCCTACATGTAGGGGTCTGGCATATGCGACACGCCGATGACGCACACGAATTTTAAGGCAGTTTTTTCCATTCGCATCCGAAGTTATCCACAGGTAGGCACATATGTGTTCGCCTCCATGCACATGCGTGTGGACCTGGAACCGAAGAATGACAATCGTGTGATTTCCGCATAATCATGCCCTCTTCGAGGTGCTCTGTAAAACGATTTACCCATGGTTCAACGGACAATTTTTATATGAACAGTAAGCCCATCCACACCGTATTCACAGATCCGCCTCCCTCTATCCACAGTCTGAGTCACACAACGTTACGACCACAACATGTTGTGCCTATTCCTTCAAGCACCCACAAGGTGTAGTGTTAAGAGGTCTTCGGGATACCCCCTGAAGATACGCGTTTCCATCTCTTTAATTAGGAGAATCCCATGACGATCACCGTCTACTCGAAGCCCCGTTGCCCCCAGTGCGACGCAACCTGTCGCGCTCTCGACAAGCAGGGTCTTGACTACACGAAGATCGACGTGACGGAAAACCTCGAAGCGCTCGATTACATCAAGGGCCTCGGCTACCAGCAGGCTCCTGTCGTCATGGCTGGCGACACCCACTGGAGTGGCTTCCGCCCGGACCGCATCAAGGCCGTCGCAGTTGCGGCAGCTGCCGCAACGCCCCTCGCAGTCGGCCAGGCCTGATCTTTTCTTCCGTCCCGGTTACCGATAGAGGTGGCCGGGGCGAACTGCGTTCAAGGACAGAGTTTCACGAACGCGATGACGATCCCCGGCAACATTCTCAAACAGTACTGAGATGTCCGGCCTCGTCAATACAATCGAATCGCACCTAGGCGCACGGTGCGCCACACCACAGCAGCACAAACGGCAGGTCCATCATGGTGAACATCGTTTACTTTTCCTCAGCAACCGGGAATACTCGCCGGTTCGTTGAGAAGCTTGGCCTGCCCGCGCAGCGCATCCCGCTGCTGAAAAGAGACGAGTTCCTGCACGTCGACCAGCCCTACGTGCTGATTGTTCCCACATACGGCGGGGGCAACCTCAAGGGCGCGGTTCCCAAGCAGGTCATCGCCTTCCTCAACGACCCGGGTAACAGGTCTCACTGCGTGGGAGTCATCTCATCAGGAAATACGAATTTCGGCACCGCGTACTGCCTCGCAGGCGATATCGTTGCAACGAAGCTGAGTGTCCCCCATATGTATAAGTTCGAGCTACTCGGAACCCCCGAGGACGTCTCACGAGTTCGAGAAGGACTGAAAGAGTTTTGGCAGAAAATCTCACCGACACAGGCGTAGAAGAAATCAGTAACCCAGAGCTCGATTACCACGCTCTGAACGCCCAGCTGAACCTCTACGATGCCAATGGCAAGATCCAGTTCGACGCAGATCGTAAGGCAGCTCGCCAATATTTCTTGCAGCACGTCAACCAGAACACCGTCTTCTTCCACGACCTGGAAGAAAAGATGGAATACCTGGTTGAAGAGGGCTACTACGAGCAGGCTGTTCTGGACCAATACGAGTTCCAGGACATCAAGGACCTGTTCAAGCGCGCCTACGCGCACAAATTCCGCTTCCCCACGTTCCTCGGCGCGTTCAAGTACTACACGTCCTACACGCTGAAGACGTTCGACGGTAAGCGCTACCTGGAGCGTTTCGAAGACCGTGTTGCGATGGTCTCCCTGTACTTGGCTCGCGGAGATGTGAAGCTCGCTCAGCAGTTCGTGGAAGAGATCATGGCCGGTCGTTTCCAGCCTGCAACCCCGACCTTCCTGAACGCTGGCAAGGCTGCGCGTGGCGAACTCGTATCCTGCTTCCTGCTACGTATCGAAGACAATATGGAGTCGATCGCCCGTGGCATTAACTCTGCTCTTCAGCTGTCGAAGCGCGGTGGTGGCGTCGCCCTGTCGCTGACGAACCTGCGTGAAGCCGGCGCTCCGATTAAGAAGATCCAGAACCAGTCCAGTGGCGTTGTCCCGGTCATGAAGCTTCTGGAGGACTCCTTCTCCTACGCGAACCAGCTGGGTGCGCGTCAAGGTGCGGGTGCTGTTTACCTCAGCGCACACCACCCGGACATCATGCAGTTCCTCGACACGAAGCGTGAGAACGCTGACGAAAAGATCCGCATCAAGACCCTGTCGTTGGGCGTTGTGATCCCCGATATTACGTTCGAACTCGCACGTAACAACGAGGACATGTACCTGTTCAGCCCCTACGACGTCGAGCGCGTCTACGGCGTTCCCTTCTCTGAAATCTCCGTTTCTGAAAAGTACCGCGAGATGGTTGACGACGGCCGCATTCACAAGAAGAAGATCAACGCTCGTCGTTTCTTCCAGACCCTCGCTGAAATTCAGTTCGAATCCGGCTACCCGTACATCGTCTTCGAAGATACTGTGAACCGCGCGAACCCGATCAAGGGCCGCATCACGATGTCGAACCTCTGCTCCGAAATTCTGCAGGTGTCCGAGGCCTCGACCTACAACGCTGACCTGACCTACAGCCACGTCGGCAAGGACATTTCCTGCAACCTGGGTTCGTTGAACATCGCCAAGACGATGGATTCTGAGGACTTCTCGACAACGATCGAAACGGCGATCCGCGGTCTGACCGCTGTCTCCGACCTGTCGGATATTCAATCGGTTCCCTCGATTGCTCGAGGCAACGCGATGAGCCACGCGATCGGCCTGGGCCAAATGAACCTGCACGGTTACCTTGCTCGCGAACACGTCATGTACGGCTCTCAAGAGGCTCTGGACTTCACGAACATGTACTTCCTGGCTGTCGCCTACGAAGCAATCAAGGCGTCCTGCCTGATCGCGAAAGAACGCGGCGTCTCCTTCGAAGGCTTCGAGGATTCAAAGTATGCGTCCGGCGAGTACTTCGAGAAGTACATCAATGGCACGTGGGAACCGACCACAGACAAGTGCCGTGAGCTGCTCGCAAAGTCGACGATCCACATTCCGACGGCTGACGATTGGAAGGCTCTAGCCGCCGATGTGAAGCAGTACGGCATGTACAACCAGAACCTGCAGGCGATCCCGCCGACCGGCTCGATTTCGTACATCAACAACTCGACCTCGTCGATCCACCCGATCGTTTCTCAGATTGAGATCCGTAAGGAAGGCAAGATCGGTCGTGTCTACTACCCGGCTCCGTACATGACGAACGAGAACCGCGAGTACTACGTGGACGCCTACGAGATCGGCCCGGAGAAGATCATCGACACCTACGCGGTTGCTACTCAGCACGTGGATCAGGGTCTGTCGCTCACGCTCTTCTACCCGGATACCGTGACGACGCGTGACATTAACAAGTCCTACATTTACGCGTGGAAGAAGGGCATCAAGACCCTGTACTACATGCGTCTTCGTCAGATGGCGCTGGAGGGCACCGAAGTTCAGGGGTGCGTGTCCTGCATGCTCTAAGCATTCAGTCTGCCACCTGCCCCCCCCCGGCGCGGTGGTAGTTGGCCACTGAGAATCCCGGCCTCGTTGATGTGAATTCACGAGGCCGGGATTTCTTTTCCCACTTTCACAGTGCATTGCCCAAACGACTAGGGAATTGCTTGATTGTTGCACTCTGACGGAAAGGGGACGTTACGGGGGTTGATCGGGGGTTAATCAGGGGAGTCCCCACTATTGAGGTGCACCCGCCTTTCCTAGACTGGTATCAACATCAAGTTGAAGGGACATTATGACGGATCAGCAGCCGAACCCCGAAGAAGCCGAAAAGCAGGAAGACACCCCAGCTGAAGAGCAGGTCATTGAAGCGAACGCTGAAGAAGCAGAGGTAGCACCTGCGGATACTGACTCGCCAGAGCCTGTTGCACAGAAGAATTCTCCGCTAGAAGAAGCAACAGAACTGCTCCCGACCGAGGAGACAACTGAGCTTCCCGTTGGCGATTCCACTGTGGGCACTGTCGAAGAAACCATGGTGCTTCCCACTAAGGAAACCGCTGAGACGACGGAACTTGCCAGCGAACCCGCCCCTGAAGTGAAAGACGTTGAGGCGGACGTAGTCGAGGATTCAACCCCGACTCAGCCAACGTGGGAACAGAATCCGTGGGCATCGCCGGCAAGCGAGCAGCCGACAACCGCTAGCCAGGGTGCCTACACCGCACCGCAGTTCAATCAGCAGAATCCTTACGGACAACCGGGTGTCCAGCCCGAGCAACCATACGGCCAGTACAACGGCGGTCAGTATGGAGCCCAGGCACCGTATGGGGCAAACGGCTTTGCCCAGGCACCGTATGGGATGACGTTCCAGATGACTCCTCTGGCGCAGGAATTGAAGTCGAATTCGACCATCGTCTTGATCCTCGGCATTCTCGGACTGGCGCTCATCGGCCTCTTTGGTTCGATTCCCGCGTGGCTGTGGGGTAATTCGATCCTGCGCCAGGCTCAGGAAAACGGGGTCAGCGCCGACATCGTGTCGAATGCGAAGGTCGGTCGCATTCTCGGCATTGTCGGTGTTGCCTTGTGGGGCGTTGCGACAGCGTTTATCGTGTTGATCTTCTTGATCGCCGCGCTCACCGTACTGTTTGTTTAGCGACGCTCTGCTGGTGAGCTCACCGCATTCACCGAACTGACTCTCCCGCTCACTGCGACATTTCGGAGGCATTCTCCGAAATGTCGCAGTGAGCGGTTGTTTTTTTCGCGCAATATCTCATCCCAAAACCATGTGCGACTAAAGTCCTAGAGGTGTTATGCTCAACACAACCCGACGCAACGGCGCTTCGGGGCATCCCAGCTAGCACGCTGGCTCCCAACTCGCACCACTATCCGAGCCCACCACCTCGGGCCCCGATGATGCGACAACGCTAGGAGCTCCTTATGACTGAGACTACTTTCCAGGCCGTGGCGATGATCATCTACCTATTGGCGATGGTCATGATCGGTCTTTTCGCATACAACCGCACTAAGAGCCTTGACGACTACATGCTCGGTGGCCGAGATCTTGGCCCCGGCGTCGCAGCCCTTTCCGCAGGCGCAGCCGACATGTCCGGCTGGCTCCTCATGGGCCTGCCCGGTGCGCTCTACCTCAACGGCCTCATCGAAGGCTGGATCGCAGTTGGCCTGACCCTCGGCGCATGGCTGAACTGGAAGTTCACCGCCCCCAGGCTTCGCGCATACTCGAAGATCGCATCGAACTCGATCACCGTTCCATCGTTCCTCGGCCAACGCCTACGCGATACCTCCAATATTGTTCGTATCGTTGCCGGCCTTGTCATCACCGTGTTCTTCACGTTCTACGTTTCATCGGGCATGGTCGCCGGTGGCGCGTTCTTCGAATCATCATTCGGCATGGACTACCACCTGGGTATGGTCATCATCGCTGCGACGACAGTGCTGTACACGCTGGTCGGTGGCTTCCTTGCCGTATCGTGGACCGACGTCGTTCAGGGCATCATGATGCTGATCGCGCTCATCCTGGTGCCGGTTGTGGGCGTCATCCACGTTGGTGGCTTCTCCAATCTGATGAGCGAAGTGAACCGCATCGATCCGACGATCTTCTCGCTCACTCACGGTGAAGGCGCTCTGTCCGGCGTAGCAATCCTCGGCATCGTGTCGGCGCTCGCGTGGGGCCTCGGCTACTTCGGTCAGCCGCACATCATCGTCCGCTTCATGGCACTGCGTTCTACCGCGGAGGCCAAGCAGGGTCGTCGCATCGGTATCAGTTGGATGTTCCTGTCCGTGATTGGTGCAGGCATGACAGCAATTGTCGGCATCGCCGTCTACCAGCATGACGAAGGAAAGCTCGCGAACCCCGAAGGCGTCTTCATCAGCCTCGGGCAGTTGCTCTTCCACCCCTTCATCGCAGGCTTCATGCTTGCAGCGATCCTCGCCGCCATCATGTCGACCATTTCGTCCCAGCTTCTGGTGACCTCGTCCGCACTGGTCGAAGATATCTACCGCGCCTACACGAAGCGCGAACTGAACGGCGCTGACGGTGTTCTTGCTGGCCGTATCGCGGTTGGCGTGATCGCTCTGATCGCAGCGTTTCTGGCGTGGCAAAGATCCGACTCGATTCTGGGTCTGGTGGCGTTCGCGTGGGCCGGCTTCGGCGCATCATTCGGTCCGATCGTGATCCTGTCGCTGTACTGGCGCAAACTCACCTCGGCAGGCGCAATCGCCGGCATGGTGACCGGCGCGGTCGTCGTTGGCATCTGGGGCAACATTTCGGGTGGCATCTTCGACCTGTACGAGATCGTCCCCGGCTTCCTTCTGAACCTCATCGTTGCGGCCGTCGTGTCGCGTGCAACGTGGAAGCCAAACCCGGACATTGATGCCGAGTTCGACCAGACAATCGCAGAAACTCAGGGCATCTGACGCCTCAGCTTCGCGCTACTTCGCCACGAATGCAGGTGGCGCGAAGCAGTCAGATCCCTCTATTTCAGAATTGACGAGGCCACCTCGCCCACTGAACCGCCACGGCCTGAAACGGGGTGGGCGACCTCGTCGACTGAACATCACCGCACTGAATCTTTCCAACTCACTCACACACCACTGAACAAAGTAATCGAGGAAGAATGTCTGAATCAGAAAACCCCACCACGGATTTCGAAACGATCGTTGACCGCGCGCTTGCTACCGCGAGGCGTTGGGCGACATCATCGACACAGTTCCCGACTGACACGGCAGCACAGTTGCTGGCCGGCGTGTTGAAGGACGAAGAGGGCTTGGATTACACCGTTTCATTCGTTGACGGAGTGGTTCGCCCCGAAGACCAGAAGGTGGCCGCACGCCACCTTGCCGAGGTCGGCGCGAAGAACCCGAAGTTCTTGCCGTGGTATCTGCGCACCCCTGCACTGATTGGCGGGAAGGCTGGCACGCTAGTTCCGTCAATCGCTGTTCCCGCTGCCCGCAAGGTGTTTGCACGCCTTGTTGGTGATCTTGTTGTTGATGTGTCCGACGAGAAGCTCGGTCCAGCAATCGAGCGACTTCGTAAAGATGGCGCGCGCCTGAACATGAATCTGCTCGGCGAAGCCGTGCTGGGCGAGAAGGAAGCTCGCAAGCGCCTCGACGACACTCGTCGTCTGCTGGAGCGCCCGGATGTTGACTACGTTTCACTGAAGGTTTCGGCGGTGACCGGCCCGCACAACCCGTGGGGATACGACCAGATCGTTAACCATGCGGTGCGCGAACTGCTTCCGCTCTACCAGTACGCGGTCAGCGCCGGTGGCAAGTTCATCAACTTGGACATGGAGGAATACCACGACCTTCAGCTGACGGTCGACGTGTTCAAGACAATCCTCGACCGTGAAGAATGCCTGGGTCTGCGTGCCGGCATTGTGCTTCAGGCCTATCTGCCCGACACCCTGAACGTCATGAAGGATCTGCAGGAATGGGCAGCAGCACGCAGAGCGCGTGGCGGAGCACCGATCAAGGTGCGTGTCGTGAAGGGCGCAAACCTGGCAATGGAGCGCGTCGATGCCGCGATGCATGGCTGGGATCTGACGACCTGGGATTCGAAGCAGTCGACGGATGCGAACTACGTGCGAGTCCTGGATTGGGCGATGCACCCCGATCGTATTCAGAACGTCAACATCGGCGTCGCGGGACACAACCTGTTCACAGTCGCCTGCGCATGGGAGCTGGCGAAGGAACGCGGTGTTACCGACCACGTTGAATTCGAAATGCTGTCCGGTATGGCGATGCAGCAGGCGGCCGCAGTTCGTCAGGAAGTCGGCAACCTGTTACTGTACGTGCCCGTCGTTCACCCCGACGAATACGACGTTGCCATCGCGTACCTGGTGCGCCGACTGGAAGAAAACTCCGCGGACGATAACTTCATGGCGTCGATCTTCGATATCGGCACCTCGCAAGTGTCATTCGATAAGGAAAAGACTCGCTTCCTTGCCGCAGTTGAGCAGATGAAGCGCGAGGGAATCAGCCGTGTTGGCGCAAATCGTACCCAGGACCGCACGTCGGAAACTGCCGACGACCTGGCTGCACCGTTGAAGGACTCGAACGGTAACTGGGTCTTCGCGAACACTGCGGATTCGGATCCGGCTCTTCCGGTCAACCTGCAGTGGGCACGTGAAATCGCCGAGCGTATCCCGACCTCAACTCTGGGAACTTCGACCCTTGAAGCGGGGACGATCACTGATCGCGAAACCCTGGACACCCTCGTCGAGGCGACCGCGAACGCCGGCAAGGAATGGGCGGCCCGTAGCGCCGCAGAGCGTAGCGATATCCTGCACCGCGCAGGTGTTGAGCTGGCCCGTCGTCGCGCGGATCTGATCGAGGTTGCCGGCTCCGAACTGGGCAAGTCCCTGGAGCAGGCTGACGTCGAGGTTTCCGAAGCTACCGACTTTGCCCACTACTACGCACAGCTTGCTCTGGAGCTCGAAAAACTCGATGGCGCCCAGTTCACTCCGGTGGATCTGACCTTGGTTACTCCGCCGTGGAACTTCCCGCTGGCAATTCCTGCCGGTGGCGTTCTGGCCGCTTTGGCTGCAGGATCGGCTGTCATTTTGAAGCCTGCTGATCCGGCTGGTCGCTGTGGCGCCGTTATTGCCGAGTGCCTGTGGGCTGCGGGTGTCCCGAAGGATGTCCTGCAGTTTGTCTCCGTCGGCGAGGACACGCTGGGTAAGGACCTCGTCACGCACCCACGCGTGGGTCGCGTTGTCCTGACGGGCGCGGCTGGGACGGCTGAACTGTTCCGTTCCTGGGATCCGACGATGAAGATCATGGCAGAAACTTCGGGTAAGAACTCGATCATCATCACTCCGTCGGCCGACCTTGATCTGGCCGTAAAGGATGTTGTGAACTCAGCGTTCGGTCACGCTGGTCAGAAGTGTTCTGCCTGCTCCTATGTGATTCTGGTCGGTTCGGTCGGCTTCTCGAAGCGCGTGCGCAACCAGTTGCTTGACGCGGTTCGTTCCCTGCATGTCGCCTGGTCGGATGACCTGAGCGCTCAGATGGGTCCGCTGGCGACCGAGCCGACCGGAAAGCTACTGCGCGGTCTGACCACGTTGGAACCAGGTCAGAAGTGGGAAATCACCCCAAAGCCTCTCGATGACACGAACCGACTGTGGAGTCCTGGTGTCCGCTCGGGTGTCCAGGTCGGTAGCGAGTACCACTTGACCGAATACTTCGGCCCGATCCTCGGCATTATCCGCGTCGATACGCTCAATGAGGCGATCGAAGCGCAGAACATGGTCGAGTACGGTCTGACCGCCGGCCTACACTCGCTGGATCCGGACGAAATCAACTACTGGCTGAACAACGTCGAAGCTGGCAACGTGTACGTTAACCGCGGTATCACGGGCGCGATCGTGCGTCGCCAGCCGTTCGGTGGCTGGAAGCGTTCAGTTGTCGGCGAAGGCACGAAGGCCGGTGGCCCAAACTACCTGCTGGGCTTCGGTTCGCTGGCGTCCGCGCCACTCGATTCCGCTCCGTCGACGCACACGTTGAAGCCTCAGTTGCGTGATCTGCTCGATTCGGCGTCCGAGGTGCTTGACGGCGAAGAGATGGAGCGTTTGACGAAGGCAATTTCGTCGGATAACGAGGCCGCGTTCACCGAATTCGACGTCTTACATGACCCGAGCGCGGTGCCCGCGGAGCGCAATATTCTGCGTTACATTCCGGCACGTGCAACGATTCGTGCCGGAGCGGGCGCTTCGCTGACCGATATTCTGCGCGTCATCTCGGCTGGCGTGGCAACGGGTTCCTTCGCTTCGAATCCACTGGGTGAGGGAATGATTCGCGAGACCACCGGCGGCGGTTGGGGCGATGTTGAGCTGACCGTTTCCACGACCACACCGCTACCCACGTCGATCACGTCGCTACTGGCGCACATGGGTATCGGGGTTGTTGTCGAAGACTTCGATCAGTTCACTATGCGTCTGACACAGGTGGAATTCAACTACGACGAGCGTATTCGTCTCATTGACGAGGCCGGCGACGACCTGCGTTGCGCCGTGGGCGGCTCGATTGACGTGGCCGTCTGGGATGGCCCCGTCACAAACTCTGGCCGTGTAGAGGTTCTGCCGTTCGTTCACGAGCAGGCAGTGTCGATCACGAACCATCGTTTCGGTAATCGCACTCCCCTGTCGACGCAGGTCTTGCAGGGCTGACTGAGGTGCCCCTGTGCGGGGTACTGCGCAGGCTTCCTCAACCGTGTGAGTGAGGAATAGCGCCGGCGGGCATCGGAAAGCGACCACGTTATGTGCGTGGAATGCCCGCCGGCGCGACCTGTGCCCGGGGTGGAGCGACCCGATACGATAGGGGCATGGTCCCTCGCTTTCACACCGACGATAAGTTCCACAAACGCTCTGGCTCTGACGCAGAGTTGATTCGTGACCTCGACCGTCTGGATGGTCGCTCCTACGGGTCGTATAAGTCGGTGATCGGCGACTGGGATTACGGCGATTTTTCGCTGAGCATCGATCGGATTCAGTCCGACCCTTACGCTCCTCCGTCGCAGATTCGCGCAACTGCGAAACCTGATCGAATGGGCTTGCCACCTGAAGCATTGGCGAATGGTCAGGCTCGTCTGGCGACGGCTGACTTCCTGGCGCGAGCCTTCGAGGCAGCAATCAGAAACCGCATTCGTGGTGGTGCCATTCGGATCGCTCACCCGGGTCCAGAGATCCTGCAACGTTCAAGCGCGAAGGTGATGCCCGATCATGTTGAGATCCGTTTCCAGGTTCAGATGCCTGCGCGAGGTCGAACGATCATGGGCCGCGAAGCTGCCCGTATTTTCGACGTGGATATTCCGAACATTGTGATGGACACGTTTGATTTTGTGTCTGACGATGACATCACCATCGCCAAGACTTCTGCCCTGAAAACCCACATTGCAACGTACGAGGATCATTGCGCTCTGATCGATTCTCTGGCGGAAAACAACTGGGTGTCTTTTATCGCCGATGGCTCGTTGCTTGCCCGTAAGTCGGGGGTTTCGCAGGTTCCGATGGACGCCGATACCGCGGTAACTTTTGAGTCCCCGCAGACTCTGCGTCAGACGGTGAACCTTCCTCACGCGGGCAAAGTCAGTGGCATGGCAATTGCTCCCGGTGTCACCGTGATCGTCGGCGGTGGCTACCACGGCAAGTCGACGCTATTATCAGCAATCCAACGAGGCGTGTACGCGCATGTTCCAAACGACGGTCGCGAACTCGTAGCAACTCTTCCGGATGCCATGAAGGTACGCGCAGCCGATGGTCGTACCGTGACCGGAGTCGATGTTTCTCCCTTTATTTCACATTTGCCGGCCGGCGCGGACACGACGAACTTCTCGACGTCGAACGCTTCAGGCTCAACCTCTCAGGCTGCGGCGATCATGGAGGCTGTGGAACTCGGCTCTCCTCTTCTGCTGATCGACGAAGACACTTCGGCAACGAACCTCTTGATCCGTGATGAGCGTATGCGCGCCCTCGTCGCCACCGAAAAAGAGCCGATCACTCCCCTCGTTGACCGTATCGGAGCTCTTGCAAAGCAGAATGTTTCAACGATTATGGTCATGGGCGGTTCTGGCGACTATCTGGACGTTGCCGACTGCGTCCTCATGCTTGACACTTACCGTTGCGTGGACGTCACCGCCCGCGCCAAGGATGTAGCTGCACAAATGCCGCGGCCTCGTAATGACAAGCAGGAATTCGCGTTGCCCGCGCCTCGTATCCCCCATTGCCTGCGCCCCACGTCCGACCGCCCGAAGACAAAGTCCGCGGGCCTGGACGAAATCACGATCGACCGCCAGACAATCACCCTGACGGACGTGGAGCAAATCGTCGATCCGGGTCAGACCGAAGCAATCGCGTGGGCGGTCCGAGGAGTTTTGGAAAACTATGCTGCCGGCAAGATGGCGCTAGCCGAACTGCTTGCTCGTCTTGAACGTCAGTTCGCATCCGAAGGCTTGGACGCGCTGACAAAGTTCGGGGCACGCTCATACCCGGCATTCTTGGCTCGCCCGCGACGCGTCGACATTGGGGCCGCGATCAACCGTTTCCGCGGGCTCAGTATTGTCGCCACCGACTCCGTGGAAAAGGACTGAGCCCCCTCTATTCGAGGTTAATCGGGGACATCCCCCACAAGAAAATGGGGGTGGAAATGGGCGCTTCCCTCATAGTGCGTAGCTCGTTGCTCGGCGCACAGTTGAAGCATGAGCATTTCACTTCCACAATCTCAGTCAGTCTCATCCGTTTCGTCGTCCGCGCCCGTTGTCGCGCTTGATCACGTATCCAAGATTTACGGTCAGGATGATACGCACGTCGCAGCGCTCGACGACGTCAGCGTCGACTTTTACGAGCACACCTTCACCGCCATTATGGGTCCGTCGGGCTCAGGTAAGTCGACCATGCTTCACATGCTTGCCGGTCTCGATTTGGCGACCAGTGGCGAGGTTCGGATCGAAGGTAAAACCTTGTCGCAACTGGATGATGACGCGTTGACCCGTCTTCGTCGCGACCGCATCGGTTTCGTATTCCAGAGCTTCAACCTTGTTCCCACTCTTGATGCGCGCGCAAACATTGAGCTTCCCCTTCACTTGGCCGGACAAAAGCCTGACCGCCGTTGGCTCTCCATGATCATCGACGTGCTCGGCATCGGGAATCGCTTGAAGCATCGCCCGCAGGAAATGTCTGGTGGCCAGCAGCAACGCGTCGCCGTTGCCCGTGCGCTCGCATCGAAGCCAGCAGTGATCGTCGCCGACGAACCGACCGGCAACCTGGACTCCGCTTCCTCGCGCGAGGTCCTGCAACTTCTTCGCGCCACCGTTGATCAGCTGGGGCAGAGCGTCATCATGGTGACGCACGATCAAAACGCCGCTCTGATTGCCGACCGTGTCCTGGTGATGCGCGACGGAAAGATCCGCGCCGATCTGACCAAGCCGACCGAAGCTCAGCTGAGCGAGGCTGCACGATGAGCTCCATTAAACAACCGGGCGATTTCGCCCCTACATCCGAACCTCGTACCGACGCTTCCACAACGCGTGGAACCCTTGGCCACTTGCTCCGCGCCAACGTGAAGACGCACGGTCATCGCTACGTGGCGACCGGCCTCGCCGTCGCGATTTCAACCGCGTTCATCATGGTGTTCCTGGCACTCGGCAACGGCATGACCGCATCACTGACCGCGAGTGCGCGCGATTCCTACCACGGTGCTGCCGCGGTGGTCGAGGCTACTGACGAGTTCTACGATGCCGGCCACTCGGATCTTTTAGAGGTCACCGATCAGTTGAAGGCAACCGACGGTGTCACGGCAATTGCACCGCAACAGCGGGCCTTCCTCAATCTGTCGAATGGCGCTAAGCGCACGGTTCGCATGGCAAGCTCTACCCAGCCGGAACCTTTCCACCGCAGTGAAGTAACAGAAGGTGCCCTTCCGAACAGCGACACTGAGATCTTCCTCGACACGATCGCCGCCGACAACCTTGGCGTGAAGGTAGGCGACACGATTCAGGCAAGCGCTGCGTACACGCAGGATGCTTCTGCTCCAAAGACCAGCCTGACCGTTTCGGGCCTGATGAAAACCGGGCCGACGAGCCAAGGTGTTGCGATGATGACACCGGACGGCTTGGTTGCCGCGTCCAATCACTCGCAGTACACGACCAGCATTCTGGTTGCCTCATCGAGCGCCTCCCCGTCGATTGCTGAGCAAGAAAAGTTGGCGAACACGCTGACAACGACACTCGATGACACCGGTCTGACAGTAATGACCGGCCAAGCGGCATACGAAAGAGATCTTGAGCAACTGGCCGTCGGGTCAGCAACACTCAGAGCGATATTCCTGATCTTCCCCGTGATTTCGATGATTGTCGCAATTATCGTTGTTGCGACGACCTTCCAGGTGATAATGACTCAGCGGCGTCGCGAGCTCGCCCTGCTACGCGCCATTGGCGCAACGAAGAAGCAAACTCGGTCGTTGGTCATGCGCGAGGCCGCATTGATCGGCCTCATCTCGTCGGCGGTCGGTACCGCCGTGGGCGCATTGGGTGGGTTTGCGATCCTGAACGGGTTCGGGATTGTCTCGTTCTCTGACGCAGTTGTCTCGGCTGCCTCGCCGATCGCCTTGGCGGGCACGTGGGCGGCTGGCACGCTGATGACGATCGCCGCGAACCTGCGCCCCGCGCGCTCGATTGCTCGCATGTCTCCGATCGAGGCACTGGGTAATCAAGCGGAAACCGCATCCTCGCAGAAGTCGCATCGCGTGTTCTTCATTGTTTCTCTCATCATTGCGGCGCTTGCCTTCGCAGGTATGGGTGTTGGCCTGTTCATGCGTGGGTCGACCAGCGGTTTCCTGCTCGCATTCCTTTCCGGAATGGTCGCGCTGGTCGCCATGATGTGTGCATCGATCGTTTTCATCCCGGCCTTGGCACGTCTGTGGGGCAGTCTTGGACGGGGAACCACGGCGAAGCTGGCACGCGAAAATACTCTTCGCAATCCTGGTCGCACCGCTGCAACAGGTGTTGCTATCTCCATTGGCGTCACCCTGATCACCATGATGAGCGTGGGCGCAGTATCAATGCGGGAGACACTCACTTCCGAGGTTGATTCTGCTCGTCCTTACGATCTGACTGTGCAGTCTGTCAGCAGTGAGCTACCCGCATCCGCTCTGTCGGAGGTTACTGGAACACAAGGTGTTGCCGCGGCGATTGCGATTCACGGGACCAGCGGAACGATGACAGCGGGGACTGATTCGCTTGATGTCTTCATCGACGGCGTGCCCGACTTGAATCCGGTCGCACACTCCACGGTTGACGTATTGGATGATTCGACCGCAAAGTTTTCGAGCAGCACAGTGAAGACCGGAGACACGGTTCAGGTGTGTACCTCGAATGGAAAGTGTGCGGATTTCACCGCTCTCATCGATGAGCGCTCCCCGGCTGACTACGTTTCAATCTCTGCGAACGCCCTCGGCAAACTGGATTCATCAGCCGGCGTAAGCGCGATTCAAGTGAAGCTGGACGACCAGGCGAGTGCTACCGAAGTACAGTCCGCTCTGCTGTCGCTCAACGACCAGTACTCGGTGAACGGTACTGCTCTTGAACGCGAAACCTACAACCGGGCGATCGATCAAGTCCTACTGGTCGTGATCGGAATGCTCGGTATTTCGGTTCTGATTGCACTGGTCGGTGTGACGAATACGCTCAGTCTGTCTGTTGCGGAGCGCACCCGCGAGAACGGTCTGTTGCGCGCTCTTGGTATGACCCGCCGGAATATTAAGACAATGCTGAGTGTCGAAGCTGTCTGTATCGCGTTGGCTGGGTCAACCATCGGTGTGATTCTGGGGATTATCTTTGGAATCGCGGGAACATACGCCCTGCCTTTAAAGGATGTGACCATTGCAATCGCCATGCCGTGGGGAACGCTGATTGCGGTTGTTGCTGTGTCCGTGTTGGCCGCTTTGATTGCCTCGTGGTTGCCCGGACGCAAGGCTGCAAAGGTCTCTCCCGTGGAGGCACTGACGACTGAGTAACACGGCTCCGTGTCGGGGCTCGGGGTGCATCCATTCGGATGCACCCCGAGTTTCGTTCAAGCCCGAACCTCGTCGGTTTTCGCGTGTTGCGTGGAACTACACGAACTGCACCTAGCGCGACGGATCTGGGGTTTTCAGGGCAAAAGTGTCGCGTCAGATGCAGTTCGGGGCACAAAACCCGCCTCCTCACCGCACCACCTACACCCCACGCGACACAACCACGCCCTCAGACACTAAACCGTCGCGTCAGGTGCAGCCCGTGCACGCAAACCGGTCAGTCTCTCAAAACCAGCCAGTGAAAGCCCAACCAGTCCCCTACTTTCGAGCGCGCACCGATGCCGTAAGAACGGTGAACAGGGAGTTCAAACGCTCATTGGCTGGCAGGTCGGCCAAGGTCATCATGTCTTCTTTGCCGAACCAGCGCATTTGACCACGGGAAGCATTAAACGCGCCGACGCGTGCGGTTGCCGGATTGACGGTGAAGGTGTCGATGCTGAGGCGCAGGCTCATTTACCCGTACGGGGCCATGTAAAACAATTGTGCATGGTGCGGGTTAAAGTCTGTGCATGAGCACATTCACCCTTCCACCTGTGGCCGAACGTCGATTTGGCTACCGCATCCGCGATATTCACGGCGATCATTTTGATGATGGCTGGGATTGGTTGCGCGATGAGTCGAATGCTGATGTGGTCGCGCACCTGGATGCAGAGAATCACTGGGCGGATCAAGTGTGTAAGCCAACTGAGTCATTGGCTGCAGCGATTACAGCCGAGGTGAAGGGGCATACGGCTCTGGATGATGTCTCGGTTCCCGTTTTGGACGGTGATTATTGGTATTTCCGCAAGTGGCATAAGGGCGATTCGTATGCGACGCATCATCGTGTGCCGGCCGATCGCAAGGGCATTGTTGATGCGTCTGCTCTTCCGCCTCAGCCCAGTGTTGATGATGTTCTTCCTGGCGAGACGCTGATTCTGGACGAGAATGCTCTGGCAAAGGGACAGGAGTTCTTTAAGGTCGCCGATATTCAGCCAAGCCCCGATGGTCGCTTAATCGCGTGGGCGCGGGACACTGCTGGGGATGAGCGCTTCACGTGGGTTGTTCAGGTTGCCGATACTGGCGAAATCGTTGATGAAGCCGTGGTTGACGCTGGTTATGGGCTGGCCTGGGCGGCGGATTCCGCTTCGTTTATTTACATCGGTGTGGATGATGCGTGGCGCGCGTGCGAAGTTTGGTGGCACCAGCTTGGCACCGGTCGTGATCAGGATCGTTTGCTTCTGGTTGATCCTGACGAGCGTTTTGAAGTGGGGATTTCCGATGGTGGGGACCCGTTCCATGTTCTCATTCATTCAATGTCGTCGACCGCTGGTCAGGCATGGGTGTGGTTGCCGGATCGTCCGTCAACGCGCCCACTTCCAGTAACTGGTCTGACAAAGCGTGTGATGGTGACGGTGGATTCTGCTGGCGATCACCTGCTTCTGGTGCACACTGCTCTGTCACAAGAGGGCACGCTTGCCGTTGCCACTTATCCGTCGGATCTTATTTCGCTGGCAACTCCCGTTGATGCTGACTATTCACGTAGCTCTCTTGGCGATCGCGCAACTGGATCAGCGATTGAGATTGACGAAACCGCGCCTTTTGCTCCCCCATCTGCGTGGGTCACTGTGCGCGAAGCGGGCACAGGCGAACGCCTGCTCGAAGTGGAAGCTAGGGCATCGTTCTGCGTGCTTTCTATGCGTTCGAATGCTCTGACACAAGTGGAGTACCGGGTACGAAACACGGCTCTTGACGTCAGTGGAGATGCCCGGCCTCGTCCCCTTTCGGGCGACGAACTGGGCGAACTCTGGGGCTGCGGACACTTCGTCGACGCCGAGGCTCCGGTGCGCACGATCGATTCCGTCGATGGGCCGCGCTTTGATGACCATTTCTTCCGCGTGCGCGTTCAGTCGCAGATTCAACCGGAAACAACGATCCAAGTTGATCCGTTCAGCGGTGGAACGACATTACTGAAGGTCGCGGAGGCTCCCGGCTGGGATCCGTCCACGATGGTGGAAGAGCGTGTGTGGGTAACGGCTCGCGATGGGAAGACTCAGATCCCGGTTACGTTGATTCACGGGGTTGATGTGCGACCTGACGGCACACATCCCGGGTGGGAATTGGGATATGGGTCGTACGAGGTCTCCTATGACCCCGAGTTTGAGACGCTCCGCCTGCCAATCTTTGAGCGCGGTGTGGTGTTTGCGATCGCGCATATCCGCGGTGGTGGCGAACTGGGGCGCGCGTGGTACGACGATGGGAAGGAAGCCGTGAAGGTGAATACTTTCACCGACTTCATTGACGTTGGGCGTTGGATGGTCGAATCAGGGTGGGTTGCTCCCGGACGCCTCATTGCTGAGGGACGAAGTGCCGGTGGTCTGTTGATGGGTGCCGTGTTGAATATGGCTCCCGACCTGTACCGAACGGTGATCGCTGGTGTTCCTTTCGTCGACGCTCTGACGACAATCTTGGATCCGAGTCTTCCTTTGACGGTCGGTGAATGGGAAGAGTGGGGTAACCCCATTGAAAGCCCGGAGATCTTCCGGATTATGAAGGGCTACACGCCGTACGAGAACGTGCCAGAAAACGTCACTCTGCCAGCAGTTATGGCAACAACGTCAGTGAATGACACACGCGTTGAATTTGTTGAGCCGACCAAGTGGGTCCAACGCCTACGAGAAGCGTCAGGGCAGAACGCAGATGCTGACCTTGCCGCCTCGCGTCCGATTGTTCTGCGTACTCAGATGGTTGCAGGTCATGCTGGGCCGTCTGGCCGTGAAGGGCGCTGGAAGGCTCGCGCCGAAGAGTTCGCTTTCGCGCTCGGGCAGGTCGGAGTTCGCGAGCCCGCAGCATCGGAACTAGGTACGTCTGAAGCATCCGAAGCAATGGACAAGGCTGGTGATCAGCGATGACGCCTGCAGGTAACCGTATCGTTGCTGCCGTTGACGGTTCTTCACTTGGGAATCCTGGGCCCGCCGGCTGGGCGTGGGTCGTTGACGCCACTTGCTGGGATGCCGGTGGCTGGGAATCGGGGACGAACAATCTGGGTGAACTCACCGCTGTTCTTGAGCTATTGAAGGCCACGGAAGCTGCTGGGTTTGCTGACTGTGAGCTCCATATCTTGGCCGATTCGCAGTACGCGATCAACGTGATCTCTCAGTGGATGCACGGGTGGAAGAAGCGCGGTTGGGTGAAAGCCGATAAGAAGCCGATCAAGAACCTTGAACTGATTCAAGAAATTGACCGTGTCATCGCTGGGCGGAACGTAACCTTCGAATGGGTGAAAGGCCACGCTGGGCACACCATGAACGAGCTCGCCGATGACTTCGCGCGCGGATGCGCCGAGGAATATCAGGCGGGTCGCATCCCCAAGCCTGGCCCCGGATTTGCTGGTAGCGGGGGAGAAACTCCTGCTTCGCAGTCCAACGAAACCGGTGATTTCGGCGATGATTCCGCGAGCGCAGTCGCGGAGCCGGCGGTTTCTTCTTCTGACTCTTCTTTCATGGAGATGCGTGACGGTTCCGGATCGGACAACAGGTCGCGTCTGATTGAGAATGAAAAGGTGTTCCTCACCGCCTGGCTTACAGGAGAATCATCGGTTTTAAAGCAGATTGCAGCCTCGGACTGCACGCGCGTTTGGCCGAACGGGAACGTGACCACGACGTTGGAGGGCCCTGTTCCCCTCGACGCGAAGATCAGTCGCATGACGGTGACTCCCGCAGGAAGCGCTTGGCTTGTTCGCTACGAGATGCGATGGAAGAACGGCGCCAGCGTTGAGCTGTCGGTCTGGGAGCCAAGTGAGAATTCGCGTGGGCTGAGCCTGGTTCATCATCAGACAACCTTGAAAGGTTAAGAGGCAGGCCACACTGACGTCCACGGTGCGACCCTCGAACGAGCAGTAGCGACCCACGCGCAAGAATTGCTGAGTGATGTCCAGCCTGCAACCACACTCCCGCAAAGAGCCAGCTTGCTCTCGGTTCACTGACATCGTTGCGGGTATGCGAATTGGATCGCCGCCCGCGATACAGTGGGTTCATGCTCGTGAACTCGTATATTCAGCACTCTTGCACCGTCAATGAACACCGTTTCGTCGTCCCGTTGGATCACCGGAAGACGCTGAACTCACCCGCATCGACTCCGCAGACACTGGAAACGATCGAGGTTTTCGCGCGCGAGGTGATCCGCCCCGGTGGCGAAAACCTCCCCTACTTGGTGTATTTGCAGGGGGGTCCCGGTTTTGGCGCGCCTCGTTCGGGTGACTTCCGCGATGGCTGGCTTGGGCGTCTGCTCGACGACCACCGCTTGGTTCTGTTAGATCAACGAGGCACTGGCCAGTCGGGACGCCTTGATGCGCGCAGTTTGGTGGAGTCCGGTCGCTTCGATAACCCGGATGGGTCCATCAACGACCAGGCGTTGGCTGATTACCTGATGCTTTTCCGCCAGGATCAAATTGTCTGGGATGCCGAGTATGTTCGCCGTGAGCTGGCTGGCGACGCACAGTGGTCGACTCTGGGCCAGAGCTTCGGCGGATTCATCACGACCGCTTATCTGTCGCTCGCCCCAGAGGGCCTCGAAAAGTCACTACTTACGGGTGGTTTGCCGGGCCTTACACACGTTGACGAAATCTATCGCCGGACATACGCCACCACGGCGAAGCGTAACCAGACCTACTTCTCGCGCTACGCATCCGACGAGCGCACGATCCGTGAAATCGCCGCTCACCTGCGCGACACCGAAGAACTACTGCCAACAGGAGAACGCCTCAGCCCCGCACGATTCCGCATGATCGGCATGGGCCTGGGAACAACAACGCGCACAGACATGTTGCACTACCTGCTCGAAGGCCCGTGGACGACGGTGCGTGGGCAGCGTCGCCTGTCACACCAGTTCCTCGAAGGCATCGCGGCGGAAATTGCAGGTACACCCATGTACGCGGTCCTGCACGAAACAATTTATGCGGGTGCGACCCCCGACCTGGCGGGCACGACAACGAACTGGTCCGCCGACCGTCTAGCCGAAGAAATCCCCGGTTTCGCTAAGGATGCCGATCCACTCGACGAATCTGAGCCCTACTACCTGACCGGCGAGCACATGATGCGCCGTTTCTTCGACGAGGATCCGTTCCTCCGCCCGTTCGCCAAAGCCTGCGACATTCTGGCGACACGCACGGATTGGCCGGCCGTCTACATTCCCGAGGTTCTGACTCACAACACCGTCCCGGTCGCAGCAGCCGTCTACTACGACGACATGTTTGTGCCTCGTGAACTGTCCCTCGATACCGCGACGACAATCCGTGGCGCACGCACGTGGATCACGAACGAGTACCAGCACGACGGCCTGCGCGCGTCCGGAACGAACGTTATCGACCACCTTTTCGAGTTGGTACGCGACTGAGCACCGACTCCCTGGCTCCGCCTGCGATAAGAGCAGAGCCAAGATCGGCAGGCGGCCTCGTCGATTGGTGCACACTCGATGTGTGCGCAACTGGCCGATCTCACAAGATCGGCCGCCCGCCCACCTCACCTACCCACCCACATCGCGGGTAGGCTATGTCCATACCCCCAAAACGCCCGCGCTTGGATACGAAGCACACCCCGGATTGAAAGAAGACCAGTGAGCACTCAGCCTGTTTTTGAAGCGATCAACTGGAACCGCATTGAGGACGAGAAGGACCTCGAGGTCTGGGATCGCCTCACCGGCAACTTCTGGTTGCCTGAAAAAGTGCCGTTGTCGAACGACATTCAGTCCTGGAAAACCCTGCACCCGGACGAGCAGCTGATGACGAACCGCGTGTTTACCGGCCTGACTCTGCTGGACACCCTGCAGGGCACCGTCGGCGCAATCTCCCTTATCCCCGACGCGCGCACCCCGCACGAGGAGGCCGTCTACACGAACATCGCGTTCATGGAGTCCGTGCACGCGAAGTCCTACTCGTCGATCTTCTCGACCCTCCTGTCCACCGAGGAGATCAACGAGTCCTTCCGCTGGTCGGAAGAGAACGAGGCCCTCCAGAAGAAGGCCGAGATCGTGAAGTCCTACTACGAGGGCGACGATCCGGCCAAGCGCAAGGTCGCCTCGACGATGCTCGAGTCCTTCCTCTTCTACTCCGGCTTCTACGCGCCGATGTACTGGTCGGCGCACGCGAAGCTGACGAACACCGCTGACCTCATCCGCCTGATCATCCGCGACGAGGCCGTTCACGGCTACTACATCGGCTACAAGTACCAGCTCGCCGTCGCCGAGTCCTCTCCCGAGCGCCGCGACGAGCTCAAGGATTACACCTACTCCCTCCTCTACGAGCTCTACGAGAACGAGGAGCAGTACACGGAGGACCTCTACGATCCGCTCGGCCTCACCGAGGACGTGAAGAAGTTCCTGCGCTACAACGCGAACAAGGCGCTGATGAACCTCGGCTACGAGGCCCTGTTCCCGGCCGACGAGACGAACGTGAACCCGGCAATTCTGGCGGCTCTGTCGCCGAACGCTGACGAGAACCACGACTTCTTCTCGGGCTCAGGTTCCTCCTACGTCATCGGCGAGATCGTCGACACCGAGGACGAGGACTGGGACTTCTAAGGCCCCTCCTTCAAGACAACTGACAAGGGCCCTGGCAACCAGCACGGTTGTCGGGGCCCTTTCGTTTCACCCCTGGATTTATCCTAGAAATCGCGGAGAAGCGTCCGCAAAAAACCCTCGCTTTCGCGTTGACGGTTAAACTGTCTTTGTTACGTGTGTGCATTTACGCTCACGCGAAGCGTTTTTCCGTTGGAAGAGAGTCGATATTTCGGCGATCAACCGCCAGAAAAGCGTCCAATACCGCCTGTCCCTAGGAGTACCGAGCATGAGCATCTTTGATCGCTTTGAGAACGCAGTTGAGCGTGGTGTCAACGATGCCTTTTCGAAGGTTTTTCGTTCCGGCATTAAAGCGGTTGATGTGAACTCGGCAATTCGTCGCGCGATGGACGATTCGGCGCAGGAGCTGTCAACGGAGCGCACGATCGCGGCGAATCATTTCACGGTGTTTGCTACGCCGGCTGATTTGGATTCGTTGGAAGCTGACTTGAATGTTCTTGCGGACGAATTCGCAGCGCAGGCGACCGAGCATGCTGCAGACAACGGGTACGCCCTGCTTGGCCCGGTAAGCGTTGAGTTCCGCGAGGATGACAAGGAGCAGGCGGGCAAGTTGCGCGTCGAGGCTTCGAATAAGCGTGGGAGTGTCGCGCCAGCGACTGCCTCGTCTCCTTCGCCTGAGCACCCGATCATTGAGGTGAATGGCGAGCGTTGGCTACTGACGGAGCCCGTGACGGTGATTGGTCGCGGTACCGAAGCCGATATTATCGTCGCCGACACCGGCGTTTCGCGCCGTCACCTTGAACTGCGGATCACGCCGACCGGTGTGATTGCTACTGATCTTGGTTCCACGAATGGCACGTTTGTTGAGGGCCACAAGATTGATGCTGCGACCCTGCTGGATGGTAACCAGCTGACGATTGGTCGTACTGTCATCGACTTTTGGACTCACCCGGAAACGGGGGGTGATGAATGACCTCGGATCTCGCGTTTACGGTTTTTAGGATCGGGTACCTGGTCCTGCTGTGGTTGCTCGTGTTGGGTGCCGTGAATACGTTGCGTCGCGACGTGTTTGGCACGGTTGTTACCCCGCGTGGTAAGGGCAGAAAGGCCGCTGATCAGCGTCGTAAAGAGAATCGACGAAACCGCCACCAGGCTCGGAACTTAGAGCCCGATGTGCCACGGAACGTGTTGCTGACGGGTGGCCCGCTTGTGGGAACTGTTCTTCCGTTGGGAACGACACCGATTGTGATTGGGCGTTCGCCCGCGTCGACGCTTGTGCTTGAGGATGAGTACGCGTCGGGGCGTCATGCTCGCCTTCAGCCTTCTGAGCAAGGCTGGTGGATCGAGGATTTGAGTAGCCGTAATGGCACCTTCGTTGATGATGAGCGTCTTAGCGAGCCTCGTCTGCTTCATTCGGGCGATGTTGTGCGTATTGGGCAGACCACGTTTGAATTGGTGAGCTGATGGCAGCTGCCCCGATTGAATTCCGTTGCGCGGCCCGTTCTGACGTTGGGTTGGTTCGAAGCAATAACCAGGATTCTGGTTATGCGGGTCCGAACCTGCTTGTTTTAGCCGATGGCATGGGTGGTCCTGCCGGTGGCGATATTGCGTCAAGCGTTGCGATTGCGCACCTTGTTCCTCTGGATTCGGATTCGTATCCTGCGGACAAGATGCTGCCGTTGCTTCGCGAAGCGTTGATGGATGCGCACGATGAACTGTCGGATCGTTCTCGTCGAGACAAGGATCTTGAGGGTCTGGGGACGACATGTATTGCTGTGATGCGTTCGGGCAATAAGTTGGCGATGGTTCATATCGGCGATTCGCGCGCCTATGTTTTGCGTGGAGAGGCTCTCACGCAGGTAACAACGGACCATTCGTTCGTTCAGTATCTGGTGGAGTCCGGTCAAATCACGCCTGAAGAGGCAGAACATCATCCGAATAAGAATGTTGTTTTGCGTGTTTTGGGCGATTCTCAGGCGGATGTGACTCCGGATGAGACGATCCGCGAAGCGGTTGTCGGCGATCGTTGGTTGCTTTGCTCCGATGGCCTGTCGGGTGTTGTGTCTCCCGAGACGTTGGGTGCTGTTCTTGCCGAAATTGATGATCCCGGTGAGTGCGCTGAAGAGTTGATTCGCCTTGCGCTTCGCGCGGGCGGTCCTGACAACATCACGTGCGTTGTTGCTGACATTGTCGAGCCCGGCTCGTATCCGGTTGGGCCTCCCCAGATTGTGGGCGCGGCGGCGATTGATCGTCATGCTGCTTCTCGCGGTGGCGAGGGTGCGGCTGGGCGCGCGGCGGCTTTGCGGAAGCAACGCCGTTTGGCGATTGACGAAGATGACGGCGAGGATCAGACGAAGCATCGCGCTTGGTTCGCCCCGCTTTTGGGTCTTGTTGTCGCTGTTCTGCTCGGTGTTGGCGGATGGCTTGGTTGGTCGTGGACGCAGAGCCAGTATTACGTGATCGGCCAGGATGGCTACGTCGTTATCTACCAGGGCATTCCGCAGTCGTTGGGACCGTGGAAGTTCTCGCACGCCGTCGAAGTCACGGATCTTTCGTTGGCTGAGTTGACCGATGCGGACCGTCAACGCCTGAAGGATCCTGTTCTGCGTTCGTCGCGCAAGAAGATCGATCAGTACATTGATCAGTTGCGTCTGAACAAGAAGAGCTTTAAGTCTGCACTGAACGCTGATAACTCTCAGTCTGACGATAGCGCTCAATCCGCGTCCTCAAGACAGTCGGGGGCTCAATCAAGTTCGACGAATAACAGTTCGGCGGGTGGTCACTGATGGCTCTTGTGACCGTTGCTCCCGCGAAGCCTCGTCGCGGTCTTGAAATTATTCTTTTGCTGGTTGCTTTGACAGTCGGTATTGGCGGATATGTTCTGACCAGCATTAATCGCACGGGTGAGTTGCCCGGCAATCTTGCAATGCACGCCGGTATTTTGCTGGCGATTGCGATTGTCGCCGAGGTGGGGATGCATTTCCTGGCCCCCTTCGCTGACCCCGTGATTCTGCCGATTGCAGTAGCGCTCACCGGCCTGGGTTTGGCGATGATTTATCGCTTGGATATGTCCTACGATGCGCTTGGTCAGGCGACCGTCGAAATGCGTCAGCTAATGTTTGTGGGCATCGCAATTGCTGTCGCTGCGTTGATTCTGATCGTGTTGAAGGACCATCGTTCGTTGCGTCGTTACACGTACACGTTCGGTGTCCTGTCCTTGATCCTTCTACTGCTCCCGATGATTCCAGGGCTCGGTGTCGAAACGTTCGGGGCACGAGTCTGGATCCGCATCGGTTCGATGTCGTTCCAGCCCGGCGAGCTGGTGAAGATCACGCTGGCACTGTTCTTTGCCGGCTACTTGGTGACGAATCGTGACAATCTTGCGATTGGTGGACGTCAGTTCCTTGGAATGCGATTGCCTCGCGCCCGCGACTTGGGTCCGATTCTGCTTGTCTGGTTGATCGGTATTGCGATTCTTGTTTTGCAGCGCGATCTTGGTACCTCGCTCCTGTTCTTCAGCCTGTTCGTGGCAATGCTGTACGTGGCAACGAATCGAGTGTCGTGGCTGATCATTGGTTTCGTCATGTTCGTGCCCGCTGTTGCGCTGACAGTCAAGGCATTCCCGCACGTCGCGAATCGTTTCTCGGTGTGGTTGAACGCGTTGGATCCCGAGGTTTATGAGCAGACGGGCGGGTCGTTCCAGCTGGTGCAGTCGCTGTTCGGTCAGGCATCGGGCGGTTTGATGGGGACAGGTTGGGGTCGTGGCTACCCACAGTTGGTTCCTCTTGCCAATTCTGACTTCATTCTTTCGTCGCTTGCCGAAGAATTGGGTTTGACCGGTTTGGCCGCAATTCTGGTGCTGTATCTGGTGCTGATTGAACGCGGTTTACGTGCCGCCATTTCCGTTCGTGACGGTTTCGGGAAGCTGCTGGCAACGGGTTTGAGTTTCTCGCTGGCAATTCAGCTGTTCGTTGTGTTGGGCGGTATTACTCGCCTGATCCCGCTAACGGGTCTGACGGCGCCGTTCTTGGCAGCCGGTGGCTCGTCAATGGTGTCGTCGTGGTTGACTGTCGCGCTGTTGATTCGCGTGTCCGATGCGGCTCGTCGTCCCGCCGCTACACCTGCTCCGTGGAACTCAGGTATCCAACCGTCAGTTGCACGTGAGGTGAACGCATGAACCATCAGATTCGTCGCTTGTCCATCGTCATCTTCGCAATGTTTGCTCTGCTTGGTTTGGCTGCAACGAACAATCAGTTCCTTCAGGCTCCGTCTTTAAACGCCGATGGGCGTAATGAACGCACTATTTTGCACGCGGCGGAAACGGATCGCGGTCCGATCATTGTTGCGGGTTCGGCGATTGCGTCGTCAACGAAGATTGAGGGCTCTCATCGTTTCCAGCGTTCCTATTCTCAGGGTCCGCTTTATGCTTCGGTGACCGGGTATTTCTCGTCCGCATTTTCGCAGGCAACCGGGCTTGAGTCGGCCGCTGAATCAACATTGGACGGACAGTCTCAGGCTCTTCTTGGTCAGCGTCTTCACAACCTGTTTACGGGCGCTTCTCGCCAGGGCGGCGGCTTGGTGCTGACGTTGGATCCGACCCTTCAGCAGATTGCCGCTGATCAGTTGGGTAACCGCAAGGGCGCCGTCGTGGCGTTGAATGCAAAGACCGGCGCGATTTTGGCGATGTATTCATCTCCCAGCTATGACCCGAATTCTCTGGCCGCCTTCGATTCCGAGGCGGTGAGTGACGCGTATAAGGCTCTGACGGAAGATCCGAACGAGCCCCTATCAAACCGTGCGATCGCGGGTAATCGCTATGAACCCGGTTCGACGTTCAAGATTTTGACGTCAATCGCTCTGATCGAAAATGGTGTCGCTTCACCATCCACGAATGTGGAATCCCCCGTTTCAACAGTGCTTCCCGGAACTCAGACGACGGTGTCGAACATTGAGTCTTCGACGTGTGGCGATGGGAATCCGACGTTGGCTGAAGCGTTTGCACGATCGTGCAACACGTCGTTCATTCTTGCCGCGCAGTCTCTTTCTCACGATCAGCTTGCCGATGTGGCGTCGCGTTTCGGTTTCGGCGCATCCCAGTCGATTCCGCTTGCTGTGACTCCTTCGGTTTTCCCTGAAACGACGGACGCGGCCCAGCTGGCGATGAGCGCTATCGGCCAGTATTCAGTTCAGGTGACGCCACTTGAAATGGCTGAGATTGCTCAGACGATCGCTAACGGTGGTCAGATGATGACGCCCTACTTGGTGTCGCAGGTTGTGGATGCTGATTTGGCTGTCCAGTCCGAGACCAACCCGACTGTGTTGCGCACCCCGATTAGTGCCGATATTGCGACGCAACTGACCGAGATGATGAAGGGTGTTGTCAATCAGCCGTATGGCACGGGCACATCCATGGCGATCGACGGCATTTCCGTGGCGGCGAAGACCGGCACGGCGGAAACGGGCACTAACGGACACGCGAACGCGTGGGCGGTGGGTTTTGCTCCCGCTGATGATCCGCAGATTGCCTTCGCTGTCCTTGTCGAGGGTGACGATACGGATCCAGCTCCTCACGGTGGAACCGTTGCCGGCCCAATTGCTCGCGCGCTTCTAGAGGCAGGTATCCAATGAGTTCTTCCACAAAGTATTCAGCGGGCAAGAAGCTGGGCGGTCGTTACACGCTACTCACGCCGATTGCTCAAGGTGGCATGGGCGAGGTCTGGAAGGCCCGCGATCAGGTGACCGGTCGCATGGTGGCCGCAAAGGTATTGCGCCCGGAGTTCTCTGGCGAAGAGTTGTCCCTGTCGCGTCTGCGTATCGAAGCGAATAATGCGATGCGTATCCAGCACCCGAATATTGCGAACGTGCAGGATTCTGGCGAGCAGGATGGTCGCGGCTGGATCGTCATGGAGCTGGTTGAAGGCAAGCCCCTCAATCACTACTTGAAAGACGGTCATCGCATTGCCACGCAGGACCTCGTCCCCGTGCTGATGCAGGTCGCGATGGCGCTCGGCGCAGCGTCGGAAGCCGGGGTTGTCCACCGTGATATTAAGCCCGCGAATATTCTGGTGCGCCCCGACGGCATCGTGAAGCTGACCGATTTTGGTATTTCGCGCTCGAATAATCAGGCGGCTCTGACCGCCGCGGGAATGGTGATGGGCACGGCTCAGTACCTTCCGCCCGAGCAGGCAATGGGGGAAATCGCGACATCGTTGGGTGATTTGTACGCCTTGGGTGTAATTGCGTACGAGGCTGCTGCCGGACAGCGACCCTTTACTGGCAAGACGCAAGTTGATATTGCGTTCTCGCACGTGAATGATCCTGTTCCTCCCCTGCCTTCTGACGTGCCGCGTCCGCTTGCTGACATCATTTGTCACCTCCTGGAAAAGAAGCCGGAGAAGCGCCCCGACTCTGGTGTGGCGCTGGTCCGCGAGCTGTCGAAGGCGGCAAAGCAGATGGGTATTTCTGTAGCAACTCATCCGCTTCCCGACCCATTCCCAGAGGCGAAGATGGAGCCGACGCAGGTTCACCCGTCTCCCGTGGCAGCGCCGGTTCATCACACGAAGCGTCGCAGTCTTCCCGAGGAACTGCTGGAACGCCCAGCGGGCCTTGATACTCCAACGGATCCGCAGAACCTTACGCAACAGTCAGATTCGCAGGATCCTCAAAACGTAAACTCCCAGACAGAACACTCACAGTCGCTCTCAGGAGATGCCATGCCATCGAACAAGGGGGATGTGGACTTAGATCCAACCGCGGTGCGTCGTCGTCAGCTCAGTGAACGACTGAAGGAACGTGCTCGCGTCCGCGAAGAGGCTGACACGGCTCACGCTTCGGTGTCGCCGACACTTCCACCACCACCGGCTCTCACCGACAAACGTTCGGCCATCGATTCAGCCAAGCGCTCAGGAACGCAGGCCGTGACCTCGTCCCCCCAGACGAAGACGCGCCAGCAGAAACTGTCGTCGCCACCACCCAAGCGGGTCAGACCGAAGCCGTCGAGCCAGGCGAGCAGGCAGGTCTGGTACTCCGTGTCGAAGCGGAATGCGCCACCGGTGAGCACCGTGCCCCCGACTCCGACTCAGTACAACAGGTCGGTGGTTGCGCCACCTGTTTCAAAGGGTCGACGCATCATCCAAGCAATCATCATTGCCCTGATAATCATCGCGATTCTCGCGGGCGCATATTTCATTCTTCAGCACATGTTCGGGTCACTCACGTCGCTTCTCAGTGACGGGCTCCCCACCACGAAGGAGGTTCAGACATGGCAGACTCCATGGGCCGCCGTCTAGCCGGCAGGTACGAGGTTCGCTCACTGATCGGGCGTGGCGGTATGGCGGAAGTCCACCTGGGCTTCGATACGCGCCTATCACGCGTTGTCGCAATCAAGATGCTGCGCTCTGACCTAGCACGAGACTCCGTGTTCCAGGCGCGTTTCAGGCGTGAAGCGCAGTCGGCTGCTTCTTTGAACCACGCGAATATTGTGGCCGTGTACGACACGGGCGAGGAAATGCTGACCGGCCCTGACGGTCGTGCTATCTCCGTGCCGTACATCGTGATGGAGTACGTTGAGGGGCACACGGTCAAGGAACTGCTCGCTGACGGTACTCCGGTGCCGATCAACGAGGCCGTTGCCATCGTATCCGGCGTGTTGGGCGCGCTTGAATACTCCCATTCGCAGCATTTGGTGCACCGGGATATCAAGCCGGGCAACATCATGTTGACGAATGACGGCAAGGTGAAGGTCATGGACTTCGGTATCGCGCGTGCGATCACCGATTCGCAGGCGACGATGACGCAGACGAACGCTGTCGTTGGCACTGCCCAGTACCTGTCGCCCGAGCAGGCTCGCGGTGAGCAGGTGGACGCGCGTTCCGACTTGTACTCCACCGGCGTTGTCCTGTTTGAGTTGCTGACCGGTCGTCCGCCGTTTACCGGCGATTCGGCTGTTGCCGTTGCCTACCAGCATGTTCAGCAGTTGCCTCCCACACCGTCGTCGATCACCCCGGATGTTCCCGAGGCACTTGATCGCGTCGTCATGAAGGCTCTGGCAAAGGATCGCACAGACCGCTACACGTCAGCTGCCTCTATGCTGGCTGATTTGATGCGAGCGTCGCACGGTGGCCACGTGAATGCTCCAGCCGTTGCGGTGTGGGCGGACACGGTTCCGATGGCTGCGGCAAACGTAGCTAATTCGCAGCCGACTCAAACGTTGCCTCCGGCAGTTGCTTCCCCGTCAAATGCGACAACGACCTTTGCGCCCGTTGCGACGCAGGAGTTTGAGGAAGAACCGAAAAAGAAGTCGAAGAAGGGCATTATTGTCGCGCTTGTCATTGTGGCTCTGCTACTGATGGGCGGTATTTGGTACGCACTGTCGCATGCTTCTTCGGATAAAGAGATGGTCGCTGTCCCCGACAATCTGATCGGAATGACGCAGGCGGAGGCGAAGTCCGCAGTTGAGTCTGTTGGCTTGGTGTTCGCGATTTCGAATGAGACGGTTGCCTCTGACGAGATTGAAGAAGGCAAGGTCGCCGAGACTGATCCGCCGTCGGGCGATCAGGTTGAGGTTGGTTCGACCGTGACAGCCAAGTTGTCGAGTGGCGCTGAATCCGTTGTTATTCCTGACAATCTAGTGGGTATGAGCCCGGATGCCGCGAAGCAGGCAATTGAGGCTCTGGGGCTTGTGTATGAACAGACCGCTGACCCTGTTGCTTCTGCGGATGTGGAAGAAGGCAAGGTTGCTCAGGTGAACCCGTCGGTTGGTTCGAAGGTCAAGAAGGGATCGACCGTGAAGGTCAGTCTGTCGTCGGGCCCGAAGAGCGTTGAGGTTCCGGATGTTACGGGTATGACGCAGGATCAGGCGCGCGAGGCTCTGGCTGCGAAGGGCTTGACGGTTGGTTCCGTTCAGGTGTCGGATGACCCGAGCCAGAAGGAAGGTCTAGTGATTTCCACTAACCCGGCTGCTGGCACGTCGGTTAATAAGGACACGGCGGTCACGTTGACTGTGTCTTCTGGCAAGATCACGATTCCTTCAGGTTTGGTTGGTTACGACCAGGCGCATGTTGTTCAGACTTTGCAGGAGCTTGGCTTGCGCACATCGGTGACGGAGCAGTACTCGAACAATCTGGAAGCTGGCGGTGTTCTGGCGGTGAATCCGACTGAGGGTTCTGTTGTCGCCCAGGGTTCGACCGTGAACCTTACGGTGTCGAAGGGTCCGCAGACTCCTCCGGCTAATCCGAACAATTCCGGTCAGGCGAACTCGGGTAGCTAGTGGGTAGTTATCCGATTCACCGTGGGTGGATTTGATTGACGAGGCCTGGCGGGGATCATATGATCCCCGCCAGGTTACGCTGAAGGTTGTTGGAACTTTCACCGCAACATCAACAGATGCAAACCTTAACTATGCGCCCTCACTCATAGTGGCGTATTTCCGCTCAGCTACAACAGGCTTCAAGCTCCGCGCCCGTCCAGGCGTGGCCTCGTCCCCCTTAAGCCACCCTGATAGAATCACGCCGATTCCACGCGCCAGAACACGTTGGCAACGCGTCACAACGACACCAAGATCAAACGAACCGGCACGAACCATCCGCGCGTATGCGGAAAAGTATCAGCCGAACGCCACCTGAAACGGCGAAAGCGTCAACGGGTGAACAGGTCAGACGGACGCTTCGCCCAACTCTAAGTATTCCTGGGCCCACGGGTAACCCCACTCAAGAAGAGCGTAGGCAACAAGGCCAATCAGAACCAACGACTCAATCACCTTCAACCATGTCGGTCCGGGAAGATGACGAAAAATCCAAGCGTACATGTGGATCAAATGTCCTTTTCAAGCGATGTTCAAGCGGAGAAAATGGGATCAGGCTGCGGGTTCGTCCGCCAGCGCACTGGGCACGCCAGTGTCCTTAGGAGTCCATGACTTGAACTTCAGGTGAACAATGAAACGTTGCGAGTTCCCGTATTCGGGGTGGCACGTAGTCATGGTCATCCAACGTTCCGTGGGCACCTGGCTCCACGTGACATCATCAATCACGGGGGCGACGACGCGGTAGTTGTCCGGGTCATTGGCCTCAACGATTTCGCTGGTTTCCATAGTGTACGTGACGTAGTGGTTG
Organism: Pauljensenia sp. UMB6358; assembly: GCF_030216865.1. Taxonomy (NCBI): domain Bacteria; kingdom Bacillati; phylum Actinomycetota; class Actinomycetes; order Actinomycetales; family Actinomycetaceae; genus Pauljensenia; species Pauljensenia sp. UMB6358. Next base: position 187,058 of record NZ_JASOMS010000002.1, on the reverse strand, counting down.
TCGAGTTCGACAACAACGGGGTCGCCGACGGACAGGCGGTCGATCCAGCGGAAGTTATTACCGTAGGTGCGGCGGTGGCCGGCAACAGAGAAGTTGCCGATGTCGCCGGGCTGAGCGGTGTCCTCATAGTGGCCTGCGAAACCCTGGTCTAGGACGAATGTCGACGTGGTTTCCGCCAACGGAATCTTCATCCAGTTCCACTTTGGGACATGAATAAGGCCGTAGATCTGGTTCGGGTCAACGCTGGTGGTCATTGACGGCGGGTCATCCGCGCGTTCCTCACCAACGTTTGTGGTAGCGGGCGCGTGCGCGTGGGCGTATGTTTCGATCGCTTGCTGGCGAGGTCCTTCAACTTTGAAAGACGTCCAGTAGAGCTGCCAGAGTGCGAAACCAATCAAAACGATGGCGACGGTAATGAAGAGTTCACCAATCACTCCAAGAGCGACGCTGAGCGGCGAGGCCTTCTTTTGGGGGGCAATATGTGCGCCTGCCATGGAACGCCTTGTCATGTTTTAGTCCACCACCTGTGCGTATGAGTTAAATGTCTTCACGCTAGCCGCGGGAAGATGAAGGGATTTGTTCGTCTCCAGATCCCAGCCAAGGCCATACAAAGCAACGTAGGCCTTGTAATTAACAATACGGGGATTTGCGTTGACCTTCTCTGTGAGCGCGTTCGGATCACCAATGGCTTCCACCACGTATGGCGGAGAAAAAGGCTGTCCGTCAACAAGAATCACGTTGCCAATGCATCGGATCACTGTTTGTCCGGTCACGCGTACTCCTTGGACAGTCATGGCTTCCGCGCCACCATTCCAGAGCGCGTTCATCACGTCTTCAATGTCCTGCTGGTGAATGACTAGGTCGTTCGGTGTAGCACCGTCGGGAATCGCCTGCTGGGGTGCGTCCGTGAGCGTAATAGTCACACCTGGGCCGGTCACAGGCTGTGCTGCCAGTGAGGTAATGGACGTATCCTCGGTCTGCGTTTGGCCGGACGAGTTGGCGTATTGAGAGACGATGTCGCGCAGTGCGCTCACCTCAAAATCAAGCGTTTCGACTTCATCCTGCGAGGCTCGTACCAGCGAAATCAGGTTGGTATCTCGCCCGAGGTTGTCGGCGTCATTCTTCGCCTGCGCTGAAACGATGAACAGCAAGCCACAAGCAGCGGTGACAATAAAAACGGATGTGGCCGCGCGTGGAGACAGTGGCGCAAACTTCCGTAGCTTGCGCAGGGCCACGTGCCAGGGGCCGTCGAAGTGCGAAATGTGGGGCTTGGGTTTCATCGACGAGGCCGCCTTCTTTTTCGAACGCGACCTCGGTTCAAAGGCGGGTGGGGTCGAGGAATCGGATTTTTGTGACGCCTCGGGTGGAGTCAAATGGGGCGAATCGTCCTGATTGTGTGCCATCAATGCCTCCTTCCCGCGTTGCACTTTGGTTTGTCGTTACTTGGAAGACTACGCTAAAGGGGTTAGCGTTCTGCGATGCCTTTCCGAGAAGTAGTCGGCAAGGGCACCAAAGTTCAATTGAGGAGAAACGTGGCTGAGAACAAAAAGCGCAAGAATACGAAGCACCAGGTTCCTGAAGATCAGGATCTCAACGCCTGGACCGCAGGTATTCCGCTGAGCCCCAGCTGGTGGGCACCGACTTTCGTTGCCCTTCTTCTCATCGGCCTTGTGTGGCTGATGGTCTACTACATTTCTTCGGGCGTTTACCCGATTCCCGGCATCGACTGGTGGAACATGGTGATCGGCCTGGGCATCATGATGGTGGGCTTCCTGATGACGCTCCGCTGGCGATGACCTGTTGATAAAGGTTTCCCGCTAGATTTCAACAATCACAAGAGTTATCCCCAGGTGTTTCCACACCTGGGGATAAATTACATCCGTGTAACTTAGGCAATCACACAGATTGTGGATAACTCGCATAAACCTCGAGATTTCAACGAATTTATCCGAGAACCTCGAAAATTACTTCGTAGGTCAAGCCGATCAAGGCGATCGCAGCAACATACATACCCACAGTTATCCACAAGGTCTGACGTTCCTGCTTTTTCGCAGTAATTCCAGGTTTTGCACGCCCCTGACGCCAATAAATCCACGTCGCCAACGCGCCCGTGGCAAGGCCACCCACGTGCCCCTGCCACGACACATTCGGGACAATAAAACCGATCAGCAAGTTCACAAGTAAGAGGCCCACAACGGCCCTCGTATCCATACCCGACTGCTTCTGCAAAACGAACATCGCACCGAACAAACCGAACACAGCGCCGGACGCGCCCACGGTCACCGTCCCAAGCGACGACGGTTGAATCAAGACCCACGCCAAAACAAACAGCGACGCACCAATCGCACTCAGCAGATAAACAGACAAGTACCGGGTACGCCCCAACACCTGCTCAAGCTCAATACCCACCGAGTATAAAGCCAACATATTGAACGCAATATGCATGAACCCGCTGTGAAGGAACGCAGTCGTCAAGAACCGCCACACCTGGCGGTAACCCACCGCAGGGTTAAAGAACAGCCAATTCCCCACCAACGGCAACACGAAGGACAAGATGAACAACGCAACGTTGATACCAATCAGCGTGTACGTCACAACCGGCTGACCACTGGGAACACGTGGTCTGCGAACGTTCGCGCACTCCACGCACACTGAACGAACCTCGGTCCGCACCGTGCAATCAACACACATCGGACGATTGCACTTCTTGCAATAATCCACCGAACGTACACCCGGGTGACGCGGGCACTCAGGAGCCGCATACGGGTTCGAACGCTGTCCATACAAAGGCGTCGACATGCTCTATATCCTCCACACACCGCCAGAAACCAGACACACCATCCCGCTCCCGACGCTCACGAGCAACCAAAATCGCTCTTACCGTCTGAATACACCTAGGGCGGACAGACGCACGAATCCACACGGGATCCGCTCCCCCATCCGCCCCACAATGAAGAAAACGTGATCGATCAAGTGGAGGCGGCCTCGCCAATCAGCAACAATTACTCAAGCGGAAAACCACGCCGAACACGAGACACGCCAACCTCACACTCAGTCGACGATCGAAACCGACTCGATCACAACGTCATTCACTGGACGATCATTCGCGCCCGTCGCAGTCGTTGCAATCGCGTCGACAACCTTCTTCGACTCTTCGTCTTTGACCTCACCGAAAATGGTGTGGTTGCCCAGCAACCACGGGGTCGACGCAACCGTGATGAAGAACTGCGAACCATTCGTGCCCTTGCCCATACGCTTGCCAGCATTCGCCATGGCCAGCAGGTAGGGGCTGTTGAAGTTGAGTTCCGGGTGGATCTCATCGTTGAACTGGTAGCCCGGGCCACCAGTACCGGTGCCCAGCGGGTCACCACCCTGAATCATGAAGCCCGAAATAACGCGGTGGAAAATCGTGCCGTCGTAAAGCGGACGCGACGTCTTCTGGCCGGTCATCGGGTCAACCCACTCGCGCTCGCCACGAGCCAGCGTGACAAAGTTATTCACCGTGTTCGGTGCGTGGTTCGGGAACAGTTCAATGTTGATATCACCCATAGAGGTGTGCAGTGTTGCTTCCATGTCTTCATCGTCCCAGAAAAGGCGCCAAAAGGCATGATCTGGAGCCACCCGATTTTGTCGCTAGGGGTGCAGATCACAAAACTTCGGTGCACAATGGGAAGACGCGGTACAAACCGCAGCAACTATTGGAAGGATTCGGACTATGGCCAACACACCGAACTTCGACACGGAGAAACTTCGCAACGAAGCACTCCAACTGCGCGACGCGGTCGCCGTGCACGCCGGACGGGTGGCAGTGAAAGCCACCGAACTCGCTGAACAGGGCATCGACTGGGCAGCACCTCGCGCCCAAGCAGCACTGAACGAAGCAATCGACCGCGCAACACCGGTCGTCGAAGACGTCACCGCTCGCGCCGTTGACGCAGCAGACCGCGCACGCCCCGCATTCGAAAAGGCACGCGAAGAGGTCGTCGAAGACTACATTCCGCGCATCCAGCGAGCCGTCCACGAAGGTGGCGCAGCGCTCGCCGCAGAGGGAACGCCGTTGCTTGAACGCGCACGTCACGCCAGCGAAGCATCGCAGGCAGCTCTCACCACCCCGACAAAGAAGGTCATCGTGAAGAAACACCGCTTCCTCCGCGCCATCGGATGGACCGCCCTTGCAACAACCGTCGCCGGCGCCGGCTACGTGCTCTGGAAGCGTAGCCAGCCGATCGAAGATCCCTGGGCCGAAGAATACTGGGCCGACCTGGAAACGACTGTCGACCTTCCCACCACCGAACCTGAAAAGGTCGAAGGCGTCGAGCAGATTGACACCGCAACCGAAGAGTGAGCTCTCGGCGAAGTGAGTTCACTCAGAAGTGAGCCTCCGGCGCAACAAGATGACAGCGAAGTGGAATTCACGGGAAAGTGAACCCCTCGGAAGAGCGCAACTGAGCCTCACACCCCTCGCCATCACACGTTAAAGCTGGTGGTCATGCGATTGATGTCGCGTGACCACCAGTTTTGTGTTTGAGAAGCATCAGTTGTGCGTTTGTGGGTCACCAGCTTTGCTCGCGCGTTTCTCTCGTCGCGCGTCACCAACTACACCCCACGCGACACAACCACACATTTCAGGACAAAAGTGTCGCATCAAGCGCAGTCGGGGTCACTTCGCGAAAATCAGTCATCTCCTATCAGGGTGCGAACAACCTGGCCGACACCATCCTCATTGTTGGACGGCGCAATATATCGGGCTTCCGCAACAACGTCAGCGTGAGCGTTCGCCATGGCGAACGACCAGTCGGCGTACTTGAACATGGAGATGTCGTTGTGGAAGTCGCCGAATGCTGCGGTCTGCGCGGGCGTCACGCCAAGAGCGTCCTGCAGTGCGAGCACAGCATCACCCTTGTCGACGCCACGAATCTGCAGGTCAGCCCAGTTATCTCCGGAAACCGCATACTGGTGAGTGTCCGCGAAGTTCGCAAGTGTTGCTTCAGCCAGCGGGCCCACCGGGTCAAGACACATGACGGCGAGCTTCACGATGTCGTCGTCGATTTCACCGGAATCGATCATGTCGATGATCTCGTGCTGATCGGCGATTCGTTTGGTGCGGTGGTAGTAGGGCAGGACGCCGTCAACAAATAGGTCGTCCGTGCGTTCAACGTAGGCGAATTGCTTGCCACACATGACTAGGCCACCGTTGATTCCGGTTGAGACGGCGTCGCGCACCATGTCGATGGCACGGTGGAGAGTTTCGTGGTCGATGGGGCTGGATGAAACTTCCTTGCCGTCTTTCATGACAATCGCACCGTTTTCAGCGATGACTGTCATTCCGGGGCGTCCGGGGAACATGTCGAGCAACGTCCATACTTGGCGTCCTGATGATGGGGCGAACACGATCCCACGCTCATCCATGATGTCGAGGAGTTCAGGGAGTCTCTCGGGGAAGTTTTTGTCGTCATCGAGCAGGGTGCCGTCCATGTCGACAGCGACAAGACGCAGGTCGCAGTCGGTAGCGAGGGATGACAGGTCGGTGGGTTCAAGCAGTGTCATGCTTCGATTGTCCCCGATTGTTGGGGACGTATCCGACACGAAAGCTGTTCCCGGTCTCATTTCATGCGTGAGATTGTCGACGTTTATGCGATTGTGTTCGAATTCTTGTGCTCTGACTGTGCGTGAGACTACGTCTTGCTAGCGTCGTTGGTATGAAATACGTTCGTCCTTTTGCTTCGACCTCTTCTGATTCGCGTGCCATCGCGCAGGTTGTGGTGCGTCGTTTTGCGGCAACGACGAATCTGCTGGTTGCTGGTCGCTCGTTTGCGATTCTGACGTCCGCGAGCGCGTCCTCGCCATGGTGGTGCGAGGTGTACGAGGCACTGGGGTCGTTGCTCTCGGGGTTTGGCGCGCATGTCAGGTTTGTGAATTCGGTTGACGAGGCCACCGCTGACGCGGTGGTTGTACGTCCCGAAGAGGCTGACGAGCAATCGTTAGGGCACATTAGTGTGGTGGTGGGCGTGAATGAGGCGCCCGTTGTGCGTGTGAATCCGTCGCAGGTTGGCATGTATGTGAATGTGGATGAGGAGCCTGATGTTCGCCAGATTCCTCCCCACGTTCAGGTTCTTGATTCGGACGGGAAGCTTCTTCGGGATCCCTATGATCCTAAGAATGATGCGAGTTATGCGCAGCGTCGTCTGGCGTGGGCGCGATCATTCATGCCGGTGACGCGCGCGACGGTCAGTGATCTTGTAGCAACGGGCGCTCTTAAGGGTCGTCATGTCGGGCTCGCGTTGGTATTGGAGCCGAAGACGGCGGTGCTCGCTCTCCTGCTGAAGGAAGCGGGCGCGATGGTCAGCGTGTTTGGGCACGCAGATGAAACTCGGGACGATGTGGCGGATCAGCTTCGTGCGGCAGGGCTTGCCGTCTTTGCGGAGTCGAGCGCGACACCGGAGCGTGAAGAAGAGCTTGCTCGCCAGTTTCTGACCAGTGGGATCGAGTTCCTGCTCGATGATGGATCGCATCTGATCCGCATGGCGCATGACGAGACGCGCGCTCCTAACGCTCTGACTACCTTGAAGGGTGCCGCGGAAGAGACGACGTCGGGGATTCGTCCGCTTCGGGGCTTTCCGTTACGCATCCCGGTGATGGCATCGAATGATGCGCGCTCGAAGACTCTTTTCGATAACGCGTATGCGACGGGCCAGTCCTGTTTGCTGACTTCTCTGGACCTCGTTGATCCGCAGTTACAGGGGGTTCCGCTCTGGAATCAGCGTTTCGTGGTTGTGGGCTACGGCGATGTTGGCATGGGCGGTGCTCGCTTTGCCCGCGCGTGTGGCGCTCTGGTGACGGTGGTGGAGCTCGATCCGGTGCGCGAACTGCGCGCTCGCATGGACGGGTTCCAGACAGCCTCGCTTCTCGATGCCTGCGCGAACGCCGATTGGGTGATGAGCGCAACCGGCGAACGTGACACGATCACCCTCGAAGCCCTCACTGCAATGCCCGACGGGTGCGTGGTGACGGTATCCGGTGGCGTAACCGACGAAGTTGCCCTTTCAGAGGCTCTCAAAGCCGGTTGGACTTGGGCAGATAGCGATGATCGCGCAGTCGGTCTGCTCTACGTTCCCGCGACGGCTACAGATCCTGCTCTCCCAGGTAGTGCGCAGGGGAACGAGGCCACCCACCGCCACATCACGATCCTCGACAAGGGCGGGTGCATTAACTGCACAGCCGGCGAAGGCAATGCTATCGAAATCATGGATATGAGCTTCGCCGTCCAGGTGTCTTCACTGCGCGAACTGCTCACGCACGAGAACCCCACACACGATCCGTTATCACCAGGCGTGCACTCCCTGCCCGAGGATGCAGATAATCTGGTCGCACGGCGCACGCTCGCCCTGCAGTGGACGACCGAACCCCAACCGATTTCTTTCGCGAAGGAAACTCATGTCTAACGTTCAAGTCTGGTCTGCCGGACTGGTTATCCCGATTACCGCTCCGTCCGTCATGGATGGCGCTGTCGCAGTGAAAGATGGTCGCATCGAGCACGTTGGGGCGCGCGACTGGGTTCTGGAAACGCTGGCCGAGCGCGGACTGTCATATTCGGAGCGACACTTTGATGGGGTTTTGCTTCCCGGCCTCGTGAATGCGCACACGCACCTGCAGTACACGGGAATGGCCGAAGTTGGTGTCAAGCAATACAGAGGGATGCCCGACTGGATCAGCGGGTTCAACGCCGTCTACGACGCAGGCGGTTTGGATTGGGGTAAGGATGCGTCGACCGGCGCGCACATGCTCCTCGAAGCGGGCACGACCAGCGCCGCCGACGTAGTGACCGATCCCGAAGCCGCGTCCGCACTTCACAACGCTGGCTTACACGGCATCGCCTACTGGGAGGTCATGGACTGGACGAACGACGACTGGAAAGAGCGTGGGCCCGCAACCGTCGAGAAGGCTCTCGACGCGATGCCCACCCCTCCTGCCGTCGGCATTTCGCCACACGCCCCCTACTCACTCGAAGCTGACCCACTACTCGATCTGCCCGACTTGGCGCGCAGACGCGGAGTTCGACTGCACATTCACCTCGGTGAATCACACTCGGAAGCCGAATGGGCTGAAGGCCGCACGGGCGAACTCTCAGACCTCTGGCGCACTGGTGACTCGTCGTCGTTCACGGCGATGCGCGCTCGCGGTGGCGGTTTCTCAGCGACGCAGTTCGTTGACCAGCTGGGCGTTCTCGGCCCCGACTGCCACGTTGCGCACGGCGTGTACATGACGGCAGATGATCGTCGCCGTCTGCGTTCTCGTTCGACTGCCGTGGCGCTTTGCCCGCGTTCGAACCGTGTCATTGGTTTGGATGCGCCACCCGTGGCCGCCTACCTCAATGAGGGCAATATGATTGCTGTCGGCACCGACTCGCTGTCATCGTCGCCCTCGCTGGACGTAATGGAAGATGTTGCCGTCCTGTTCGATATCGCACGCAACCAGGGGTATCGCGCGTCCGACCTGGCACGTAGGTTACTCAACGCCGCAACACTAGGGGGTGCGTGGGCCATGGGACTCGCGACGGGACCGGATCGCGTCGGTCAGCTTCAAGCGGGCGCGGTGGCAGACCTGTGCGTCATCGATGTCCCTGTTTCCGACATCACGGGCTCAATCGAAGACGTTGTTCGCTACGGCGCGGGTCGCCAAGTTGAAACAGTGATCGCAGGTCAGGTCAGGTTCTCGCGCGACGGAAGCCTCCGATGACCGATCAGCTAGACGTTTCCACCGAGGCGATCGGCCTCGTGAACTCTCTTTGCCTTGAGCCACACCCCGAGGGTGGCTGGTTCCGCAGAACATGGACAGCGCCCGCGGTCGTGGAAACGGAGGGTGGGCGACGAGCGACCGCGTCCGCGATCCTGTTCCTGCTCGACCAGGACATGGAAGCCCGCTGGCACGTCGTCCGCTCCGATGAGTTGTGGCTCTGGCATGGGCCGGGCGCGCTCGAAATCCAGTTCGGCGGAACCGGGGACGCGCCATGCAACCAACCCGAAACCATCATCTTGGGTGCACCCCAGGTTTCGACGGGGAACGAGGCCGGAACCCAGTCCGCATCGCCTTCACCTGATCAGGCCGGAACACCGCAGGTGCCCACCGACGCGGCGAACCCTGTTCAGGTCCTGGTGAAAGCAGGAACATGGCAGCGAACGTTCGCACGCGATAGCGTTGCATTGGCAACGTGTGTTGTCTCACCCGAATTCACCTACGAAGACTGGAGACTCGCAGAAAACGTGTGATTTTCTTGTCACAAACGTCCGTGAAGCAAGATTGCAGACGAATCTGTACATGGTCGCCCCGTAGGCTGAAGAGGTCGCGGAAAACTGCGACTGAGTTTCCCATCAGGCTAACTGGAGGCATGTGATGCGCCGTTCTGTCCGTTCATTCTCCGCTCTCGCGCTGGCAACGTCTGCTGCACTGTTCCTGAGCGCATGCTCGGGTTCTGCTGACACCTCGTCGGAATCTGCCACATCGGTCGCCACTCAGTCTGGTGCGCTTGAAACCGTCACCCCCGGCAAGCTGACCATCGCCACCGGCGAACCAGCCTACTCCCCGTGGGTTATCGATAACGCTCCCGAATCCGGTGAAGGCTTCGAAGCAGCCGTCGCATACGCTGTCGCCGAAGAACTCGGCTACAGCAAGGAAAACGTCCAGTGGACCCGCGCAACCTTCGATTCGTCGATCGCTCCGGGCGCAAAGGACTGGGACATTAACCTTCAGCAGTTCTCCATCACGGACGAGCGTAAGCAGGCCGTTGATTTCTCCAGCCCGTACTACACGACCTCTCAGGCTGTTGTTGCCATTGAAGGCTCCGCTGCTGCCTCCGCTCAGAGCATCGCAAAACTGAAGGATGTTCAGTTCGGCGTTCAGGCCGGCACCACCTCGCAGCAGTTCATCACGAACACGCTTGGTGATCAGCTGTCCAAGCAGGCTTCGATCTACAACAACTCCGACGACACTCTTGCTGCCCTGCAGAACGGCCAGGTTGACGCGATCGTCGTCGACCTTCCGACCGCGTTCTACATGACCAGCGCTCAGATCGATAATGGTGTCATTGTCGGCCAGTTCGAGGCCACCTCCGATGGCGACGATTATGGCATTGTTCTGCCGAAGGGATCGAAGCTGACCGCAGCCGTCACCGCAGCCGTTGATTCCCTGCGTGACAAGGGCACCCTTTCTGAACTCCAGTCCAAGTGGCTCTCTGACACTGTCGCGGTCCCGCTGATCAAGTGACGTTTCGTCAACCGCAGTTTGACTGCCGGCTCGGACGATAGCCGGCACTGATAACGAAGGACAATACGTGTCCCCAGCAGTAAACACTGATGCTACCGACGTGATGGCCGGGCTCCCCGTTTCTGACGTGGAGCTCGGCCGTCGCGCGTATCGGCGTAAGCGTGCAACACGATCGATTCTGATCTCCATGGCCTCGACACTGGTCTTCGCACTGGTCATGTGGTTCGTTATCACCCGCTCTCCCGGGTGGGAACGCACGCAGGAAACCTTCTTCTCAGGCGAGCACTTCATCAAAGCGCTCCCGCAGGTTGCCGAAGGCTTGTGGCTGAACATCCGGATTCTTCTGGTGTCCGTCATCGGCGTTGCCTTCTTCGCAACGTTGTTGGCTGCGGCACGCACTTTGAGTGGCCCGATCTTCTTCCCCGTCCGATTCTTAGCGGCTGCGTACACGGATATTTTCCGCGGTGTCCCGTTCCTGGTGGTTCTTTACCTGATTGGCTTTGGTATTCCGGCACTCAACCCGACAACGCGCATCCCAGTCGCGTTCTTGGGCACGGTCGCGCTGATCCTCACCTACACGTCATATGTTGCCGAGGTCCTGCGCGCAGGTCTGGAATCGGTTCACCCGTCCCAGCGTTACGCTGCGCGTTCGCTTGGCTTGACGCACGGCCAGACTTTGCGCCACATCATCGTCCCGCAGGCAATCCGTAAGGTCACGCCGGCATTGATGAATGACTTCATTTCAATGCAGAAAGACGTCGGCCTGATCTCGGTCCTCGGCGCTGTCGACGCGATCCGCGGAGCGCAGATCTACCAGGCAATGACGTACAACTTCACCTCGTACGTCGTTGCTGGCCTGCTGTTTATCGTCATGTCATTCCCCTTCATCCGCTTGTCTGACTGGTACACGGCACGCCTGCGCCAGCGCGAACAAATGGAAGGCACCGTCTGATGAGCACCCCCACAGCCCACGTTTTTTTGAACGCCGCAAGCACGCCCGTCCTTGAAGCCAAGCGCGTCGTCAAACGATTCGGCGACAACGTCGTGCTTCGCGGGCTGAACCTTGCAGTCAATTCGCACGAAGTCGTCGTCTTGCTCGGCGCATCCGGCTCCGGTAAGTCCACACTTCTGCGCTGCGCCAACCTGCTTGAGCGCGTTGACGACGGCCAGATTTTCCTTGCTGGCGAAGACATCACTGATCCGTCAGTGAACGTCGACAAGGTTCGTTCACGTATCGGGGTTGTCTTCCAGCACTACAACTTGTTCCCCCACATGTCCGTTCTTGCCAACGTCACTCTGGCGGCACGCAAGGTCCACGGATGGGATCGCGAAAAGGCTGACCAGCGTGGCATGGAACTTCTCAGCCGAATTGGTTTGGAAAGCAAGGCGAAGGAATTCCCCGATCGTCTGTCCGGTGGCCAACAACAGCGCGTCGCTATCGTCCGCGCGCTTGCCACCAACCCCGAACTACTTCTGCTGGACGAGATCACATCCGCACTTGACCCCGTCTTGGTCGGCGAAGTTCTGGACCTCGTCCGCGAAATCAAAGCGCAAGGATCAACGATTCTCATGGCCACGCACGAAATTGGCTTCGCGCGCAACGTTGCAGACCGCGTTGTCTTCCTTGAGCACGGTCGCATCGTCGAGCAGGGAACACCCTCGCAGGTGATCGACAATCCTCAGGAAGACGCGACTCGAGACTTCCTGTCACGAATCCTGCACTAACGCTGTCAGGTACGTGCAGGAATAAAACATGGATGTGGGGCTCCGCGCCAAGGCGCGGAGCCCCACATCCATGTTCAGGACATGTGTTGGGCGAGAGCCCATAACCCCCGCTAGATAATGGACGAATCGGTGACGAACGCGGGTCCGTTATACCCGGACTTGCCAAGCACATTCAGCATCGCGCTCATCAATTCGGTGTGGGACAGGAAGCCCTGTGAGTAGTCCGCGTGCACGATCTCAATTGCCGCCATGCCGTGAACGTCATGTACCGGCTGAGTGGAAAAACGAGACAGCAACAGCATTTCAGCTTCAGCCAAATCGGTCGGGGAACCGAAAAACCAGGTACGCGCTTCCTTCCTACCTTCGATCTCGCCGATATACATGTGGGTCATAATCACACGATTGCCGGCCTCGACAATGTTCTTCCCCATGCGGGTAAAGAGCGAGATCTTTGCGCCCGAATCGAAGGAGGATTCAATCAACGAGTACGCAAAGGCACCGAAACCACGAACAATCAGAGCGTCTGCCAAGTCACCGAGGACCTCGTCAGGGAAAGGCTGTTCGGTGAAGTAGATGCCCTCACCAGCGCGCTCGCGCCCAGTGTTGATATCTCCCTTGCCGAGAATCTCCATATCGTAGCCAGCATCATCCAACGCATCTCGGACTGCTTCAATCTTGGTTTCCGGATAGGGATGAAGTACTGCCGAGTTGGCTGAGTTTCGCTCGATAAAAACGTAGGTCGAGAATCCGTAGGCGAAGCCTTCCATGTCGCACATCCTCAAGGTCGTTGTGTCACCCGCATTGTTGTGCGAGAAACTACCGTTGTTTATCTCATTCGATGTCATTGAATGAAACGCCCCCGAATTGCTTCAGGTGTTGCGTGGCGCTTACATCAAATCTGTTGAGATTGAATGTACTCGAAACAATGGTTTTTGTTTAGAGGTCAAACCCCTGCTTGTGGATAACTCTCAGAATGTCTGAAACCTGTGCACCGCCGATACCAACTTTGGTACGTACGAGAGTAGAAAATGACTCGACGCGCTTGGACGTATCACGCAGGTCGTAGTACTCGGTGATCGCCTGGTCGTATTCAGCCAAAGCTTCTTCATACGAGTCCAAGCACGGATACGTGTTATCGGCGACCGTGACCGACAGGGGCAGGCGAGGCTTGTACTGAGGCGACTGGTCGGGGTGGCCAATGAGCAAGCCGAGGACAGGGAAGGTTAGCTTCGGCAAGTTAAGGGCCTCGATAACCAGTTCCGGATTCGCGTGAATTGAGCCGAGGTAGCACGTTCCCAAGCCCATCGATTCAGCAGCGACAACAACGTTTTGCGCGCTGAGCAGAGCATCGTGAAGGGCGGTGAGAAACAAGTTGACCGTGTGAAGTGGGGCGTCTGCGATCCCCGCTTCTTCGCGAATTCGCGCATTGCGGTACTGATCAGCGACAAAAACCAGAAGCTCGCCTTTCGTGCCACCAACATATGGCTGTCCGGAAGCCTGATGGAGCTTCTCACGAACCTCAGGATCCGTGATCCGCAGGATGGTGCACTGCTGAAGGAATGAAGAAGAGGCAGTCTGACGTGCAACCTCAAACAGTGTTGTCAGTTCTTCTTCGGTAAGCGCCCTGTCAGTGAAAGCTCGGATTGTCCGGTGCCCAAGCTGAGTGGCAATCGTGTCGTTTTCGATGGGTGCTGATGGGCGGGTATTCAGATCAACCATGTCCTTCTCCATGTTCTTCGAGGCTCTTGCAAAGCATCTACGCTTTCGACGATGATCGGGTGATACACGCACGATGCAGGTCAAATCTATTCCGATACTTTCCGCCTGATTTTACTGGTCTTTCCTTAATCTTTAGGTCTTGGCAATGATGAATGAAAGGTCACGTTTAAAATGGGACTCAAACGTGACCTCTGCGGATTTTCAAGAATAATGCACCCGTATGATTGAAAGATGATGAAGAAAACCTCTATTTCTCTGTGCACAATTGCTCTCGCAACCGCTCTTCTTGCAGGTTGCTCGTCAGCTTCAACCGAGACCGCCGATTCTTCGGGTTCCGCTGCAACGTCTCAGTCCGCTTCCGCGTCGACCCAGATGCTGACCATCGAAAAGGATCCCGCAACCATTTCCGGTGCGCTGGTGACTCTTCCGATCAAGCGCGTCCTGATTCTCAAGGTTGATCAGGTAGCTGCCGCACACTGGACCGGCACCGTTGAAGACGCGTCGATCGCAGAGTTTGTTGCCGGCACCGATTCCGATGCCCCGATGATCAAGCCTCTGGCTGAAGGCGACACGACCGCAACACTGACCTCCCCCGAGGGTGAAACCATCACCTTCGACCTGTCGGTTACTCCGGGCGCTCGCTGAGTCGATCACCTGAACTCAATACGACTGTCCTCGGGGGCGGGTTGCTACGACAACCCGCCCCCGAGTTTCATATGGATGCACCCACCACACCGAGCTCCACGGGGCTCATCAGCCAGAAGACACCTGCACAACTCGTCGCAATGGCAACGAATACAGTCTTAGCTGAAACGACGCGGGGCCGGGGTGCAACGCCCCCGGCCCCGTCCTCGTGAATACAGAAACTAGCGGATAGCCTCCATGATTCGCACACCATCGAGAAGTGGCATGTACGGTAGCGGATCAACCTCAGCCTCAAGGACAAAACTTGTCAACTGATCACGCACAACGGCGCGTAGAGCATCTGCATCCCACGGCTTGGAAATGTAGTGGTCCAAGCCTGCTTCGTTCAGTGCACGGATCGTGTCATCTTGATCAGCCTGACCGGTAACCAAGACCGTGCGAGCCAGCTCGAAGCGATAGTCCTTCGTCAGCTCAATGAGGAAGTCAACGCCGGAACGACCGGGCAGCCGATGGTCCGACAAGACCAACGCCAACTGATCGTCGTCCGCCTCGATATCTTCCACCGCAGCCCACGCATCGTCCGCATCTTCGGCGACCTCAAGCCTGATCTTCGACCAGAATTCTTCAAGGTCACGCTCGATCGCGTCGCGCACGTCTGCTTCGTCTTCGAGAACCAGAATTGCCAGTGTCATCGTTCTACCTCCATTGGTGTGGACGCTTCGTGGGTTGAATGGTCGGCGGGGGAATCTGCGCCGGTCTGAGAAGAATGGGTACCAGTGACACTCTCAGTAGCAGAATCACCAATCATCGGGAATCGGGCTGTCATCACCGTACGCCCTGGGCGAGATTCAACAGTGAGCTCGCCACCGTGGTCGGCAATGATCGACCGAACAATGGACATTCCCATGCCTAAGCCGAATCGAACCATGCCCGCCTTCGTGGTGAAGTGTGGTTCAAAAATCTTATCCACCAGTTCCGGCGAAATGCCAGGCCCGTTATCGCCGATGACGACGCAGACGTGACCATCCTCAACCCGGGTGGTGATGTCGATCTGCGCGGGGGCTTCACCGCGGGCAGGCGCACATTCTTCACCTTTCGCTCGCCGATCTTTGATAGCGTCGCGCTCATCGTCAATCGCTTCGGCAGCGTTGACCAGAATGTTGGTCCACACCTGCTGAAGCCTCGAGGGAATCCCCATGATCGGTGGAACATCTTCCTCGTCGCGGGTAACGACGATGTCACGCATCCTGTATCCGGTCAACCGAATAACGTCATCGACTCCTTCACGCACATCGATGGGGTGCAGTTCTACCGCGTCGGGACGCGCGTACCCCTTGAGCGACTTCGTCAGATCGATGACGCGGTCAGAGGCTGCGCGAATAGAACGGAGCGATGAACCGATCCTTGAACCGGATTCGACGACATTAAGCGCCTCGTCTCCCCCGCGCGCCAAAGCTTTGGCCGTCGCAGCCTCCGTCACGCCGGCAAGCATGAGGCGACGCGCCAAGCGCCGGTCTCCGCCCGCCGAAGACAAGAGCGACTTCACAATTTCGCGTTCCGTGGCCGTTGAGCGAGGAGGAGCTTCCAACGCAGAGCGCATGGACGTGCGCGCTGGCTCAAGCGATGGCGACGTAGACAAAACACGGTCGATGTCTTCATTTAAGTGTTCTGCCGCGCGCGCCAGCGCAGTGATCGGATTATTCAGTTCGTGCGCTATGCCTGCCGACAGTTCGCCGAGCATCGCGAACCTCGCCTTATTGACCAATTCCGCCCTGGTGCTTCGAAGGTCTTCAAGTGTGCGCGCCAATTCCTGCTTCTGCCTCTCAAGGTCGGCGGCAAGCATCGCGTTTTCCAAGTGGAGGTCTTCGGCGCGCATCAGTCTGCGAGTCAGCGACTGAATCGCAAGCGCGGCCAGAGGGGTCGCGAGAGACGGTTCTTCAAGCAACGCAATCGACAGCTGTTCGTGGGTCAGCCGGACAACTCGGGCCGTCGACGTTGCAGTCGCCGTGAAGAATGCGTTTTCTCGTCGAGCAAGGGAGACGAGACCAATGAGAGGGCCGGATGATGCAAGGTGCGCAAGGACTTCCCCGCCATTGGAATCACGGTGCAGTGAAACATCGCCGTCGAGCACAAGGTGGACAGCGCCAACCGGCTGGCCCTGAACGGCAAGTTCCGTTCCTGGTTCAATAACGAGGCGCGGTCTGGGACCCAGAACCTTTTCAACGCCAATAAGAAGCTCGCGAACAACATCATGCTCGCTGTGATCAAGGCCTGTCAGCAACGGACCGCGTACGGCGTTCGCTGGTGGATCACCGAGAAGAAGATGGATCTCGTCATCAGTTCGACCGTCTGCTTCAAGGTGGCCCACCATCGTCGAATATGACTGGCCCAGAAGAAGCGGAACAGTCCAGGGAACCGAAATCACGGACGCCAAACGGTCGGACGTGGTCGCTCGTGCCAAGTCGGTGTGCTCGTCCTGATCCGTCACCACCAGCCAGCGGGTGGGCTCCAGAATTGGACGACCGTCCATTTGATCCAGCAGATCATCGATCTGAGTGACTTCGGACGTCACCAGACCTAAGACCACGTGGTCAGCCGGGCCCAGGGAGGCATCGTAAATATTCAGGTCAGCGCCAGAATCGATGCGATCCAGACAAAGATTCGGGAATGCGATCCCCATATCCGTTGTCAGTTGGCGAGCAAGACCCCTCGAGTCATCACCGATGACAAGGATGTGGACGTGCGCATCCTGCTTGTGCCCTCTTTCGCGGACATTCGAGCGCTCCCACGGATCTTGCTTGTTCAGCACACAATTATGCAGACCTCGCGGGGCCTCGCCCCCGGGCGGAACTGAATCAGAACCCACGGTGACCATCTCAGATCACTCCGAGTGCGCCCCACGTTAGCGGTGCAACGAAAGAGAGCAGGACGACGCCCAAGACACCAACAACGATGCCAACGATCGCCATTTCGCGAGTCGGCGTTGTCCCCGTCGAGTAGGCGATCGCGTTCGGCGGAGTCGAAATCGGAAGGCACATACCCAACGAGCAACCGAGTGCCAAGACGATAGCGATTTCGGTAGCCGGCGTTGAAATCGTCGTAGCCAAGCCCATACCCATCGGAATCAAGAGGTTTGCCGACGCAGAGTGCGAAATAACGTTCGAGGTCACCCAACCAACCAGGGCAAGCACCAAGAGGAGCATGATCGTCGGGATCGATCCCCACTGGATAGAGCCAAGCATCCACTTATCCAAGCCCGTGTTACCAACGCCGGACCCAAGAGCGATACCACCTGCGACCAGCCACAACACAGGCCAGTCGAGGGCTCGAAGGTCGTCACCGCTCATAACCTTAAAGACCATCAGTGCAACGACAGGGAAGAAACCAACGATATTCGCCGACACACCGTGGAGCGATTCAGTCATCCAGAGCAGGATCGTCAGAAGCGAAACGACATAGAAGATCTTCGCGTTTCGCGACATATCGAACGTGGCCGTCATATCAATGTCGAACTGCGCATCCTTGGGAATGTAGCGCCACGAAATAAACAACCACGAGACCGCCAAAACAATCAGCATCAACGGAACAGCGGCGATCATCCAGTCAAGGAACGTCACGGAAATACCCGCAGTCTGCAGTGCGCCCAGGGCGATTGCATTCGGGGGCGTACCGACCGGCGTTCCCATACCGCCCACGTTGGCGGCGACGGGGATCGACAGTGCAATGCCTGTTCTTGCCTTACCTTCGGGCAACGCCATGATGACCGGCATCATGACCGCGAACATCGTGGCGGTCGTTGCCGTATTCGACATGAACATACTCATCAGAGCGGTAATGAGCATGACGCCCATGACCGTCAAGCGTGGTTTGCCCAGGAATGGCTTCAACAGGACAGCTGAAAGCGCGCGGTCCACTTTATATTTCGCCGCGCCATCGGCCACCATGAAACCACCCAAGAACAGGATGATCACAGGGTTGGCGAGCGCTCCGAAGAAGACGGTGTATTTGGGTGCTTCTTCACCGACGGGAATAATCGCATGGTCGGACACGAAAAGAACTTCGAGAAAAATCACCAGCGTCGCAGTCGCTGCCAGCGGAATCGCTTCGGTCACCCAGAGGAGGATCGCGGCAAGAAAGATGCCGAACATACGCGAGCCTTCGACTTCCAGCCCGGGAAGACGCACGAATAGGAAGGTGATGATAGCGATTGCTGCGCTAATCTGTCCGAAGAGTTTCAGCGGGCTAATCCCGTTTTCTTTCTTCGGTTTTTGGCGCGTAGTCATGTTCTGGGCAGAACGCGGATTCACTTCCACATGTGAGTGGCGCGAATGATGAAGGTGATGAGAGCGACTCATGGGATGAAGACCTCGTTGTCTTTGAAAATGCCGACCGTCATGCCGATTTTATGTTGCCCGTCACAGAAAATCTGCTGGTCGAACAACAACGCTGAAATTGTTAACAAATAACCGATATCCGCGGGCGTGCTTAGCCCACTGCGCACAAATGCCCCGTTCAAGGCACACTTAAACCATGAGTAAACGGCGCACTCCCCTAGCCCCCGCAGAAGTCGCAACCGGCGGCATTCTGGCGGGACTGTCGATTGCACTCGGACTCGCAGGAACGGTCATACCCGTGCTCTCCATCTTCTTCACAATCGGGTCAACAATCCCGATTGCGATGATCACCGCCCATATGCGCCCGCGCGCCAGCCTTGGCACCGCTCTCATCACGATCTTGATGTCACTGGCAGTCGGCGGTATCCAAAGCGCGCAGACCGTCGCTCAGGCTGTCGCCGTCGGCCTTGTTGTCGGCTACCTCGCGCGCAAAGAAGCCCACCGCGCTTTCGTTTACGGCGTGGCACTGTTGCTTGGCATCGCAGGCGGGGCCCTCACATGGCTCCTGCTTCTTGTACTTTCTGAATCGCGGAACCTCGTCCTTGAATCACTGCGCACAACGACCAACGGGTACATTGCCCTGATCGGGAAGATTCCCGCGCTGGCACCACAAACGGACGCCGTTCAGGCAATCATCAACACCTGGATTGAGCACTGGTACTACTGGATTCCACCCCTTGGAGCTCTTGGCATTTTTGTGTTGACGCTAGTTGCTCACTGGCTGACGATGAAGGTTCTACGTCGTATCACGATTACTGCGCCGTGGGATCCCTTGGTGGACACGGCAAACCGCGAGCGCACTGACACCCCGACTACCCCCGACCCGTTCCCTATTTCATTGCGTGATGTCACCTTCACCTACCCGGGGTCTGATACTCCGGCTTTGCGAGGGATCACCCTCGATATCAGTGATGGCTTCACGGTGATCGCGGGCCCGAACGGATCCGGCAAGTCCACCCTCTCCCTTGTCCTCGCTGGCGCGCAACCGACAAGCGGGCAGGTGATTCGACCTGGTGGTGTCGGTTTGGGGGACGAGGCCGGAACTGCTGTTGTCGCTCAACGTTCTGAGTTGCAGTTCCTCGGTGACACGGTGGCCGAGGATATTGCATGGGGAATGAGTGACGATGAGCGTGCTTCGCTGGACCTTCCCGAGCTTCTTCACACTGTCGGTTTGGAGGGTCTTGAAGATGCTTCTCCCCGACGTTTGTCCGGCGGTCAGTTACAGCGCCTATCTTTGGCTGGTGCTCTTGCGCGTAAGCCTCGCGTGCTCATTTCCGATGAATCCACGGCGATGATTGATTCGCCTGGCCGGCGCGAGCTTCTTGAGGTTCTGCATGGTCTGCCCGCTTTAGGAACGTCCGTCATTCATATTACGCACGATGCAACCGAAGCAAGTAGTGCTGACACGCTGATTCGTCTGCGCGATGGGCACATCGATACTTCTGATGCACCCGACCCTCTTGAAGATACGTACTCGCAGGTCACACCTGTTATTGAGCGGAGCATTGCAGTTCCTCAGCCCTATCAGGGCGGGTCAATTGACCACCTGTGGGTGAAGAATGTCGGGCACGCCTACGATGTTGGATCCCCGTGGGAAAACACGGTTCTCAGTGACGTCTCATTTATTGTTTCGCCCGGTCAAGCACTACTGATCACCGGCGAGAACGGGTCAGGCAAGTCCACCTTGGCACGGATTCTAACCGGGTTGATGCGACCAACGTGGGGCGAGTGCACGCTTGGTGGCTCCCCTGTTTCTCTTCGAGTGGGTGACGTCGGGTTAGCGCGACAGTTCGCGCGCCTACAACTACAACGTCCAACGGTCGCAAAGGATATTTTGGCGGCCGCGAAAGTGGGTGCAGCTGTCGGCTCGTCCGATTCGGCTCGCCGCCACCGAGGCGCCTCGTCGACTCTGGTTGATTCTGACCAGCTTGTCGCTAAAGCCTTGGCCGAAGTGGGACTGCCCGGCGACCTTGCATCGCGCAACGTTGATGATCTTTCCGGCGGTCAGATGCGTCGCGTCGCCCTGGCGGGAGTGTTAGCGTCACACCCGAAAGTGTTGGTGCTAGATGAACCTTTCGCTGGGCTTGATGTCGAATCGCGACGCTTGCTCAGTGACGTGTTGAGAAAGCGGAGAGCGGACGGGCTTGGGCTGATCATCATTTCGCACGATACGGATGAGCTGATCGATCTGGTCGATAATCACCTGCATCTTGCCCAGGGGGTGATCCGATGACGCGCGCGCGTTCACGTAAGGCACATCGCCCCAGCGGATTCACTCTGCCCCGCCCGCTTCCATGGACGTCGCCTCTGACGCGGACCAGCCCGGAAGTCATGATCGTCTGCTGGACGGTACTCACATCGTTCCTGCTCGTATGGCCGAAGTGGCCGACGCTTGGACTGGTCGCTATCCCCCTAATCCTGGCAACCGTGATCTCACGCGTTCCACCGAAGGCCGTTCGCATTCCCCCACTCTGGTTCTGGTCGGGCGTGATCGGCGGATTCATTGGCGCGTCGATCGGCGGAGGTTTCTGGGTTTTCCTGCGACTCTGCGTGCTTGCTCTGCTCGTGTTATGGGGAACGTACCTGCTGGCGTGGACATTCTCTACCGCGCGCCTCGCAACTGCGTTGTCGCACCTGATCTATCCACTGAAGTGGATTGGTGCTCCCGTTGATGAGTGGGCTGCGATGATGGCACTCGCCCTCAAGTCGCTTCCCATATTGGGCGATCAAGCATCCGCCGTCGTAGACACTGCGCGCCTCAGGATGGGCAACGATCTCATGCGAGCATCGTTTACGACGCTAGTGAAAGCCGGGATCGACATCATCACGGCGTGCCTATCGGCGGCATCGCGAAGCGCCGTCGACACGGGACGCGCAATGAGTCTTCGCGGTGGCACCCTGTTCACCCGCGGAAAAGGCAGTCAACTGAACTGGCCAGACCTCGTCGTCATCCTCATCGTCGTAGCCGACGTTACGGGAATTGTCGCAGCGCACCTGCTGGTGTGATACGCGCGTGCACGCCCCGATATTCCAACATAATTGGACAGGAAGTATCTTCCATTTGACGTGCACACACTTTTGCCCGTAATCTTTTCAACGCACGCGCGAGTGGCGGAATAGGCAGACGCGCACGGTTCAGGTCCGTGTCCCAGAAATGGGGTGGGGGTTCAACTCCCCCCTCGCGCACCACGTGTTTCTTAGCTGAAAAGCTATCTTCGGCAGATTTGCCGGCACCCCCTATATTCACCCTTGGGTGAAGTACATCCTCTTTTCTTCCCTTCTTTTTCGTTACACCCGAGGTTTCCCTGCGGGCGCAGATGAAGTTCGCAGACGTCGACGGTCTCGTCAATCATTCACGTGGCCACGCACACCGGCGTACCCCTACCACTAAAAGTGGGCGCGAAACCAATTACATGAGATGCCCCATGAAAGTGCCCGCGATAGCACTTTATTGATGGGGGTGGGGTAGCGTTAAACGCGTAGTTACACAGTTTCATTGCAGTACCCCACGTTTTTCCAAGTGTTTTTCGTTGTGTGTGCAGGAGGTTGGGTCACTATGCCGTCGCCGAACTCGGCACGGTACGACTGCTCCTAGTTCTTTCCTTATTGCTTGGGGCGCACACAGATTGGAAACACCCATGACCACTGGTGTTGTGAAATGGTTCAACGACGACAAGGGCTTCGGCTTCATCACTCCCGATGATGGCTCCGCAGACGCTTTCGCTCACTTCTCAAACATCGTTCAGGCGTCTGGCCGTCGCACCTTGATCGAAGGCGAAAAGGTTGAGTTTGACGTCACCGCAGGTCCGAAGGGCCCGCAGGCTGAGAACATCCAGCGTCTCGGCTGAAACTCTACGTTTTCACTTCACTGCTCGGCGCATACTGGCGTGATCGGTAGCGATCATAGTGATCGCATGCTCGCGCACAGATAGCCGAAACAGGACAGAGGATCCCCGAGCTTTACAGCTCGGGGATTGTTGTATGCACTTTGGCCTCACACATGCTTGGCAGGCCGTAGCTTTGCGTCAAAGATGTGATGTCAGGCTCAACAGTGGAAACGTTTCCGACACTTTGCTAAATTAAATGGTGCTGGACGAGGTTAGTTCCTCGGCAGCGAAACTGACACATTGCCGTGCGGGGCATGTTCAGTGCTTCGCATAGCGCTGAACAAAGGAAACCACCATGGCTCACATCGTCAAGTCTGAAATCTCCCGCGCCTCTTGGCAGACCACCGCTGATGTCACCGCTCTGGTCGTCGCAGTCGTCATCCTCGCAACCCTCGGTATTGCAGGCGCCCTCGCCGCATCTTCCCCCCTCTCCGTTGCAATCGCAGCGCTGGTCGGCCTGACTGCAATCCTGTTCGTTCCCGCAACCTACGCAATCTCGCAGCAGCAGAACGAAACTCTCTGATAGGTAATTCGGGGCGCGCAAAGAGGCGCGCCCCCGCATAGTCGCGCGACGCCAGTTCGTCGCGCTTTTTGTTTGCCTTCTTCCGGCTCGTCCGCATTCCGCTTCTCTAGAACCACTCTTCAACTTCCCTGACACACGTTGCTTCCCCGGCGCCCGGCTTCCCCATTCACGTCGCGTCGCTCGCGTAAGCAGATGCGCAAGGTGCGCGAGCAGATTGCCGGTACGCCTGACGCCGATTGACGAGGCCACGCTCGCCCACACATCTCGATTCACCGTTGGTGGCGCGCGACGGGTGGGGCCGATGCCGATTAGTCTTCTTCGCGACGCGTGTAGTTGGCGAAGCGCGCCAGGTGTCCTTGGAAGAGCGCAGTGATCGTCTTCGTTGCGCCCGCACGGTGTTTGACGACATGGATTTCTGCTTCGCCCGGACGATCGTCTTCGTTGTAGTAGTCGGGGCGGTGAAGCAGCATGATGATGTCTGCGTCCTGTTCCAGTGATCCGGATTCACGCAGGTCAGACATCATGGGGCGCTTGTCGGTTCGTTCTTCGGACTTACGGTTCAACTGGGCGACTGCGACGACGGGAACGTCGACTTCCTTCGCCAGAAGCTTGAGGCTTCGCGAGATTTGCGAGACTTCCTGCTGACGCGATTCGGCTTTGCCACCAGTTGTCATCAGCTGGAGGTAGTCAACGACGACCAATCCAAGGTTCTGTTCCTGCTTGAGTTGACGGCACTTTGAACGAATTTCCGTCATCGTGATGTTGGCGGAGTCGTCAACGTAGAGGGGAGATTGTGCGACCTTGCCGATGGTGTTGGCGACCTTGCGCCAATCGTCATCGTTCATGGTGCCTTTCTGCATCTTTGTCAGTGGTACGCCGGATTCTGCGGACACCATACGCATGGCGATTTCTTGCTGGCTCATTTCGAGCGAGAAGATCAGTGACGTGATGTCGTGCTTGATTGACGCCGAGCGACAGAAGTCCAGTGCGAATGTGGACTTACCCATTGCCGGTCGGGCTGCAACGATGATCATCTGACCACCCTTGAGGCCCTGCGTCAGGTCATCCAGGTCGGTAAAGCCGGTGGGCACACCGAATAGATCGTCGTTCTTTTGAATGGCTTCAAGGTGTTCAACCAGCGAATTCACCATCGTGTTCATCGACACGTAGTCGGTGGATGCACGGTCGGTAGCGACGGCGAAGATTTCCTGTTGAGCCTGATCGACAAGCTCATCAATTTCCGCGCCTTCTTCGGAGTATCCCAATTGAACGACTCGCGTTCCGGCACTGACCAAGCGTCGCATAATGGATTTTTCGCGAACGATGCGCGCGTAGTAGCCGGCGTTGGCGGCAGTAGGAACCGATGCCATCAATGTGTGCAGGTAGGGCCTGCCACCAATTTTTGTCAGAGTGCCATCGTGCTGGAGCTTGTCAGACACCGTGATGGGATCGGCAACCTGGTTTTGTCCGAAGAGTTCAACGATCGCATCGAAGACAATCTCGTGTTTCATCGAGTAGAAGTCAGATCCACGAATCTCTTCGGTGACATCAACGATCGCGTCAACGGTCAGGAGCATGGAGCCAAGGACAGCAACTTCAGCTTCGTTATCATGCGGTTGGACGCGATCAAACTCTTCTGCCACTGCTTCTCCTTACGCCAGTATCGTGATACTTCGGTGTCTCGCGAGCATAACCCCGCATGGACGTTCTGCCCACTCTCAAGGTGAACTTGAATGGGGATAACGTGCGGAAAAGGTGTGGACAATACAGCGTGTTATCCACAGCATGGTGTGGACAGTATGTGGATAGTTTTACTTGTTGAAGAATGCTACACAAGTCTTTTCGGCGCGATTTACCGAAAGCAATGGTATACGTTGTCCACAGATATGTGCACAGATTGTGGAAAACAAAGTGAAGGAAAAATAGTGGACGACACGCCCAAAGGTTCATCGAACTCTCAACCCCAACTTGAGGCTTCGGCGGCACTGTCTTCACCCTCCACACCATCCGACCAAAAAGCCGAAACCCCCTTCAAAAACGGCAGGATCCAACCCCATAAATACCGCAGTATTACGCGGAAAATCTTCACTTTAGCAATCCCCGCTCTCGGTTCTCTCATCGCCGAACCCCTATTTACTTTCATCGACTCTGCAATGGTGGGAAACCTGGGAACACAGCAGCTCGCAGGGCTTTCCGTAGCCTCCCAGATCCTGCAAACAGTCATTGTTTTATTCGTTTTTCTGGCGTATTCCACAACTTCATTAACAGCTCGGGCGCTCGGTTCGGGGGATAGAGCGCACGCTTTTGCACAAGGCATGAACGCCACGATTTTGGCGCTGGGGCTAGGCATCCTCTCCACCGTCGCTCTCATTGCCAGCGCGAAGCCCCTTGTGGGTCTGTTGACCCAAGATCCCGAGGTCTCCCATCAGGCGACCATGTACCTGATCGCGTCAGCTCCCAGCCTGATCGGCACCCTGGTCGGATTCGCCGTAGTCGGAATGTTGCGTGGCCTTCAGGACACGCGCACACCGCTGATCGTCACCGCTGTCGGCACACTCGTCAACATCGCCTTGAACGCGACGCTGATGTACGGCTTCAAGTTGGGTGTCGCAGGCTCCGGTATCGGCACCTCGGTTTCATTGATCGGCATGGCGAGCGCGTATGTTGCGATCCTCTATTCGCATGCTCGAGCCGAAAAGATCACCCTTCGCCCCGACGCCTCAGGCATCGCGCACGCAGCGATTGAAGGCGCCCCACTGATCGTCCGCGGTGTTGCTCTGCGCGTCGCTGGACTCGCAACGATCTGGCCGGTGTCCCATCTTGGTGCCAGCGAAGTCGCGTCCTACCAGGTGGTCCTGACAATCTGGACTCTCGCATCTTTCATCCTTGATTCGTTAGCAATCGCTTCGCAGTCCCTCGTTGGGTTCGCGGTCGGCAAGGGGTCCTCGTCCGAACTCCGTGAGCTCCTTAAAGTACTGACCATCTGGGGTCTTGGAGTGGGCTTCATCCTGACCGTGCTCATCGCGTTCTTGTCCCCTTGGCTTCCCCTGACATTCGGTTCGGACCCGGTGATGCATGAGCTCGCAAAGTGGGGACTGGCCGCGTCCGTGCTTGGTTTCCCATTCTGCGGTGTGGTGTTCATGCTTGACGGCGTCCTGCTCGGCGCTGGTGACAACATGTTTTTCGCGATTGCGGGTCCCCTCCAGCTGGCCATTCTTCTGCCCGCGCTTGGAGTTGTCGAATACCTCAGGCAGGCGGGCGCTGCCTCGTCGACCATCGTCGTGGGAGTCTGGCTGGCCTACGCCCTCGTCTACCTGGGTGCGCGATTCGCGGCGAACATCTGGCGCACCTGGTTTTCCGAAGGCGGGCTCTTGCGTTCAATGTCAGCTACCTCATAGGTGATTGACGAGGCCCGGTAAAGCACTCACATCGCAGGAAGTGAGTGACACAGCACTACCTGACTCCACTAGCGCGCGGACTCATTTTGACGGTAATCTTGAGTCTTGGATTGTCGTTGCACCAGTAGCGACTTTCCACGCGTTTGCAACCCGCAAATGCACACGCATTACCCTCCTGTCACGGACCGTCCGTGACCGCAAAGACCACAGGAGGTGGGATTAACAGTGCGTAACTACGAACTGATGGTGATCCTCGATCCTTCGATCGATGAGCGCACCGTCGCCCCCACGATGGAAAAGTACCTCGCACCCGTCACCGCAAACGGTGGCTCGATCGAGAACATTGACGTCTGGGGCAAGCGTCGTCTTGCATACGACATCCTCAAGCGCTCCGAAGGGATCTACGTTGTCATTAACATGACCACGACTCCCGATGTCGCGCTCGAGCTCAACCGCCGCATGGGTCTCGACGAGACAATCCTGCGCACCAAGCTCCAGCGCCCCGACGCTCACTGAGTTCAGTTCGATTTTCCACCACCGTCATTAGGAGTTGACATGGCACGAGATACCCAGATCACGATCGTCGGTAACCTCACCGCTGACCCCGAACTTCGTTTCACTAACAGCGGCCAAGCCGTTGTCGACTTCACCGTTGCTTCAACGCCCTCCCAGTACGACTCAAAGTCTGGTCAGTGGCGCGATGGCAACACCCTGTTCATGCGTTGCTCCGCATGGAACGAGTTCGCAGAGAACATCTCCGAATCGCTCCGTAAGGGCATGCGCGTCATCGTCCAGGGCAACCTGGTTCAGCGCAACTTCGAAGACCGTACGGGTGCTCAGCGCACCGTCGTTGAACTCCGCGTCGAAGAAGTTGGCCCATCCTTGCGTTGGGCCCGCGCCGAGGTGACTCGTCAGGAACGTTCCGGCTCCGGCCAAGGACGTGGCGGATACCAGGGTGGAAACCGTAACGCCGGTCAGTCCGGTGGCGGATACGTATCGAACCAAGCCAGCTACAGCGCACCTCAGGGTGGCGCGAACGATGATCCGTGGGGCACTTCCCAGGGTGACTCGTTCGGCGAACCCCCGTTCTGATTGGTGGCCCACGGGCCCACATCAGACACATAGACATCACATGAATTGGGCGGAACATTCCGTCCGGATCCAAGGAGACCATCATGGCGAAGCCTCAACTTCGCAATAAGCCCATCAAGAAAAAGGCCAACCCGCTGAAGTCGGCCAAGATCGAATCGATCGACTACAAGGACACTGCGCTTCTGCGTAAGTTCATCTCTGACCGTGGCAAGATCCGTGCACGTCGCGTCACTGGCGTTTCCGTCCAGGAGCAGCGTCGCATTGCCCGCGCAGTGAAGAACGCCCGCGAAATGGCGCTTCTGCCCTACTCGTCGACCGGCCGCTGATTCGGGGAAGGATACTTATTATGGCTACCACTAAGCTCATCCTCACCCACGATGTTGCCAACCTTGGCAACGCAGGCGAGGTCGTCGAGGTCAAGGCTGGCTTCGCACGCAACTACCTTGTTCCCCGCGGTTACGCGACCAAGTGGACGAAGGGCGCACAGTCGCAGATCGATCAGATCGCAGCTGCACGTCGTCGCCACGAGATCGCAACTGTCGACGATGCTCGCGAACTCCGCGACGTCCTTCAGGCAGCAGAGCCCATCACCGTTTCCGGCAAGGTCGGCCAGTCCGGTCGCCTATTCGGTGCAGTCTCGGCAGCTTCGATTGCTGACGCCGTCAAGGAACAGCTCGGTAAGACCATCGATCGTCGTCGTGTCATCATCGCAGCCCCGATCAAGTCCGTTGGTCAGTACACCGTCTCAGTGAACCTCCACCAGGAAGTTTCCGCGAACCTCAAGGTCCGCGTTGTCGCTGAGTGATTGGCATCCGCCGGTTGTTTACTTGACCGCTGAGTGAGTGAAGTAAACAGCCAGCACATAGCGGTGGGGCCCTACCAGTTGGTAGGGCCCCACCGCTGTTTTACCGGCTAGATGCTTGGACTACGGATTATCCGCAGGCTGCTCAGAATTCTGCCCATTGTGACCGTTCTGACCGCCACCCTGGTTCTGTCCGGAATTGTCAGTCCCGTTCTGGTTCTGCTGATCGGTTCTCGGAGTTGCAGGGGCAGGAGTCTGCTCCGTGGTCTGCCCCTGGGTGTCATTCGACTCAGTGGTCGAGTGCTCCGAAGTTTCAGTCTGAGGAGCTTGCGCACCACTCTGGCTCATGTTCTGTTGATTCGACTTGCGTTTCGGTGCAACGTACCAAGAGAAGGTCTGTTGGCTGAGCGTCGACGAAATCGCCGACATGTATGTGTTCCACACGGTCACAGGCCAGTCACCGCCGTGGAACTGGTCCAAGCCACCGATATTCGCCAGCGACACAGCGTTGCCTTCTTCGTCCGACTGATACATCGAAACAGCGGTCACCAATTCTGGAACGAAACCAATGAACTGGGCTGAAAGCTGGTCATTGGACGTGCCCGTCTTACCTGCAGTCGTAAAACCTGGCAGAGTGGACGACACCGTTTCAGCCGTACCACCCGAAGCGGTCACGGCCTGAAGAGCCGGCATAATTGCCGACACATCGGTTGACGAGAATGCCTGGCGAGCTTCAACGGTCGTCGTAAATATCGTGTTATCCGCTGAGTCAGCCACGGAACGAACGATGTGCGGGGTCATGCGCTGTCCGCCATTGGCGATCGTCGCGTACGCACTTGCTAGATCAATATTGTGGGGTGATGCGAAGCCAAGCACGTTCAGCAGGCTCGATTCCAAGCCGAGCGTAGATTCGGGAATACCAGCATCAATGGCTGCCTGCATCGTGGAAGCCGGACCAATATCCTTGTTCAAGGCGACGAACGAGGTGTTCACCGAATACTCGGTTGCAGTGATCAGATTGATCTTGCCGTAAGACACGTTCGCATTATTTTGAACGGGTTCGGGCAGCCCGGGGAACGACTGCGGAGAAGAACCGCTGTATGTGTCGTAGACAGATCCGCCGGCTCGCGCATTTGCGATGAGCGCAAACGGTTTGAAGCTGGAGCCGGCCATCGCGATATCCTGCGTCACAGCGTTCTGCTGACGAGCCAAGTAGTCATCGCCACCAAATTCAGCAACAATCTCACCCGTTGCAGGGTCAATGGACGACAGGGCAACGTGCATTGTCGCCGGATCCCAACCACTGACCGACGACATCGTCTGAGCGGCTGCAACCGCCTGATCCTGCTTCGTCTGATCGATGGTGGAGGTAATCTTCAAGCCACCCTCGTCGAGGCTTTCCTCCGTGAAAGCGCCCGTGGCGAGCAGTTCTTCCTTCACCTGCTGAATCAGATAGCCGTTGGGACCACTCATTGATTCAGTCTCCAAAGTTGCGGGGTCGATGGTTTCAGGGAAGGTTGCCTCATCAGCTTCCGCCTGCGAAATCCAGCCATCTTCGACCATGAGGTTGAGCACGCGCTCCCAGCGAGTCTTCGCCTGGTCTGCATCAACTGCAGGATCCCACGCGGAAGGCGCTGGGATAATGCCCGCAATCATTGCTGCTTCACTTAACGTCATTTCAGCAGCCGAATGACCGTAGTAAGCCTTTGCTGCCGCTTCAATACCGTATGCGCCACGACCAAAGTAGATCGTATTCATGTAGTTTGCCAGGATTTCGTCCTTGGACTGTTCACGATTGATCTTGATCGCCAGGACCGCTTCTTTTGCTTTACCTTTGTACGAGGTGGTTTCGCCCGTGTAGTAGCGCTCAACGTACTGCTGAGTCAGCGTTGAACCACCCTGACGTGAACCCGTTGTGACGTTGTTGAACAGGGCGCGAGCAATACCCTTCAAATCAACGCCCGAATTGGTGTAGAAGGTCCGGTCTTCCGACGCGACAATTGCCTTGCCGACATAGTCAGGAAGCGTGGTCGTATCAATGATCTCGCGGTTCACTTCACCAAGATCACCGAGCTTGGTCGTGCCATCCGAATAGTAGATGCTCGTCTTTTGAGCGAGCGCCAAGTCAGATGCGGCAGGAATCGTCGCACGTGAATACATGTAAAGGAACAGGCTCGCGCCAGCAATCACCGACAGCAAGAACGCGAAAACAATGGTCAGGCCAATGCGTCGACCCCACCCGGACTTCTTCTTCGCCACGGGTTTTGATTTGGTTGACTGGCCTCGTGACTGAGCGGAAGCCGAAGACGCAGAAGCCGGGCGGGCGGTGGCAGAAGTGACCGGAGCAAAATACCCCTGGCTCGCCTGCGCGCCCACCGAACGACGCTGAGGCGGTTGAGGCGCCTGCTTGGGTGGCTGCGACTGACGCTTACGGGCCTTCGCTACCGCTTCACGGTCGGCCACTTCCTGCGCGGCGCGACGCTGACGCGCATAATCAGCGCGCTTCGGCAGAGGTGAGCCCGGGTTATGACCGGTGGATTGTGCCACGGTTGAGCCTTTCGTCGGACAGTTCTACCACCAGCCTAGGCAGAAAACCTGAGAATCTGCGTGAAGAGTGACGGGGACAACCGAATCATCTTGAGTCTCACGCGAGATAATTCGCGCCCAACAAGAAAGGTGATTGCCCCCGTCACATGGAAGATGGAATCCCTGAGCTTTTGGGCCGAGGTTGCACAGTGAAGAGATGCAGTTAAGACCTCGTAGTTCGCACACTCAAACAGCAACTAGGGCGAAACTTAATCCGCTGATGTTGGCACTGTCTCATCTGCCAACTCAGATTGTCGCTTCGCTTTCGCAGCAGCTTTCTTTGCTCGCTTTTGCGCAACAAGCGACTCCCAGTGCGCCTGCTGAGCCTGATATTCCGCTGCAATCTCGCGGATTTCTTCCGAAGACCACCAGTCGAGCAAAGCTGCCTTTGCCGCCTCTTCACCCATCGGGCCGTTCTCCAGACGCAACTCCATCAGATAGTCGCGCGCGAGCTTGACCGCACGTGACGGACGCAATCCCAGGATTTCCATAATCTGGTCACCATCCAAGTCCGGGCGGATCGCGTCCAACTCTTCCTGCTCGCGCAGAGCAACGATACGGTTTTCCAGATCGTCGTAGGCGCTTGACAGCATCATTGCCTTACGACGATTACGCGTTGTGCAGTCAGCGCGAGTCAGACGATGAAGACGTTCAAGCTGGTCACCCGCGTCAGTAACATAGCGACGAACTGCCGAATCGCTCCAGGCTACTTCCCCGTACCCGTGGAAACGCAGGTGAAGAGACACGAGCTTTTCAACCGCCTGGGTTGTCGCCTTGTCGAACTTCAGAGCGCGCATACGCTTACGCGTCATCTTCGCACCCACGATTTCGTGATGGTGGAACGAGACGGTCCCGTTCTTCTCGAAAACGCGCGTATCGGGCTTGCCCACATCGTGCATCAACGCCGCGAATCGGAGGATGAAGTCGGGGCCGGGCACTGGACCATCCGGGCCGGTCTCCAACGCGATCGCCTGGTCGAGGACGGTCAGAGTGTGCTCGTAGACGTCCTTGTGGCGGTTGTGCTCATCCACAGTTTCCACCAGCGCGGCGAGTTCCGGCAGGACAATCTTGGCAACTCCCGTGTGAACCATCAATTCGAGGCCACGCCTAGGCCAGTGAGAAATGATCAGACGTTGCAGTTCGGCGCAAATTCGTTCTGCTGACACGATTTCAAGACGGGACGCCATTATTTCCATCGCATCCATGACATCCATGTCAACGTCGATACCTAGTTGAGCGCTGAAACGCGCAGCGCGCATGATGCGGAGCGGGTCATCGTCAAAGGACTGCTCAGCTGTCACCGGCGTACGCAGGCGCGAGGCCGCGAGGTCTTCCAAACCGTTGTGCGGGTCAACAAGCGTCATGGACGGCAGACGCATCGCCATCGCATTCACGGTGAAATCACGACGGGTCAGGTCGCCTTCCAGAGTGTCCCCAAAGGCAACTTCTGGTTTGCGCGAACCGACCTCGTACGAATCCGTACGATACGTGGTGACCTCGACGACCACATTCTTACGGCGTCCGCCGATCGTTCCGAATTCCTTGCCGATATCCCATACGCCGTCGCCCCACATGGCCAGAAGTTCTTCGGTCTTATCTGGGCGCGCAGACGTTGTCAGGTCAAAATCATGCGGGTCCACACCCAGAAAAGCATCGCGAACCGGACCGCCGACTAGGGCGATCTCTTCTCCTGCATCTTCAAAAACGCGTCCAAGCTCAAGAATCTCCGATGGCAAATTGGCGAAGGCATTTCGAGCATTCACCATCAGCGATGGAATATCGCGAGCAGAGATGTCCGCATATACGCGTGCGTGAGGGCGCGAGTTAGGCTGATTCGAAAGTGTGGTCTTTTCACTCATCACCCCTAAGCGTGCCATGTTTTGGCGGGAAACTGCCATTACGAAGCGCGTGAATCTGGTGACGAGTCTGCACACAAGGGCGGTCTGTCACAAAACGTTGCCATCGGACAACTAAAGTGGACGTATGCCTATGCGTCCGACGAATCACAGACAGGGGGTCCCGCGACCCCCGATTCGTCATACGCGCCAGCTTCATTCGTCAACATCGCATCTTCCCGTTTCATCCGAAACGTCGGCCGGTGGCATCGTCATTGACGTTGTGGATGGAATTCCCTACGCCGCGTTGATTGCCAGAAGGAATCGTTCAGGTCGCATCGAATGGTGTCTTCCGAAGGGGCACATTGAACCCGGGGAAACGGCCGAGCAGGCAGCTCTTCGTGAAGTAGCGGAAGAGACCGGTATCCACGGCCAGATTCTGACTCACCTGACCAGCATCGACTACTGGTTCTCAGGCAATGAACGCCGGGTTCATAAGGTCGTTCACCACTACCTGATGCAGTACGTTTCGGGCGAAATCACGGTTGAAAATGACCCTGATCACGAAGCGGAAGCTGCCGCATGGGTTCGTTTGAAAGATCTTCCTCACCAGCTCGCTTACCCGAATGAGCGTCGCATCGTTTCTCTGGCCCTTGATCTTCTCTATCAGGGGCAATAGATGAGGCACGGACTTTTCGCCCGTCGGCTCTTCGCCACGAGTATCCGAAGCGTCGCCCTAGCAACCGCCACCCTTGCCGGCCTTGCCATGGTTGAAAGCAGTGTGGTCGCACCGGCCTCGTTCGGCGATGAAACGGCAGGTGGAACGCAGGCAACTGTCCCGGACCTGTTTGCCAAATCGCAATCATCGAACGGCTTGACCGTGTCGATCGACCAGCTCAGCCCGAAGATTCTGACGAACGAAAGCGAGCTGGTTGTTTCGGGCACAATCACGAACACCGGTGATGAAGCGCTTTCCGCCCCTTTGCTGATGGTCTCGATGGCATTTGGTCCGGCCGATAGTATTCGTGAACTCGCTGATTCTTTGGATGCGTCGACGCGTCCTGGGCGTCTGATCAGCTACGAAGAAACCAGCACGGACATTCCCGGCGGGCAGACCATCCCCTTCGAGGTTCATATTCCAGTTGATCGCCTCGACCTGTATTCGTCCTATGAGTGGGGTCCGCGAGCCCTCGGCGTCGACGTGCTGTCGGGGGATCGCAGTGGCGCGGATCGTACGATTTTTATTTGGGATTCCGGCCAGGAAGTCCAGCCCACACGGGTGAACGCTGTTGTTCCGTGGACCGCGTCGAATTCAAGCAATACCGTGAAAGAGCGTTCGGCGATAACTGAGATTGCTCAGATTCCGGGTACGACGCTGGCTCTTGATTCGACGGTGATTCCTCGTCCAACTCGTGACACGTCGACGTCGAAGGCGGATGCTGACGGATTGTTCGCATCGAAGCTATTGGTGGCTGAACGTGAAATCATCGCGCTTCCCACGGGGGATGCCGATCCCGGAGTGGTTGCGTTGGCGGCAAACGATCAGCTGTCTGCGCTGATGTCCGCGTCGATCAAATCCTTCCCGACGTCGGTGGAAGCAGCTGGGTGGAGCGCAACCGGCGTCGCGATTAAGGGGTACGAGGCCGCGTCTACCGACTTAGCCGAATCCAACCCGCAGAGCGCGACATCGCAGAGCTCTGACCAGTCGGGGGCTACCCAAACCCGGGGTGACTCGGCGTCGCACAGTAAGCCAAACGGTTCACATTCTCAGTCCTCGAACGAGAGTGCTGCGCAGAAGGCGTCAAAAACCCACGCGAATGCAACGATTGTGAAGAATGTGGAGTGGCCGAAAGCTGAAACGTTCAGTACGACCGGGCTGGCCTTGGCTTCCGATAAGGTGACGATCGCTCCGGGCGGTGCGTTGGATCCGGACCCCGAGGTGTCGTTTACGTCCCTTGCTCCCGTTGAAGTGAATTATTCGACGGGTGAAACGTCCACGCAGGGGGCGACGGATTCGACGGCGACTGTTCTTTCAACGAATAAGACGTTGAACGATCTGCTGGGGTGGGAAGTGTCGACCAGCTCGGACGCTCTTGATGTTGACCAGGCACTTGCGGGCGTGTCTGCGATTATTACGCGTGAGCGTCCCAGTGTGTCTCGAACGGTTGAGGTGACGGCGTCGCGCACATTGACCCCGTCTGCTTCGCTTGTTCAGCGTCTGAATTCTTTGCTCCAACAGCGGTGGGTTGAGCCCACGTCGTTTAGCCAGATCGCGTCGTCGCAGGTGACTGACGTTGAGCGTTTCGTTGTTGGACCCGGTCAGCTGTCGGCTGAAACAAGCGCAGCGTTAACAACGCTTGGCGATGCACTGGCACAACTGAAGTCTTTTGCGGATTCAACGTCTGACCCGAAGGCGGTCAACGCGACTCTCCACGACGATATTTTGCCGACGGTGAGTGCGTCGATCAGCGCCGATGAGCAGGTGACGCGCGCATCCCAGTTCAGCGCGAAGGTGTCGCACCTCCGCTCTCTGGTGTCACTGGTGCCTTCAGACACGGTGAATCTGATTAACAAGTCCGCGGATTTTCCGATCCGTGTTCGTAATGATTTGGCGTGGGACGTGAATGTGACGGTCACGATCAACCCATCCGATCCCAGGCTGAAGGTCCGCCAGTCCGCGATCACAACCATTCCTGCGCGAACGGTCACCGCGGTCAACGTTCCCGTGAGTGCCATCGGTTCGGGCGATATTGAAGTCACCTACCAAATCAATACTGCCGACGGCACGCTTCTTACCATTTCGGATAATGTTCTTGTTCGTATGCGTGCCGGCTGGGAAGATGCTTTTACTATTACGGTTGCGATTGCTTTTGGTCTTCTGTTTGTGATCGGCCTAGTCAGGTCGGTACGCAAGCGCCGTGCTGGGCGCGAAGAAGAGGAGAACAAATGACCGAGTCGAACTCTTCGGTTGAACCGCCTCAGGAGCCTCGGAGCCGATCCATCCTGAGGGCCAGCGCGATCATGGCGTCGGGCACGATGGTGTCGCGAATCCTTGGGTTTGTTCGTTCGGCAATGCTTCTTGCTGCGATTGGAGCAGCCGGCGGTGGCGTATCTGCAGCCTTCCAAACGGCGAATACTTTGCCGAATACAGTCTTTAATCTTTTGGCGTCCGGCGTTTTTGATGCGGTTCTTGTTCCACAGATCGTTGGAGCACTGAAGCGGAAGCATGATGGTCAAACCTATGTGAATCGTCTGCTCACTCTTGCTGGGACGCTTCTGTTTATCGTGACGATCGTGGCGATGATTGCCGCTCCGCTGTTGGTCGTGATCACGGCGGCCGGCTACGATGCTCAAACTCGCACGTTGGCGATTCTTTTCGCTTTGCTCTGTTTACCGCAGCTGTTCTTCTACGGCCTGTACAACCTGCTGGGTGAGCTACTGAATGCGCGTGGCGTATTCGGCCCCTACATGTGGGCGCCGGTGGTGAATAACGTTGTTGGTATCG
The DNA here is from genome assembly GCF_030216865.1 of Pauljensenia sp. UMB6358. Classification (NCBI taxonomy): domain Bacteria; kingdom Bacillati; phylum Actinomycetota; class Actinomycetes; order Actinomycetales; family Actinomycetaceae; genus Pauljensenia; species Pauljensenia sp. UMB6358. Next base: position 150,687 of record NZ_JASOMS010000002.1, on the reverse strand, counting down.
CCGGTTTGGGTGCATTCCTCTTTTTGTGGGGTGGCACCGAAGGGCGCATCAATGTCGAGGATCTTTCCGCGACACAATTCTGGCTACTGGGTGGGTCGGCGACGCTGGGCGTGATTGCTCAGGCGCTTGTCTTGTTCATCCCGATGAAACGATCGGGCGTTCATTTCAAGCCTGACTTCCATTTCCGAGGCACGTCATTTGGCTCCACGTCGAAGGTGGCCGGATGGACGTTTGCGACGCTGGGGGTCAGCCAGATTGGTGTCCTGTCGACGAATAACTTGGCCGCTTTGGCCGATGCGTACGCGAAGACGCATGACGGTGTGCTCGTCGGTATTAACGCCTACGCAACCGCTTTCATGATTTTCATGGTTCCGCAGTCGCTGATCACGGTGTCGCTGACAACAGCGATCTTCACTCAAATGGCGCGGGCGGTCGCCGATGATGATGATCGTTCCGTGGCAGCGAGCTACCACCTGGGCGTCCAAACGATTACGTCCCTGACTCTGCTGGCGGCTGCGATCCTGATGGCTGGTTCGGTGCCAATGATGCAGATGGTTCTGTACTCAAAGACGAACCAGGAAGTGATCACCGCGTATGCCTGGGTCCTTGTTGCTTTAATGCCGGGTGTGGCCTCAACGGGCATGGTCTTGATGAGTCAACGTGTTTTCTTCGCTTATGAAGACGTTAAACCAGTGTTCTTGATGGGTATTGGTCCGACCATTCTTCAGGTCATCGTCGGGTGGGGAATGTATGCGATGACGGGTGCCAAGTGGTGGGTTGTTGCCGCTGCTCTTGGTGAAACGTCGTGTCGCATTGTCCAGGGCGTGATTGCGGTGGCGTGGGTGTCGCGTCGTAATTCCTACGTGGATCGTGCCTTGCTTTTGCGTTCCTACAGCGCGTTTGTGGTTTCTGCCGTGCTGGCGGCGCTGTCTTCATTCGGCGCATTAAAGCTGGTGGGAGCGCAGACCCAGACTTCATCGACCCTGCTTCGTTTTGGTGGCGCTTCGTTGAAGCTGATCATGGTTTCACTGGTCGCGTCGATTGTGTACATGGTTGTTCTGAAGCTGATTTCGCCGTCGACAAGCGCGCGCACAATCACTCCGCTACTTCAAAGGTTGCGAGTTCCACTGGTTTTGCGGCGCATCCTTGCCACGCCAATACAGCCGAAATCGACTTCTTCAACGATAATGGATTGAGTTTCGTACTTTTTCAACGGAGGATCCCCATGAGCACGGACGGCAAGCCCGATCACGATGAATTGTCGGACGGTACGTCGTCTGAAAACTCACCCACTCTTGCGTCGCCCAACCCTGAGTTGAGCGAAGCCGAACGTGAGATTGCTATTGCGCTGGCCGCCGCTCTCCCCTCGTTCGACGAGATTCTGGCAGACCCTGAGTCTGATGATTCTGAAGTGGAAGATGGGGACGAGGCCGTGGTCGACTCTTCAGACACCCAGCTTGATGAAAGCCACGATGACGATGCGGATTCACCCGAGTTTGATGATGTGGTCGTTATCGATGAGCCTGAAGAACCTCTCCTAGGCGAGCAACCGGAAAGCATTGATCAGGATGAGGAGCGCGTCGAAGAAATCGATGATGTCTCTGATGGCGCCGACGATGCTGAATCCGAACAGGATAAGGACGCTGAAGACGACACTGACGTAGAAGACCGTGAGTCGAGCGACGATAGTTCTGACGAATCAGAAAATGAAGAATCTGATACTGAAAGCGGCGTGGCGCTCACGGGTTTTGCTGGCCTGATCGCCACGATCAAAGCAAAGTTGTCCGCTTCGAAAACACCTGAAGCGACAGATGACGTTGTTGAGTCTGGCGAAGACGGCGACCTCGACCAAGGCGCTCAGGACGAATCCGATGAAGATAATTCATCCATGCCTTCCGCCCCTGAAGAAGATCGGGGGAACGACGTTGAAGGCAGCCTCGTCAATGAGGAAAACAACGAAGCCGAAAAGGCTGACAAGACTGTCACATCGAAGCACTCCACGGGCATTCCCCCGCTGGTGGCACCCGTTGACATGCCACTGGCACCCGAGGCCGATGTGACGACTTCCTTCCCCGGCCCGATTGTTGAGCGTCCCACAGACCATCTGGCTCTTGTGGCCTCCGCGGGTGAAGAGGACCAGCCTCAGCGTGAGCGAGGGCTGATTGATCCGACGAAGCCGACTCTTGTTTTCGCGGCTGTTTTGACTATTCTCGCTGCGATCTTCGGCACGGTGGGTCTGCTGAAACCCGTTGGCTCGCCTGACTTGGCGCAGTCGCTCGCAGACGCACAATCGGCAAACCACATCCAATCCGACGACCAATCGGCAATGCAGGGAACGACTTCTCCGCTTGTTTCTTCCGTATCCGTTCTGTCTTGGTCAAACGATGACGGCGATCACCCGGATACTGCGGTCAACATGATTGACGGCGACCCAGCAACCACGTGGCACTCTCGCTACTACGACACGAATTCTTTCACTGACGACAACACTGTCACCATCATTATCAAGCTCTCTGCAGAAGCAACGGTTTCTCAGATCACGCTGAACATGGATCCGTCCACGTCCGGTGGTGAACTGGTCGTGCGCAACGTCACGGATGCCGATGCTCCTCGGAGAGGAACAGAATTGGCTCGCGGGGCGTTGAGTCCTACAACGGAGATCACCCTTCCTGAACCCGTCACCACGTCGCAGATTGCTCTGTCCTTCGCGACCATGCCGACTTCGGTCGACGGTGACAACTGGGCATGGGTGAGCGAACTCAGCGTTCAGTAGCGATTTCCGCAAAGCACACTATTGGCTGATGAGGGTCAATAGGTGCCTGAAGCCTGACACTTTTGGCGATCTTTTCGAAAGGTAATGATGGAATTTACAGTGACGTCTGACCTGCTGGCCGTGAACACGGTTGATGCCGAGGTCGAGACCGTTTCGACCACACCGTCAACCCGCCCGTCTGGTGAGGTTCCCGCAGATGCGACCATTCACGATGTCATCGTCGTTGGTTCTGGTCCTGCCGGTTACACGGCTGCGATTTACACGGCTCGCGCCGGCCTGAAGCCAATCGTGATCGCTGGAGCTCTCGCTGCCGGTGGCGCTCTGATGACGACGACTGAGGTTGAGAACTTCCCCGGTTTCCCCGAAGGTATTCAGGGGCCCGAGCTCATGGATAACATGCGTGAGCAAGCAGAAAAGTTCGGCGCGGACGTTCGCTACGAGGATGTCACCGCGGTGAACCTGTCGGGTGATGTGAAGGTTGTGGCCGTCGACGACGAACTGTTGTACGCGAAGGCTGTTATTCTGGCGACCGGGTCTGAGTACCGTCACATGAATGTTCCGGGCGAGGATTCGCTGTCGGGTCGCGGTGTTTCCTACTGCGCAACCTGCGACGGCTTCTTCTTCAAGGATCGTGTGCTGGCCGTTATCGGCGGTGGCGACTCGGCAATGGAAGAAGCAACGTTCCTGACGAACTTCGCCTCCAAGGTGTACGTCGTGCACCGTCGCGATGAGCTTCGCGCTTCGAAGGCGATGGCTGACCGTGCGAAGTCAAACCCGAAGATTGAGTTCGTGTGGAATTCGACCGTCGACGAGGTCCTGGGTACCGACGAGGTCACGGGCCTGCGTTTGAAGAGCACCGTTGATGGCACGCTGTCCGACCTTGATGTCAATGGTGTGTTCGTGGCGATTGGTCACCTGCCACGCACGTCGTTCCTCGCTACGGACGTCGCACTGGACGACGCCGGCTACATCGTGGTCGACGAACCATCAACGCGCACCTCTGCAACAGGTGTCTTCGCCTGTGGCGACGCCGTCGATCACACCTACCGTCAGGCGATTACGGCTGCCGGTTCCGGTTGCCGCGCGGCCCTTGATGCCGAGCGTTGGTTGGCATCGAAGAGCGACTGATCATCTATCCGTGATGTGTGAGCGCGTGCAACAGCGCACATCAAGGTAAAAACGGGCATTCATCTCCTAATCTGCTCGGCTGGGCTCATACAGTTATCTGTATGAGCCCAGCTTCAGTTTCATCATCATCTGCTCCGACCCCTGCGCCAGCCACGGCGACTCAGTCTGGCCGGTCCGCCTCGTTGATGCGTATGTTGCCCGGCATCGCACTGTCTTTCGTTGCGGTCGGACTGGCATTGCTCATCAACCATTTTGTGCCGGCGCTGTCGGTAATGCTGGTGGCGATCATTCTGGGTGTTTTTCTGCGGAATATCGCACAGCTACCCGCGGTCCTGGATCCCGGTCTGGTTTTCACTTCCAAGCGTCTGTTGCGTGCTGGCGTTGTGCTATTGGGCCTACAGCTGGTGGTAGCCGATATCGTGGCACTGGGCGCTGGGATGATCGGTGTTGTTGTTGCGGTTATCGTCTTGGGTATTGTGTCGACGCTTCTTGTGGGGCGAGCTCTGCACCTATCGATCACGCAGACACTGCTGATCGCGTGCGGTTTCTCGATCTGCGGTGCGGCCGCTGTTGCCGCGGTTGATGGCGTTATTGAAGCTCAGGATCGCGAAGAGGTTGTCACCGCTATTGCGCAGGTCGTCATTTTTGGCACGCTGCTGATTCCGTTGATCCCGATTCTCGGCACGCTGTTCGGTTTGGATCCGCTAACCACTGGCTTGTGGGGTGGCGCAGCCACACACGAGGTTGCCCAGGTTGTCGCGATTGGCGGTGCGTTGGGAGGTGGCGAGGCACTGTCTGGTGCGGTTGTTGTGAAGCTTGCTCGCGTGCTGATGCTCGCTCCCGTTATGGCGACGATCAGCATCCGGAGGCGTCAGAAGATGGCGTCGGGAGCTCAGATCCCCGGTATGGGTTCCGAGGGTGGCAAACTTCCGCCTCTGATGCCACTGTTTGTCTTCGGATTCATCGTCATGGTCTTCGTGCGGTGGACCGGGATTGTGCCCGCGTCGTGGCTTGCGGTTCTGAAGATTATTCAGACGGCGCTACTCGCCTCGGCGATGTTCGCACTGGGCACGTCCGTGAAGCTGCGTGATTTTGCGTCCGTTGGCCCGAAGCCGTTCATTCTTGCTACCTCGACGACTGTCATTGTTGCTCTGACTGGCTTCATCGGCGTGATGCTGGCGCACTGATTCTTCGCTTACCGTCAACAGAGGGCCTCCGCTACCGCCCTCTTGCTGGCGTGGGGTGAGACCAGTGTGGTCGCCCTCGTATAGTGGTGAAAACAGCGACGGGCACACCACTGTCCTGTTCGCTCCTCATAAAATCTGCCCGGGTAGGCTGATTCGTATGACGTTTTCTGACGTGCCACGTAAAGGCGTAGCATCCGCGCAGGGCCTCGCACCCACTGACCCGTGCACATGCGGTTCTGGCATCGCATTTCGCGCGTGTTGCTCCCCGATCCTTGACGGCGAGCCTGCACCCACCGCCGAAGCCCTCATGCGTTCGCGCTACTCCGCCTTCGTGCTGGGCAACGAAAACCATCTTTTCCGCTCGTGGCATCCGCGCACACGCCCCGCTCCCCCATACATTGACCCGCAAATAACATGGAACAGGCTCACCATCGTCGACACCGTCACGGGCACCGAAAACGACCAGGACGGCATCGTCGAGTTCATCGCCGACTTCACCCACGCACGAGGCCATAACCGCCTGCACGAACGCTCCACCTTCACCAAGCGCGGTGGCCGGTGGGTCTATGTCGACGGGATGATGATGTGAATTCTCACCACACCCACACCGACCATATCGACACCGACTACATCCACCCCGAGCTCCGCGACCTTGTCCACTCAGTTGGCTTGATCGGCTGGACGCGGATTATTGTCGGCAACTGGGCGATTCTCGGCGCAATCATCCTGGGCCTGTTCATTCACCTGAAATCTGTTGCGAACTTTGATCAGGCGGTTCTGAACTGGGTGCTCACGATCCGCATCGATGCGTTGACCGCGTTCATGAAAGCGGTGCCCCACCTTTTCTCCCCGACCGTTTCCGTGATCGAAGCGGTCGTCATCGGACTATTGATCTGGGCAGTCTCAAAGTCGTGGCGCTTCGGGCTGTTTATTCCTCTAGTGATGGCGGTGTCAGCGGTTGCAACGTCGCTGGTCAAGCTCGGTATCGAACGAGTCCGCCCACCGATCCCAGAGCGCCTCGTCGTCGAACTTTCCCATTCTTTCCCATCCGGTCACACCACCGCTGCCTCCGCCCTCGCTATCAGTGCTGCTCTGCTTTCGTTACATGCATGGGGACTATCCCTGATCAATGTCGGTATCGCAGACTCCCGCCTTTCATGGAATCGACGAGGCCGCGCCTGCCTGATCTGGGCGCTCGCGATCTCATTAGTGGCGCTTGTGGCCACAACACGCATTTACCTGGCCGCGCACTGGACAACAGACATCATTGGTGGAGCGCTGATGGGATCAGGTACCGCGCTAATCTTGGGAGGTCTTTTATTGAGCCGCCACAGCGTCCACACACGCTAGACAGTGAACCATGTCACGGCCATACTGGGACTATCCCGGATGAAAGGAGACACCGATGTCTCTGGTGTTACGGTGGATTGTCGCGTTCTTCTCAGGCTGGGTCGTCATCCTGATTGCAACAACATTTTCAACCGAGGTCGCCGCAGCTGACACCTACCGTATCTGCGCTCATGGCTATGTCATTATCGGCGCGTTCTTTCTTGCTGTCGCAGTGTTCCTTTACCTGCTGATTCAGGCTCTGTCGGCCACAAGTACGACCATTGAACTGCGCGGAAACTCTGACCAGTCCGCTTAGTCAAACATGTATGTGCCACGCCCGTGCGCGCCCAAATCAGCGGCAACAAACGAAAAACCCCGGCACCGAAATGTACCGGGGTATGTGTGGAGCTAACGGGACTCGAACCCGTAACCCCCTGCTTGCAAAGCAGGTGCGCTACCAATTGCGCCATAGCCCCAATGACATCAATCCTGGAAAGGATTGTCCGTCACGGATTTCCACAACTCTACATTGTCGGAGAGATCTTCGAGAATCTGTCGCACAACAATACCCGCTGCAACAGCCGTAGCCACCGCACTGAGTGCTGTGATCCATTTCTTCATTGGATCTCCGCCTTTCTTGCGATTGCGGAACGTGGGCCTAGATGGGCTCGAACCATCGACCTCAGTCTTATCAGGACTGCGCTCTAACCTACTGAGCTATAGGCCCAACCTTGTACCCCGAAGAGCACTCGATTATGTTACGCACACCCACCGTCCAACTTCAAATTGAATGGCGTGATGTAGCGCACCACACGATTATTCGTCCATCAAGGAGATCTTCACGCCACCCACCAGGGACGCGATGAGGTTGTACAGCATGGCGCCAAGGGTTGAGATGGCGGTCAACAGAACAACATTCGCGACACCGGCAATGGTGGCGTAGGACAGAACCTTGGGAAGACGCAGATAGTCAAGGAACGGGATGAACTTTTCACCACCGATGGTCTTCATGAAGTCTTCGATGGTGGAAAAGACATGCATACCGTCAACCATGAACCACAAGACAGCGGTTGCAATCACCATGGCAATGCCGAATGCGACGGAAAGAAGGAAGCTCACCTTCATTACCGTCCACGCATCGACTCGCGCGATAGCGATATCAACTCGACGAGGCGTGTCATTGATGGAATACATGCCGTGCGCGTCGCTCATTCGTCATTACCTTCCTGGGTGGACTCTTGCTCTGACGCTACAGTGTTATCAGCGCTTTCGTCAGCATTCGAAGAGTTTGTCGGCGTTTCATCACCCAAGCTATCGGAGTCCTGAGATTCAGATTCGCCATCTTCATCATCAATATCGCGCTCCGGGTTCGGAGTGATCGCGATGATGCGGTCGTCCTCGTCCGGGCGAGCGAAAATGACGCCCATCGTGTTGCGTGCCGTTGGGCGAACGTCCGAGGCGTTCACTTGGACCAGCTTGCCGGATTCGGTGATGACCATGACGTCTTCATCCGGATTGACCACAAGTGCACCAACAAGGCCACCGCGTTCATCAACGAGCTTGCCAACGCGGACACCCAACGTGCCACGGGACTTCGTTGGGTATTCCTCAACCGGAGTGCGCTTCGCATAACCGGAGTCAGTGACGATCAGCAGATCAGCGCCCTCGCGTGGAACCTCCATGGACAGCAGTTCGTCGTCACCGCGGAATCTCATGCCACGAACGCCCGCCGTGGAGCGACCCATCGGGCGGAGCTGCTCGTCGGTGGCGGCGAAGCGGACTGCCTGGCCATCACGCGAGACCAGGATCAGGTCCTGATCAGCGTTAATGACCTGTGCGGACACGAGCTCATCCGGGTTACCGGCCTCATCTTCACGCAAGTTGATGCCGATGATGCCACCGGTACGTGAGGACTCGTAGAGCTTCAGCGGAGTCTTCTTCACCAAACCGGACTTGGTTGCCAAGACAAGGTAGTCGGCGACCTCGTAGTCGCGGATGGCGAGGACCTGCGCGATGTGTTCCTCCGGCTGGAATGCCAGCAGGTTTGCAACGTGCTGGCCCTTGGCATCGCGACCGCCTTCGGGGATCTCGTATGCCTTCGCACGGTACACGCGGCCGAGGTTCGTAAAGAACAGCAGCCAGTGGTGCGTGGTCGTGACGAAGAAGTGCTCAACAACATCATCTCCGCGCAATTGCGTGCCACGAACACCCTTGCCACCGCGCTTTTGCGAACGGTAGTTGTCGGTGCGCGTACGCTTAGCAAAACCTTCGCGGGTGATGGTGACGACCACGTCTTCTTCGGGAATGAGGTCTTCCATCGACATTTCTCCGTCGAAGGCTACGATGCGCGTGCGACGATCATCGCCGTACTTGTCGACAATTTTCTGCAGTTCACTCGAGATGATGGAACGCTGACGCGCCGGCGTATCGAGGATGTCCTGCAGATCGGTGACGCGCGCGGTCAGTTCGGCATGCTCGTCCATAATCTTCTGACGTTCCAGAGCAGCCAGACGACGCAGCTGCAGGGCGAGGATCGCGTCTGCCTGAACCTCGTCCACACCGAGCAAGTCCATGAGGCCCTTACGTGCTTCGTCGACAGTCGGCGAACGACGGATGAGCGCGATGACCTCGTCGAGAGCGTCGAGTGCCTTGAGGTAGCCCTCCAAGATATGGAGGCGTTCCTGAGCCTTGCGCAGACGGAACTGGGTGCGACGCACGATGACGGAAATCTGGTGCGTGATCCAGTGACGAACGAAGCCGTCCAAGCTGAGCGTACGCGGAACACCGTCGACGATCGCCAGCATGTTGGCGCTGAAATTTTCCTGCAACGGAGTGCGCTTGTACAGGTTGTTGAGAACAACCTTGGCGACCGCGTCACGCTTCAAGACGATGACGAGGCGCTGGCCGGTACGACCCGAGGTTTCGTCACGGATATCCGCAATACCCTGGATCTGGCCGTCACGAACCAGCTGAGCGATCTTGTCGGCAAGATTGTCGGGGTTCACCTGGTAGGGAAGCTCGGTGACAACCAGGCACTGACGTCCCTGAATTTCCTCAACGTTGACGACTGCACGCTGGGTGATGGAACCGCGACCAGTTCGGTAAGCGTCTTCGATGCCCTTGCGTCCGAGGATCGTGGCACCGGTCGGGAAGTCCGGGCCGGGGATGCGCTGAATCAGAGCCTCAAGCAGTTCCTCGCGGGATGCTTCAGTGTTCTCGAGCGCCCACTGGATACCGTCGGCAACTTCTCGCAGGTTGTGCGGCGGGATGCGGGTCGCCATACCGACCGCGATACCTTCGGAGCCGTTGACCAACAAATTCGGGAAGCGGGACGGCAGAATGGTCGGCTCTTGGTTCTTGCCATCGTAGTTGTCCTGAAAATCGACGGATTCTTCATCGATATCGCAGACCATTTCCATCGCCAAAGGCGCCATCTTACATTCGGTGTAACGGGGTGCTGCGGGGCCAAGGTTACCCGGCGTACCGAAGTTACCCTGACCGGCAACCAGCGGATAGCGCAACGACCACCACTGCACCAGACGTGCCAGCGCATCGTAGATCGCGGCATCGCCGTGCGGGTGGTAGTTACCCATGACGTCGCCGACGACGCGGGACGACTTGGAGAAGGAGGAAGTGGGTCGGTATCCGCCGTCGTACATCGCGTAGAGCACGCGACGGTGAACAGGCTTGAGGCCGTCACGCACGTCGGGGAGGGCTCGACCGACGATAACGCTCATCGCGTAGTCGAGGTAGGAGCGCTGCATTTCTACCTGCAGGTCAACCGGCAGGACACGGTCGTAGTCAACAGCCGCGTCGGTTGTGTTGTTTAGCTCGTCGCTCACGTTTTTCCTTAAGTTTTATTGACGAGGCCGGCCTGCGGCCGGTGCGTGACTGTTAGATCAGATATCGAGGAAGCGCACGTCAGAGGCGTTGCGCTGGATGAAGGAACGACGAAGATCGACGTCGTCGCCCATGAGGATCGTGAAGATCTCATCGGCGTCGGCGGCCTCATCGAGGGTGACCTTCTTGAGGATACGGTGAGCCGGGTCCATGGTGGTTTCCCAGAGCTCGTGGTCGTTCATTTCGCCCAGACCCTTGTAACGCTGGATACCACCTTCCTTGGGCAGGCGGTGATTAGCTGCCTGACCCGCTGCGAGGAGCTTGTCACGTTCCTTATCTGAGTAAGCGAATTCGTGCTCGGCGTTCGTCCACTTGATGCGGTAGAGCGGAGGCATTGCGATATAGGTGTGGCCCTGTTCGATCAGCGGTCGCATGTAGCGGAACAGCAGAGTGAGAAGCAGGGTTGCGATGTGCTGACCGTCGACGTCGGCGTCGGCCATGATAACGATCTTGCCGTAGCGGAGCTTTTCAAGATCAAAGTCTTCACCGATACCGGTACCGAACGCTGTGATGAGTGAGCGGATCGTGTCAGAGGACAGCGCGCGATCGAGGCGAGCCTTTTCAACGTTCAAGATCTTGCCTCGGATCGGCAGGATCGCCTGGTGTTCGGGGTCGCGACCACCAACGGCGGAACCACCTGCGGAGTCGCCCTCGACGATGAAGATTTCGCACTCTTCAGCCTTGCGCGAGGAGCAGTCACGAAGCTTGCCCGGCATGGACGCTGATTCAAGGACACCCTTACGGCGGGTAGCTTCGCGAGCCTTGCGGGCTGCGACGCGTGCCTGCTGCGCCTGCTGACCCTTGTTAATGATCGCCTTCGCGTCTGCGGGGTGAGCATCGAACCAGTCGGTGAGCTGGGAATATACCTGCTGCTGAACGAAGGTACGTGCCTCGGTGTTGCCGAGCTTCGTCTTCGTCTGGCCTTCGAACTGCGGTTCGGTCAGCTTGATCGAAATGACGGCTGTCAGTCCTTCGCGGACGTCATCGCCGGTCAGATTGTCATCCTTCTCTTTGATGATTCCCTTATCGCGACCGTAGCGGTTCACAATGGTCGTCAGCGCCGTGCGGAAGCCTTCTTCGTGCATACCGCCTTCGGTCGTGTTAATCGTATTCGCGAAAGTGTGGACGCTGGACGAGTAGGCTGTGGTCCACTGCATCGCAATCTCGACACTCATCGTGCCTTCATCGTTTTCCGATTCGAAGTCGATGATGTCATTGTTGATCGTTTCGATCTTCTTCGCCGAATCCAGGTATTCGACGTAGTCACGTAGACCGTGTTCGTACATGTAGGTGACCTGACGGTGACCGGGAACCGGATCGTCTGCGGGACCCATTTCATCGCCGGTGATCTCGTCGCCCTCATCAACAGCGGTGGGGCGCTCATCGGTCAGCGAAATACGCAGACCCTTGTTCAAGAAGGCCATCTGCTGGAAGCGCTGACGCAGGGTCTCGAAGGAGAACTCGGTGGTTTCAAAGATATTTGGATCCGGGTAGAACGTCTGTGTTGTGCCCGTCTCGGTGGTTTCTTCGCCACGTTCAAGCTTCGTGATCGGCGTACCGCCGTTGGCAAAGGACATCCGCCATGCATACCCCTGACGACGGACAATCGTGTCGACGCGGGTCGACAGCGCGTTCACAACCGAAATACCGACGCCGTGAAGACCACCGGACACCGCGTATCCGCCACCGCCGAATTTGCCACCGGCGTGCAGGATGGTCATGACAACCTCAACCGTGGGCTTACCTTCGGTCGGGTGAATATCAACGGGAATACCTCGACCGTTATCTTCGACGCGAAGACCACCATCGGCAAGAATTGTTACTTCGATGTGATCCGCATATCCAGCTAGAGCTTCGTCAACAGAATTATCGACGACCTCGTAGACCAGGTGGTGCAGACCGCGCTCACCGGTTGAACCGATATACATACCTGGACGCTTACGAACCGCCTCAAGCCCCTCCAGAACGGTGATGTCTGAAGCACCGTAGCCTTCAGCCCCGCCTGTCGTCTTTTCGTTGTCAGCCACGCGGCTCCCCTCATACAAGCTGGGCCTGAAAAACCCAACGATTTAACGCATTAATTCTACCAAAAATGACCATAAAACCGGGGAAACTCACGCCGTGACAAAGGCAATGAAATATCTTCTGACCTGCGAATATAGGTATGTGACCAGTCACACCCTCACCGTGATAAGAAACAGACAACCATCGACGCGCACACCATAAAAAACACGTGTATTTTCCGGTCGCATCATCGTCACCTGATCCGGCCCCAATCAGCCGTATGTATCGCGCGGACCCCGGCCTCGTACCGACAGCGGACCTTTCTTCCACGAAGGCGCCACCGGCCCCAAAACCACAACCTGTTCCACCACGCCACTACCGACAACCTCGCTGATGCGACGCAGAATTCTGGGGAGCAATAACTGCAGCTGTTTCGCCCACGCCGTTGACGTACAGCGCACAACAATCTTCTTGCCTTCGAAGCTTTCAATGTGCGTGTGCTCGGCAATATTCGGACCAACAATCTCGGGCCAGCGATTCGACACCGACGCAATCTGGATCTGATTCGACCAGCTGTTATCCTTCACAAACGAACTCAGGATCGAATCAATACGCCCAGACCGATGATACGAGCGATGCATGGCCGCCATGCCCGGTGTCTTTACCCACACCTCTGGGCGATGGCGCTGAGCCTGAACAATGCCACTCAAGTCGCCGGCTTCAGCCATCTTGTCGCTGAAATCAGATTCGGCTGATAGATCTGCCTGACCACGAGACATATCCACCGCGCAATCTTCATTCGCGCCAACAAGTGCCCCCGGAGTCGGACCTTTCACTCCTTGCATGACGAACGTGGGCACGGGTGAACGCGTGAAACCTCGTGCGCGCGCATCCATCTGAGCACGCGCCAAGGCCGCTGCCAGGAAGTCTTCTTCGGGCTCGTTCATTCTTGGACTTCCGAGCCGTTGTCGACCGACCACGCCACTTTCACAACGTGTGCATCCAATTCGGGAGGAATATCGCCCTCAACAGCAGCGGTGATTAGCACCTGATCCGCTTTATCCATACGCGTGGTGAGTCCAGCTCGCCGTTTCGTATCAAGTTCGGCGAACACATCGTCGAGGATCAGAATCGGGGTTTCACCGTCATCAGCCAGAAGATCAAAAGCTCCAAGACGCAGAGCCAACCCCACCGACCAGGATTCGCCGTGGGACGCAAAGCCCTTCACAGGCATATGTCCAAGACACAATGACAGATCATCACGGTGAGCACCCACAAGGTTCACTCCCCGCTCCATCTCTTGATCCTGAATACGTTCTAAGGCGGCCAACAGACGCTGAGTCTGCGCCTCAACATTCTCCAAGTCGGCGCTTGTCGGATCGTCCGGATTCGTCCCGATTTTTCGGTCGATTGACGCATCCATCGCCAAAACCAAGTGGCGAGGAGAATCGGCAACATCGTCATATGCCGTTGCCACGGGATCAGACAATCGACGAACAAGAGATGCTCGCATTGCCGTGACCTGGCTGGACAATTCAGCGAACCGCTCATCCCACACAGACAGCGTTGAAATATCTGGGATGCGACCCCGTCGCAATGCCACCTGCGCCTGCTTCATCAACGCAGCCCGCTGGCGCGCCACTCTGTCAAAATCAGACTTCGTCTGCGAATACAGGGGGTGAATCTGAACCGCAATATCATCAAGAAATGCCCTGCGTACGCTGGGATCTCCACGAACAATCTGCAAGTCCTCGGGTGCAAAGACAACCGTACGAACGAGACCCAGAATGTCTTTCGGCTTCACGTTCGTGCGATTAATTCGCGCCCGATTTGCCTTGCCACGCACGATCTCAAGCTCAAGAACCTGGGAGCGATCGTCTTCCAAGGCTGTCTTCACGCGGACAAACGCTCCAGCCGGCGGGCGCTCCTCGACATCTAACGGAATACGAACCAGCGAGGACTCCGCAGACACCCTGTGCGAAGAAAATGTCGACAGGTAAGCGATAGCCTCAATGAGATTCGTTTTCCCCTGACCGTTGGCGCCAAGAAAGACCGTGGGACCAGCCGGTAATTCAATGACGACGTGGCACCATGATCGAAAATCATCAAGCGCGACGTGCGAGACGCGCATGAAGATCAGGCACCGAAGCGAATCGGCATCAACAGGTAGCGGAACTGCGTCACTTCGCCTTCATCCACCTTCGACTGGCCGGTCATCACGGCGGGCTTGGTCGGGTGAGTGAAACCGAAACGAACAAAATCCGTGTCGAGAACGCCCAGGCCATCAAGCAGGAACTGCGGATTGAACGCGGTCGCAATATCTTCACCATTCAGGTGAGCTTCAATTGCTTCGGATGCCTGAGCGTTATCTCCCTGACCGGCTTCGAGAACCAGCTGACCATCCGAGAAAGACAGGCGAACCGAGGTCTTGCGCTCTGCAACCAGCGACATACGCTTCACAGCTTCAAGCAGTTCGTGGCGGTCGCACACTGCGGTGATCGGCGTAGATTCAGGGAACAGGCCGCGAACCGGCGGGTAATCGCCGTCCATCATGGTCGACGTGGTCCGACGGTTCGACGATGCGAAGCCAATCAATGAGGCCCCGCCCGCAACCATTTCATTAGACAGACCAATTTCGACCTTGGCACCCGACGTCATTGACTTCGAAACATCCTGAAGAATGCGAGCCTTCACGAGGGCAACCTGTTCGATCGAAGTATCGGCAGGCTCCCAATCAAGTTCACGCATTGCCAAACGGTAACGATCAGTGGCAAGCAAGGTCATGTGTTCGCCGTCGATTTCCATTCGAACACCGGTCAGAATCGGCAGAGTGTCATCGCGCGATGCGGCAATAGAAACCTGGGAAATAGCCTGTGTCAGAACCTCGGAGTCAACGGTTCCCGCAAGCGGTGGCTGAAGTGGAAGCAACGGATATTCATCCAAAGGCATGACAGCAAGCGTGAAGTGCGAAGAACCACATCGCATATTCACCTTCTGACCATCAAGTTCAATGGTGACTGGCTTATTCGGCAACGATTTGGAAATGTCTGCCAGCAGGCGACCTGAAACCAGAACTTCGCCTTTTTCTTCCACATTGGCCGGAATACGCGAATTAGCGGAGACTTCGTAATCGAATGATGAAAGGGTCAGTTCCTCATTGTCTGCATGAATACGCACACCGGCAAGGATGGGGCTAGCTGGGCGAACAGGCAGGGCGCGAGCAGTCCAAGACACTGCCTCAGAAAGAACGTCTCTTGCGACGGTGAACTTCATGCCGGCCTCCAATTAAAAACTCGGTCAACGTACGTACGACACATGCCTCGCCATTCTACCTGTATGCACTACAACTATTCACCTAGAAAATATTTTGTTGTGAATAACTATCGTCTGACACTTTTATCGTTGTTTGATTACCCATAATTCACCGCGTTCAACGCAATAGATTCCAATTGACTCGTTCAACGTGAATCCACAAGGTGGCACGCTCACATCTGTTCGGTTGATTTTTTCGCTACGCGTTTTTTAAAAGGAACCTTCATCATCAGTGTTGTGTACACAGTGGAGAACTATGTTTTTCGTTGGAATATAGCCACACTGATCGTGGATAGAGCTGAGTACGATCGTGTGAATGACACAGGAGCAGTTGTGGATGAAAAATGACTGGTTTTTGTCATTCACACGTAAGCCCACTCCATCATCAGCAAATGACACGTTTTCCACTGTGTCATTCACACCGAGGAAAGCTCTGATATGTGATGTGCAGTGACGGCAGGCAGGTATAGCTCCGCCCTTCGACATCCTTGAAGGGATACAGACTTCGAATAGGGTGACCGCGATAGGTCGAGTCGTCAGTTTCCGCCTCGCGCTACCTTCTTAATACGGTTCGTCAATTCAGTGACGTCGTTATAGACCTCGCGACGCTGTTTCATTTGTTCCAGGATCTTCTTATTTGCATGCATGACCGTCGAATGGTCACGGTCGAATGATTGACCGATCTTTGGCAAAGACAATTCGGTGAGCTCGCGACAGAGATACATAGCGATCTGACGTGCCTCGACAATCGCGCGACTGCGATCAGTTGAACACAGCTGGTCGATAGTGACGTTGAAATACTTTGCACACTGACCCATGATCAGCGGAATAGTAATTTCAGTGTCGTCGGGGTCAGAGATGTAGTCCTTCAAGGTCATCTCTGCCAACGCCAGGTCAATCTTCTCGTGGTAGAGGTTCGCATACGCGACTACGCGAAGGATGGCACCTTCGAGCTCACGAATATTCGACGAAATACGTTCAGCAATATACGTGAAGATTTCAGGGTCAATATCCAGATTTTCGTCTGCGGTCTTCTTCTGCAAGATCGCAATACGCGTTTCCAGATCTGGTGGCTGAACATCAACCAGCAGACCCGATCCGAAGCGTGACCTCAAACGTTCCTCAATGCCTTCGAGGTGCTTGGGCTGAACGTCCGAGGTAATGACGATCTGCTTATTGGCCTGATAGAGAGCATTAAACGTATGGAAGAAACCTTCCATCGTCTGCTCCTTCTTAGAAAGGAACTGAATGTCGTCGATTAATAGCAGGTCGAGTTCACGGTATCGACGGTGGAATTCTTCAACGGCCGAGTTATTGGGGTTGTTGACACGAATTGCATTGATGAATTCGTTGGTGAATTCCTCGGATGATACGTAGCGGACCTTCTGGTTTGGGTAGAGCGACAGCGTGTAGTGGCCGATTGCTTGCAGAAGGTGTGTTTTGCCCAGTCCGGATTCGCCGTAGATAAACAGCGGGTTGAAGTCAGTTCCCGGAGATTCCGAAACGGCGACAGCTGCCGCGTGAGCGAAGCGGTTCGACGGACCAATAACGAAGGTATCGAATGTGTGTTTTGGATTCAGCCTGGTTGACGAGGTATCGAGTGCGCGATCGGTTGATTGAGGCGCAACGTATGAGAATCGCTTGGGATCGTGCTCTTCAAACGAAGAATCTGGGAAGTCATTGATGGCTTCAACGCCGTCGAGCTGTCGAAGTCGTTCTTCTGCCGACGGGTACGAAAAGCTCTGTGCATAGGTGGGTGTATCGCCGGTCTGGTGGTGCCCCGCGCTGGGTACCTCATTGGTAGTTGGTTGATTATCTTCGGTTGACGAGGCCACCTCTACGTTCTTCGCCTGATGCTCTTTTTCGTCGGCGGTTTCTGGCAGTTCCATGTCCGGGTCAACGGTGATGGCGATCCTGGTGCGTTTTCCAAAGGTCTGGGACAGAGCATCCGTCACGCTTGACGATGAGCGTTCAATCCAGTTCTTCGTGAAGTCATTGGGAACGGACAGAAGAATTGTGCCTTCGATATTGCCCAAAGGACGTGTGGATTGAAGAAATCCCATGCCTGCGGGACCAAGACCTGTCTGAGCAAGTAACTCCAATGCTTGTGTCCAAGCAGCATTCAACGATGGAGTTTCCACAATCGATCCTTTAAATAGTGCGAAGTTGCGTGAGGTCTATCACCGAATTATGCCCCTCATTGAGCAGTGGTGACGTCGCTACTCTACTTGTCTTGTGAATAATTCACAGCCTGTGGATGAAGTTGTGGATAAGAATCTTTAAATCACATATTTGTAGTTACAAAAGTGTCAGCGCGTAGTTCCGCCAAAGAATCGACGTTCACGCTAACGAAAAGAAATTCATGTGATTTTCATTTGTGGAAAAGTTATCCCCAAGGTATTCCACAGTTGTGGATACGGGGACTTCGTCACAGACGGCGCTATCACATTGACTGATAAAACCTGAACTTCTAACCTGGATATCTGTCTGTGCCCACGCAAAAGGGCGCGCAAGAGGTTCCTGCGCACAACGAGTGCGGTGGAACCTGAACCAATACAACCGACAAGTTGAGTGCCAGCGGTGCTGGTGCTCGCCGCCAAGGAGAACAGCTGTGACCACCAAGCGGACTTTCCAGCCCAATAACCGCCGTCGTGCCAAGACGCACGGTTTCCGTCTGCGCATGAGCACCCGCGCCGGCCGCGCCATTCTGGCATCGCGTCGCCGCAAGGGTCGCGCAAAGCTGTCTGCCTGAGACTGCACTGGTGTTGCCTCGCGCACACCGGATGGTCGATCCAGGCGATTTCCGCTCAACCTTTCGACAGGGTAAACGGGCCGGAGATCGAGTCCTGATTGTCCACGCTCGAACCGACGAGGGTCAGTTGAACTCCCTCGTCGGTTTCGTCGTACCCAAAAAGGAAATCAAACTGGCCACGGGACGCAACCGTGTGAAACGACAGCTCCGGCACCTCATGCGCGATCGGCTCGACACTCTGCCCGACGGTTCACGCATCGTCGTTCGAGCAAGCTCCCAGGCCCTCGGCTGTACATCAGACGAGCTCGCTACACACTTAGACTCGGCTCTTCACCGCGCCTGGAAGAAGTGGGACGCTCGATGAGTGCGCGGCCTCGTGAACTAGTAAGGCGAATCTTCACCTACCCGATTCGTTTCTACCAGCGGTATATTTCGCTCAGAATCGCACCACGATGCCGATATGCACCCACCTGCTCGGCATATGCGCTCCAAGCCATCGAAATCCACGGAGTTGTCAAAGGCATCATCCTTGGCACCTGGCGACTCCTTCGATGCAACCCTTGGAGCCACGGCGGAGTCGACTACGTCCCCGAAGTTGGACGCTGGAAACCAGAGCCATGGGTACCACCAGAAGATTGGGCCGGTAACGCAACCGACATCGTGCAACCCGCCCCCATGGGTATGAGCGACGAATACGCTTCGTTCACTACCCCCCAGAATTTCCCGGCATCCGCCGGACGACCGAAGGACGCTTTCAGCGTCCGCACTTCTTGAAGGAGCGCGCATGTTTGACAAGATCCTTCACCCCTTCGCCATAGCGGTGGCGTGGGTATGGGTGAAGATCCACGATTTCCTTGAGCTGATCGGATTCTCATCCGGTTCGGGTGCAGCCTGGGTGATTTCAATCGTCCTGCTGACCCTGATCGTTCGTATCCTGATCGTGCCGCTGTTCCTCAAGCAGATTAAGAGCTCGCGCGCCATGCAGGCTGTCCAGCCTGAAATGCAGCGCATCCAAGCCAAGTACAAGGGCAAGACCGACCAGCTGTCACGTCAGAAGCAGGCCGAAGAAACCCAGGCTCTCTACAAGAAGTACAAGGTCAGCCCCTTTGCTTCCTGTCTGCCACTGCTGGTCCAGATGCCGATCCTGTTCGCCATGTACCGCGCCATCTACGCGGTCAAGGACCTAGCAGCCGGCACCTACAAGTACGCCAACATCGAAACCGACCACCTCGGTCCGATCACCCAGGCAGTTGCATCCGACATCAACGGCTCGACCGTTTTCGGTGTCCCGCTGTCGCACACCATTACTTCCGGTGATGGCACTGTTGCCGTCGCCGTCTTCGTCATCGCGATCATCGTGATGGTTGGCCTGCAGTTCTACTCCATGCGCATGTCCATGGTTCGCAACATGCCGCCGGCAATGGATCCGAACAACCCGATGGTTCAGTCGCAGAAGTCCATGCTCTACGTCATGCCACTGATGTTCGTGTTCTCTGGCGCCTTCTTCCAAATGGGCGTTCTGGTCTACATGCTGACCGGTTCCTTCTGGGCACTCGGTCAGTCCTTCTGGACGATCAAGGTCATGCCGACCCCCGGCTCACCGGCCTACAAGGAGCTCGTCGCACACCGCGAAGCACGCTACGCCGAATGGGCAAAGCCCTTCTTCGCTTCCTACGACGAAGCACGCTCTGCCCTGCCCGCAACCGCTGACAACGCCGAGGTTATCGCTCTGAATGAGAAGACCTTCGCTGAAGCAGCCTCGAAGGCCAAGGCTCAGAAGGTCGCCACCGACTTCCCCGAAACCATGAGCGCCGGCGAAAAGGTCTCTGTCCTGCGCAACCTGTCCATGCAGGAATGGACCACGCTCCCCGACGAAATGTGGATGCGTAGTGTCAAGGATGCAGCCTCTAAGGCCAATGAACGTCGCGCCCAGCAGGAAAAGCGCGAGCAGGCTAAGAAGATGTCCCGCGAACAGCGCAAGGCACAGTCTGAACGCAATCGTGCTCGCGAAGAGCGCAAAGCCGCTGTCTCCGACACTTCCGGCCTGTCAGCCGATGAGCTCGAGCGCCGTCGTCAAGAGCGTCGCAAGGCCCGCCGCCAGTCCAATAAGAAGAAGCGCTAAGGGATACGAGGCCCGGCCCGTTTACAGATACCCAGTTTTGTCCGGGTGGCCGACCTCGTGAATAGCGCATCGCACCCAAGCTGAAAAATTAAGGGAGAACCACATGAGTGAGAAGACCAAGTCCACGATTGAGCGCCTCGAAGAAGAGGGCGAACTCGCAGCCGACTACCTGGAAGAGCTGCTGGATATCGCTGACCTTGATGGCGACATTGAGATCGACGTTGAGAATGATCGCGCAAGCGTCGAGATCATCTCCGAAGAGTCCGCTACACTCGAACGCCTGGTTGGTGAAGACGGCGAGGTCCTCGACGCACTTCAGGAACTGACCCGTCTGGCAGTTCAGACCGAAACCGGTGAACGTTCGCGCCTGATGCTCGACATTGCTGGCTTCCGCGCCGACCGCAAGGCCGAACTGCAGGATATCGCGATGGAAGCAATCGCACGTCTGCGTGCCACCGGCGTCGCTCAGAAGCTTGACCCGATGAACCCCTTCGAGCGCAAGGTCTGCCACGACGTTGTCGCCACCGAGGGCCTGCGTTCCGAGTCCGAGGGTTCCGAACCCCACCGTTGTGTTGTCATCCTTCCCGCCGATGAATCCGACCAGATTGAAGAGAGCGACGCCGAGTGAGCGAACTCGACATTTTAGCTGGTCAGGGCGAATTTCCTGACCCGCTGAAGCGCAAGGTTGGCGATCCGTTTATCCCGGAACAGCCCACCGATGAGGTACGCGAATTCTTCGGACCGGCTTTTGCTGACGTCGAAGAATACGTCCACATGCTCGAAGAAGAAGGCGAAATTCGAGGACTTGTCGGTCCGCGTGAGATGCCTCGACTCTGGTCGCGCCACGCTGTCAATGCAGCAGCCGTTCTCGACTTCCTTCCCCGCTCGGGGCAGATTCTCGACATCGGTTCGGGCGCGGGACTTCCCGGTATCATCATCGCGATCTGCCGTCCTGAATTGGATGTCCACCTTGCTGAACCCATGCAACGTCGTTGCGAGTGGTTGAGCGATGTCATTGACCACCTAGCATTGGACAATGTCACTCTGCACCAGGTGCGCGCCGAAGAACTGCGTGGCAAAGGCCAGGCTGACGTGATCACCGCACGCGCGGTCGCCAATATGTCGAAACTGATCCGCATGACAACGAAGCTCATTGCTCCGGGCGGATCACTGGTCGCTTTGAAGGGGCGCCGTGCACCCATCGAAATTGATGAGGCAGCCAAGGAATTGAAGAGCCATCATCTGCGCGCTCAAATCCACGAGGTTCCTTCCATCATGGAAGAAGAATCTACATACGTGGTTGTCTGCAAGCGTCAGAAGTAGGCTCTGGGTGTGCCACCGTCGTTAACGCTGTGAGGCTTTGGCTTTCGACACGTGGGCTGTGGCGCCTAGCGTCTGTCGTTCAATTTACCTATGGTCGCCCGTAGACTTTCATAGGGTGTTCGCCTAGAACTCGTTCTAGGGCACGCATCCGTTGATAGCAGTTT
Source organism: Pauljensenia sp. UMB6358 (assembly GCF_030216865.1). Taxonomy (NCBI): domain Bacteria; kingdom Bacillati; phylum Actinomycetota; class Actinomycetes; order Actinomycetales; family Actinomycetaceae; genus Pauljensenia; species Pauljensenia sp. UMB6358. Next base: position 128,693 of record NZ_JASOMS010000002.1, on the reverse strand, counting down.
CAAGAGAGGATCTCAGATGAGTTCAGGTAAGCGGAGTGATACTCCCCTGCTTTCTCAGATCGAACAGAATATGCACGATCGTAAGATCCTGGATGCTGCTACCTTCGGTCGCCCCTCGAAGACTCGCGTCATCGCTGTCGCTAATCAAAAGGGTGGCGTTGGAAAGACAACATCTGCCGTTAACATTGCTGCCAGTCTTGCATTGGGTGGCCTGTCGGTTGTCGTCATCGATGCCGATGCTCAGGGCAATGCATCAAGTGCGCTCGGCATTGAACACCCCGCAGGAACACCGTCTACGTACGACGTTCTGATTGGTGGCACTCCCCTGGCCGAGGTCCTTCAGCCATGCCCCGATATTGAAGGGCTTTTAGTGTGCCCGGCGACGATTGATTTGTCAGGTGCAGAGATCGAACTGGTTGATTTACCGTCCCGCGAATTTCGCCTAGCCGACGCGGTTAAGCATTTCCTTGCAACGTCGCGCGATGTTGATGTCGTCTTGATCGACTGTCCCCCGTCGCTCGGTCTTGTCACCCTGAATGTCATGGTTGCCGCCCACGAGGTCATGATTCCGATTCAGACCGAGTATTACGCTCTTGAAGGACTCTCACAACTCTGGACCACCATCGACCGCATTGCCTCTGACCTGAATCCGAAGCTCCACGTTTCCACGATGCTTCTGACAATGATGGATAAGCGAACGCGACTCAGCGAAGAGGTTGAAGCTGAGGTTCGTACCCACTTCCCCGCTTTGACGTTGCAGACGGTTATCCCCCGCTCCGTTCGTATTTCCGAGGCTCCTTCATACGGTCAGACCGTCGTTACCTACGACCCGCGTAACACCGGTGCACTTGCGTATCGCAAGGCCGCTTTGGAGCTCAGTTTGCGTCTTGCTCAGCAGAGCTAACCGGGGTTTTTGGGGTAGTTTTTGTTTACCTGCTCCATTTCGGCGTGGTCAAATAGCCTTTGAACTGCGATAATAATAGTTATTCTATGTGTGGCGGGTGTTGGCCTTAGAGGTTGTTTCACGTGAAACAATCACGTTGCAATGTGCATCGTTGTGCACTTCTGGATGCCTCTGCTTCCAATGTTTCACGTGAAACAATGGCGATGATTATCTGTTCTCTGCGTGTACGAAGAACGCATTCATATCTAACAATTGCTCACTGAAGATTTCTACAACCCCGTGCTACGAGATATGCGCATCGATGTTTCACGTGAAACAATGAAACATAAACTCGTCACGGAGGTTAATGATGGCAGATAAGAAGTCGACCACAGGTGGCCGTCACTCAGCATTGGGTAAAGGGCTCGGTGCTTTGATTCCAAATCAGATTGATACTCAATCGACCGAGTCGTCATCCCCCAGTGTTCCATCAAATCCTCTCGATGTATTCTTCCCCGCCCGTCCGGCTGGTCAAGCTCCTTCAGCGTCACGTAAACGCGGAGGTTCAGCAGCGTCTCTTCTGAATCCGAAGACAACAAAGTCTGCTTCAAAGACGACGAAAAAAGCGTCTTCACGGACTAAAAAGGTGGAGGCGTCCACGTCTGTTTCGCCAGCAGAAAGCCTTGAGGAAAACGTAAAAACGCGTTCGAGTGCCACGAAAGCGCGTTCAACTCAGTCGAAATCGGAGCCGCGTAGACTGTCCCCCATTGCCGATGCTTTCGATAAACACAGTGCTCAGGAATCGAATCAGCAGCTGGATCAGCATGATTTGTCGTCTGATGAAGCGAATGTTTCACGTGAAACATTGGATAACCTCGTTCCGGTTCCAGGTGCAACATTCGCCGAAATTCCGCACGATCTAATCGTTCCGAATACCAGGCAACCTCGTGAAGTTTTCGATGAAGATGATCTTGCCGAACTTCGCGACTCGATTCGTGAGGTCGGTGTTCTTCAGCCGATCGTTGTGCGTCCGATTAACTTTGACGCTCCGATGACTGAGCGAATGCAGGAGTTTCTTGCAGAGAAGCCGAATGCTCGTTTCGAACTCATCATGGGTGAAAGGCGTCTTCGTGCGTCCGAGCTAGCTGGTCTTGAGGCAGTTCCTGCAATTATTCGCCAGACGGAAGACTCCGATCTTCTGCGCGATGCGCTCTTGGAAAACCTTCATCGTGCGCAGTTGAACCCGCTGGAAGAAGCATCTGCATACCAGCAGCTGATGGCCGACTTCGGCACAACTCAGGAAGAGCTTTCGAAGAGAATCGCACGGTCTCGCCCGCAAATTGCGAACACAATGCGACTGTTGAAACTACCCCCATCGGTTCAAAGCAAGGTTGCCGCGCAGACTATTTCTGCTGGTCATGCGCGTGCATTGCTCGCATTGAATAGCCCTGAAGAGATGGAATCTCTTGCTCAACGTATTATTGCTGAGGGCCTTTCGGTGCGCACAACTGAAGAATTGATTCGCTTGGGACGGGTAAAAGCTCAGACGGGTCCTACGCGCAGGCGCGAAAAGATTGTGTCTGCTCTTGGGCAGGCGGTGATTAGCTCTTTGTCAGATGTCTATGAGACTCGGGTGACGATCACGGAAGGCGTTCGTAAAGGCAAGATCGTGATTGAGTTTGCTGGAGAAGAAGATCTCCAACGTATCGCGGACCTGATCGCGGAACAGAAGCGGTAACGTTTCTGGCCTTGTCCTGCTTGGAATACGCCCTCTTCGGGTCGTCGTTGCCTGGATCGGTAGTGCGCACCATTCCATAAAGTATGCATAATCGCCTCCTTTCAAACCCTGTAATGAGCCGTGCTTTCGGTTCAATTGCGCGGTTTCTGACGGGTGTTCACTATGTGGCGTGTCTTTCGACACGAAAGTGGTTAAACGGAAGTCAATCGGAAACAATGGAGACACCATCACGAGCACTAGGGGGTCGCATGTCGCAACAGCAGACACCACATGTCGCCCTATTTGACGTTGGTGGAGTACTGGTTGAATCTCATCCCGAGCCTCAGCGTGTGGCCGAGATCCTCGGACAGACCGACGATGCTTTCGTTTCCCTTGTTGACCAAGCAATGTGGGCACACCGTGCCAGCTATGACGAGGGGTGTTCGGATCGTGAATTCTGGGATCGCGTAGCAGGCGACTGCGGTGCACCACGGATCACCGATGATCAGATTGCTCAGTTGGTTGCGTACGATTCGATTCGAATGCACGACGCCGTCGAACCGGCCGTTCAGATTATTCGTGAACTGGAAGAAAACGGCATCGTCCTAGGCATTCTTTCAAACGCGCCTTTCGCTATTGCTGAAGAAATCCGCGTCACTGCATGGGCACAGCACTTTGATGACTTCGTATTCTCTTGCGAGGTTGGTTCCGCGAAGCCTCATCGCTCGATATACCGTGAAGCTATCGAACGTTTTGACGTGGACGCTGAAGATGCTGTTTTCATCGACGACCGCAAGAAGAATGTTCGTGCCGCGGAGCTTCTGGGAATGAAGGGCCTGCTCTGGGAAAATGCATCCCAGGCGCGTGCGGATCTTCATGCTCTGGGGATGCTGAAGTAATCTTCAATTTGTTGCGGAATTCCAACGCTTAGCGTCGGTTGAATCGAACTTTTTCCAATTCTTCACGAGCATTTCTGTTGATGAGCACGTCATTGTTTCACGTGAAACATCATCACATACTCCAGTGGCCGGACCGCACATTGCGATGCGCAATCCGGCCACTGTTTTAAGTGAAACCCTATTCGGTCTGGCCGGCCTCGTCGTCATAGGAAGCGGAAGGGTCGACCTTGTCTTCGATGATCCGAACGTGACGGTCAGCGGCAACGAACTCAACGATGCGCGTGCACAGTTCAGCGAAGGAACCGTCAGCGTCGGCGGCCTGGGGGAGTAGCGACGTATCCGTCATACCCGGCGTGACATTAGCATCGATGAACCAGCAGGTACCTTCGTCATCGACAACGAAGTCGATACGTGACAGGTCGCGTAGACCGAGGATCGTGTGTGCCTCGACGGCTGCTTGGCGTAGAACATCGAGCTGTTCCTCGGTGAAGCGGGCGGGCACAAAGTACTCGGTTTCGTCCGTTGTGTAACGCGCTGCGTAGTCGTAGCGACCACCATCGGTCGAAATCTCAACCGGAGGGAGAGCCACCGGACCGTTTTCCAGATCGACAACGGAAACTGCGATGTCACGGCCCTTGATGAGTTCCTCGACCATGATGTGCTCACCGTAGGCGAAGGCATCGACCATCGCGCTACGGAGTTCGCCAGGGTCATGAACTGCGGAGAGGCCAAGAGCAGAACCGCCGTCGGTCGGCTTGATGATGACGGGGAACTGAGTCTGTGACTCGATAGCATCGAGAACCTGGGAGGCGCCGATTTGGCGGAAGAGGATCTGGGGAAGTGAAACCCAGCCGGGTGTTACCAAGCCAGCCGAACCGAGCAAGGACTTAGCTGTCGGCTTATTCGATGCGAGCATTGCCTGCACGGATGAGGAGCCGACAAAGGGGATGCCGATTGCCTCGAGCAAAGTCTGTAAAGAACCGTCTTCGCCGATGGAGCCGTGGACGACGGGCCAGATGACGTCGGGTGCGAACTCGTCAATGATGCTGGTCAGCTGGTGATCAACGTCGGCAACGTGCACGGTATAGCCGGCCTGGGTGAGGATGTTTGCGACTCGGCGTCCGGAGCGAACCGAGACGTCGCGCTCGTGTGTGAGGCCGCCAGCAATGATGAGGACCTTTAATGCCACGGGATTACTCCTTAGTAATAGTGGTATGCCGATGTGTGGATGCGCGACGATGCGCCGAAGTATTTATGCAGATCAAAGTGCGTTTGGTGCGGGTGCTACGCCTGGGCCAACGTCATCGATGTTCCGACGGTGGAAGCCGGCACCGAACATGTCGACCAGTTCCTTCTCTGCGTTCACGACGGTGGCAAGTCGCCTGACGCCCTCGCGAATACGCTCGGGAGTCGGGTAGCAGAAGGAGAGGCGCATGTGGTCGGCGCCTTCGCCGTTGTAGTAGAACGCGGTGCCGGACACGTAGGCAACCTGGGCGCGAACTGCGCGAGGGAGCATGGACTTAGCGTCGAGACCCTCGGGGAGTGTGACCCATGTGTAGAAGCCACCGTCGGGATGGGTCCACTCGCAGTCTGGCATGAATTCCTCGAGGGCATCCATCATGGTCTGGCAACGTTCGGCGTACATGGCGCGGAACGTCTTGACCTGCGAATACCAGTCATAGCTGGACAGGTAGTCGGCGATAGCCATCTGGCCGATCATCGAGGGGGAGAGGATTGCGGATTCGGATGCGAGAACCAGCTTGTCGCGGATGGCGTGTGGCGCGTAGGCCCACCCGATGCGGAAGCCCGGGGCGAACATCTTCGAGAAGGAGCCGAGGTAGACGACGCCTTCGGGGGAGAAGCTCTTCAGTGCCGGCATGGGGTCGGAGTGGAAGCCGAGCAGACCGTAGGGGTTGTCTTCCATGATGAGGACGCCTTCGCGCATGCAGATTTCGGTGATCTGCGGGCGACGTTCCAGCGACAGGGTGACACCCATCGGGTTGTGGAAGTTCGGGATGGTGTAGAGCATCTTGATGGTGCGACCCGATGCGCGGACCTCGCGGATGACGCGTTCTAGTTCGGTCGGGATGATGCCCTTGTCGTCCATGGGGACGTGCGCGATATCGGCCTGACGGGCACGGAACACGCCAAGTGCACCAACGTACGATGGTGCTTCACACAGAATGACGTCGCCCGGATCGATGAAGAGTTCAGTCATCAGGTCGAGAGCCTGTTGCGACCCGGTGGTGATGACAACGTCGTCGGGATCAGCGCCGACGATTCCGTCGTAGCTCATGACTTCGGTGATGCGCTCGCGCAGAACTTCCCAGCCTTGACCCGAGCCGTACTGCATAGCCTGGGCACCGTGCGCTGAGATCAGGCGCTTCGCTGATTCAGCGAGCTGGTCGAGGGGGAGGTCCTTCAGGTTCGGCATGCCACCGGCAAGGGAGACAACTTCGGGTCGTGAGACGACGGAGAACAGTGCGCGAATCTCGGAAGCTCGCAGGTTGTGAGCTCGCTCTGCGTAGGCGTTAAACCACGGGTCGAGTCGGTTTCCCTGCTGATTGCTGTCCGGATTCTGCGCTTGCGTGCTCACTGGACCTTCCTTCTCTTGGTTTGGTTGCTCATCGCGTGGATGCGGTGAGCCAGCGTTGTATGGTCGTGACCGAGGCAACACTGGTTCTTAGTCTGCCACTATTGAGTGCCACATAGTGAATAGGGCGGGCGGTTATGGACAAACGGGGGAGTGAAGCGTCGCTTAGAAGCTAAGCGCCACGAGTACCAAGGGTAATCATCAAGGATGAGGGGTACGAGGCCGCGTCCACCAATGAGGCGCACAGCTTCAGCAGGCGCGGGCAGCCTCGTTCTTCTTTTCTGCTGAAGGTGAGCACGACGAAGCGGATTTCATAACGAAATGATTCCGACGAAGAACAACACGACAAGTGGATGACAGAACGCAAACGTTTGCGCTAGGATCATTTCATCCAGCGTTAAACGTGGGCATCGTCGCCCATAAATACGCTCTTAACCCCTCAACCTCTTTACCAAGGTGGTTCCATGAGCATCGCAGTCATCGGTTCGAACAACACTGATCTGATCACGTACATCACCCGCATGCCCGTCGAAGGCGAAACCATCGAAGCCCTCGACTTCGAGATCGGGTTCGGCGGAAAAGGATCAAACCAAGCAATCGCAGCCGCAAAACTCGGCACCAAAGTCACGATGGTGACCTGCGTTGGTGACGATGCGTTCGGTGAGACCTACCTGCAGAACTACCGAAACAACGACATCGACACCTCGTTTGTGAAGCAGGTTCACGGAACATCCGGCGTTGCCCCGATCTTCGTTGACCAGGAATCACATAACTCCATCATCATCGTCAAGGGTGCGAACAAAGGTCTGACCCCGGAGGACCTTGAAGAGGCCGCCGACGCGATCAGTGAATGCTCACTGATTGTTCTTCAGCTGGAAATCGCGTTCGAAACCGTGAAGGCTGCAATCGCTCTGGGTAACCGTCTGGGTATTCCGGTTCTTCTTAACCCCGCGCCCGCAACGAAGGAACTCGACTTGGCGCTCGCGGCGAAGTGCCAGTACGTCATGCCCAACGAGACAGAGCTCGAGCTACTGACCGGACTGCCGACGTCCACCGACGATGAGGTTCGTGTTGCAGCGCAAGTCCTTTTGGATGCCGGATGCACAAACGTCATCGTCACGCTCGGGTCTCGAGGAGTCTGGTGGCTCTCCGCTGACGGGGGAGACGTTCGCTTGGAGCAATTCCCGGCGAAGGCGATTGACACAACCGGCGCGGGCGATGCCTTCATTGGGTGTTTCTCGCACTGTTTGTCTGAGGGGCTCAACGAAGCCGAAGCTCTGGAACTGGCAAACGCATACGCGGCACTGTCGGTGACGGGTCGCGGTACTCAGAAATCCTACCGTGATGCGCAAGAGTTCTCTGCCTGGCTTTCCGAGGTCGGATCTAACCTGGCAACATCGCGGGTATTTGGGCTTTGATAACGATTGCACAACATCATGCGAAGAAGGTTGCTTCGTGTGTGCTGTGCAATATACCATCGAGCATGTTCGTACGAACGATCAGATGGATAGCTGTCTATTTGGTCGATCATTCGCGCATGACATACCGCTAATGATGGCGGTGTGATGCAACGAAATGATCCACGCACCTCGTGTGCAACGATCCTCATCAATGTGGATGTGAATCTCAAGGAGTCAACATGAAGTCTCGTATTGTAGCCGCTAGTGCAATCGTTCTCACTTCAGCACTTGCACTTGCAGCGTGCTCCGGTGGTGCGGGTGATACTGCAGCCTCCGGCGCAGCAAGCGGATCGGGTGACGGCGACTACACGATCGCCATCGTTCCTAAGGACGCCACCAACCCGTGGTTCGTCCGTATGGAGACCGGCGTTCAGAAGTACGCAGCCGACACAGGCATGAACGTGTTCCAGAAGGGCCCATCGGAAACTGACGCCACGATGCAGGCGCAGGTCATCCAGGACCTCATTGCGCAGGGCGTTGACGCAATCGGCGTCGTTCCGGTTGATCCGGGCGCAATTGAGCCCGCCCTCAAGGAAGCAAGGGATGCAGGCATCGTTGTTGTGACACACGAAGGTGCGTCGCAGGAAAACACGATGTACGACATCGAAGCCTTCAACAACGCCAAGTACGGCGCATTCATCATGGACAACCTTGCACAAGCCATGGGTGAAGAAGGCACCTACACCACGATGGTCGGCCACGTGACGAACGCTTCCCACAACGAATGGGCTGACGGTGCAGTTGCACGTCAGAAGGAGGCCTACCCGAACATGACCCTGCTCGAGGCAGAACCTCGTGTTGAGTCTCAAGACAACGGCGAAACCGCCTACCAGGTCGCCAAGGAAGTTCTCAAGAAGTACCCCGAGATTAAGGGCATCCTGGGCACCTCCTCGTTCGACGCTCCCGGCGTTGCACGTGCAATTGACGAACTTGGCCTGAAGGACAAGGTCTTCACCGCAGGTACCGGCATGCCGGCAGCCAACAAGGAAATCCTCGATAAGGGCCTCGTTGCAGCACTGACCCTGTGGGATCCGGCAGATGCTGGCTACGCAATGGCAGCACTCGCCACCAAGATCCTGAACGGTGAAAAGATCACTGACGGTGTCAATCTGGGCGTCAAGGGCTATGAAGAGATGCACTTCTCCGAGGGTTCCGACAAGGTTCTGGAAGGCAACGGCTGGATCCAGATCACCAAGGACAATGTCGATAGCTTCGGCTTCTGATAGCTCCTCAGCATCGGTGCTGGGCAAAGATGCCCAGCACCGATGCTGTTGAAGCACTGAAATCGCGATCGCGTATCTCTATGCGCTAAATGCGGGCTGGAAGGAATCGATTTATGACAACGCCGCTTATTTCAGTGAAGAACATCAACAAGTCTTTTGCTGGTGTGCACGCTCTTCACGACATCAATCTTGACATCGCTCCCGGTGAAATCCACTGTCTTGCCGGCGAGAATGGCTGCGGAAAATCAACGCTTATTAAAGTTATTTCTGGTGTCCACGAGCCCGACTCGGGAACCATCGAAATTAACGGAAAATCTTGGACCAAGATGACGCCGCTCGAAGCGATCGACGCGGGCGTCCAGGTTATCTATCAGGACTTCTCCGTCTTCCCGAACCTGTCGGTTATGGAAAACCTTGCTATGACGACGGAGGTCGCAGCCGGACGAAAGCTCGTTAATTGGAAGCGATTGAGGAAGATCGCTGAAGAAGCAGTTGCCAAGATCGGTTTCAATGTCGACCTTGATGCGCGCGTCGGCGACCTTTCGGTTGCTGACAAGCAGCTGGTCGCCATCTGCCGTGCACTCATGTCAGACGCCAAGCTCATCATCATGGATGAGCCCACAACGGCACTGACGAAGAACGAGGTCAACGCCCTCTTCAAGATCATCTCCGATCTGAAAGCACGCGGTATTGCGATCCTCTTCGTTTCGCACAAGCTCGAAGAAGTTTTCGAAATCTCCGAACGCTTCACGATCCTGCGCTCCGGAGAAAAGGTCATCACCTGCGACTCATCCGAACTCGACCGTCACAAGTTCGCTAAGTATATGACGGGCAAGGAATTCGACGAAACTCGCTTCGAAGCATCAACCCTGACCGAAAACCCCGTCCTTGAGGTCAAGGATCTGGGCTCAGAAGGGGCTTTCGAAGGCGTGAACTTCTCGCTCCACGGTGGCGAAATCCTGGGTATTACGGGTCTGCTCGGCTCTGGCCGTACCGAACTCGCTCTTGCACTGTTCGGCGCCCTGCCCACGAATGCCGGATCGATCGCCATCAACGGCAAGACCGTCACCCTGAAGTCCATCCAAGACGCGATTGATGCTGGTATCGCACTGGTCCCCGAAGACCGACTGACAGAAGGTCTCTTCCTGTCACGCTCCATCGGCGAAAACATTGTCATCTCAGAAATGGACGAATTCGCTGGCGCACTCGGTGTTCTCGATAAGAAGCGCATCGCCGAAGAAGAGAAGCGTTGGGTCAAAGACCTCGAGGTCGCGACCCCCGATCCTGACAACGCGGTCTCCACTCTCTCCGGTGGTAATCAGCAGAAGGTCGTTCTTGCCAAGTGGCTTGCAACGAAACCGGATGTCCTGATCCTCAACGGTCCGACGGTCGGCGTTGATATCGGTTCCAAGTACACGATTCACTCCATCCTTCAGCGCCTCGCACGCGAAGGCATGGCCATCGTCATCATCTCTGACGACATCGCGGAAGTTCTGACGAACTGCTCGAAGGTCCTCATCATGCGTGCTGGCCGAATCCGTGAATCGATCGACCCCGCCCAGACATCCGAAGCCGAACTCGGTGAACTGATGTCGCGTGACGTTGCTACTCAAGGAGCGTGATGAACATGACGTCTCTTAAAACAAAGATCCTGCGAGCCAACGAATTCTGGGTTTTCCTGGTTATCGTTGCCCTTGCACTCGTCATCCAGGCACGAAGCGGTCAGTTCTTCACGGCAAACAACCTTGTTGACCTGGCAAACGCAATGGTCGTCCCCGGACTCTTCGCCGTCGCCGCCCACCTTGTTCTGGTTTCTGGTGGCATCGACGTGTCCTTCCCGGCACTCGCATCGCTTGCCGTTTACGCAACTACGCGTTTCCTTGTCGATCAGGGATTCAACGGACCGGTCATCGTCCCCTTCCTGATGGCAATGCTCCTTGGTGCACTGCTTGGTGCCTTCAACGGTATCTTCACCTCGTGGCTGACCGTTCCCACGCTGATCATCACGCTCGGCACCTCGAACGTCTTCTCCGGTGTCATGCAGGGCGCACTGAACTCGGTGCAGATCCCGAACATTCCCGAATCCATGAAGACCTTCGGCGCTAGCTCACTGTTTACGGTGACGAACACGCAATCCGGACTCCAGTCCGCGATGCCGACCAGCTTCCTCATCTTCGTGGTTGTCCTGGCCATTGCCTACTTCATCACCCGATACACGATGTTCGGTCGTGGCATCTTCGCCATCGGTGGCGATGAATCCGCAGCAGAACGAGCAGGCTTCAAGGTCCGTCGCACCAAGTTCTGGCTCTACGTCATCGTTGGTGTCATCGCCGCACTCGCGGGCATGGTTCGTACGACTTCCATGGGTCAGATGCACCCGACCAACCTGCTTGGTATGGAAATGATGGTCATCGCGGCCGTCGTCCTTGGTGGAACCGCCATTACCGGTGGTACCGGCTCCCTGACCGGTGTCGTGCTTGGCACCCTGCTGATCGTCATCGTTCAGAACTCCATGATTCTGACCGGTATTCCCACCTTCTGGCAGGGCTTCGCGCTCGGCCTGCTGATCATCGTTGGTACCGGCGTTTCAGCAATCCAGGTTGCTCGTAGCCGCAAGCAACGAGCCTCGATTCTGTGAAAGGAGAGCGTGAAATGACTACTGAATCCGTAAAGAAGCGTTCTTTCGCACTCCCGTCCTTCATGACGAAGGATGCCTACATGACGAGGCTCGTCATCGTCTTCGCTCTGCTCCTCATCTTCTTCGCCGTGATTCGCCCGGGCCCCTTCTTCGCCCTGCGTACCTGGCAGTCGATGGCAATCCAGTTCCCTGAATTCGGTCTGATGGCTCTGGGCGTCATGCTGACCATGTTCACCGCAGGCATCGACCTCTCGGTCGTGGCAATCGCAAACGTGACATCGATTAGCGCAGCCCTTGTCCTGCGAGCAATGCTCACCGGCGATGGTGGTGGCCAAGCAGGTCTCGCCGTCGTGATCGCACTGGTTATCGCACTGCTTGTTGGCACAATTTGCGGTGCCATCAACGGCATGCTCGTCTCCATGCTGAAGATTCCACCAATCCTCGCAACACTGGGCACACTCGAACTCTTCGGTGGTGTCGCCATCATCCTGACTGAAGGTAAGCCCGTTTCAGGTGTGCCCGACGCATTCGGTTCGGTATTCGCAGCCCATCTGGGCGGTCTTGTCCCCATGCCGCTTGTCATCTTCATCATCTGCTGCGTCATCGTCGGCCTGATCCTTACCCTGACCGGCTTTGGCACCAAGATCCTGATGATCGGCACGAACGAAACCGCGGCACGTTTTGCCGGTCTGAAGATCACCAGCTTGCTGATGCGCACCTACATCCTGTCGGGCATCATGGCAGCCGTCGCAGGCATTGTCATGCTGGCGAACTACAACTCCGCGAAGGCCGACTACGGCGCAAGCTACACACTGCTGACCGTCCTGATCGTCGTCCTCGGTGGCGTGAACCCCAACGGTGGCCGCGGTCGAATTGCCGGCGTCGTCATGGCGATCCTCGTGCTGCAGGTCCTGTCTTCGGGCCTCAACATGTTCCCGAATATCTCCAATTTCTACCGACCCCTCATCTGGGGCGGCGTCCTGCTGTTCGTTATCAGCATGAATGAATTCAACGGCAAGAACCCCTTCAAGGGCCTCCTTGCGGGAAGGAAGAAGTAATGAAGACCGTACGAAGCAAGCACGTTGTCGTCGGCGCCGACTTCGCTGGTTTCCCTCTGAAGGAGGCCGTGAAGAAGCACCTTCAGGATCGTGGGTGGACCGTCACCGACATTACGCCGGACCTTGATAAGACTCCCATGTATCACAGAGTCGGTTTTGCTCTGGGTGCGAAGATCGCCGAAGGTGAATTCGAGCGAGCACTGGCATTCTGTGGCACCGGCATGGGTATCCACATCGCAGCCTCAAAGGTTCCTCACGTTCACGCAGCCGTCTGCGAATCCGTTGCGTCAGCTCGTCGCGCAGCTGCCGCAAACAGCGCAAACCTGCTGGCCATGGGCGCTTTCTACATCGCTGAACGTAAGGGTATGGCCATGGCGGATGCATTCCTCGAGTCGGAGCTTGGCAGCGGTTACGAAGATTGGGAAGGCTTCTACGCCTACCACCGCATCGGCTTCGACGAGTGCGAGAACTTCGACTACGAGGCCTACAAGGCAAACGGTTTCGAGGTTGTTAACCCGCAGTCGGCAGTGCTGGCAGACGAACCGAAGGGTCTTGCGTACTGAGACTCAGATACGCAGATCCTGACGGTTTGAACATCGTCTGAACTGAAATCGGCGGGTCCATCACGACAGTGATGGGCCCGCCGATTGCTGTATAGGTCAAGGTGGGGTTATAGGACAAAATGTGTTGATTTTTCCTTGTTTTATCGTCTTTTCCGGGCTAAGTAACATTTTGGGGTTAATACCCAAAGGCTGGCTGGACTTTTATGCCTGGGGTAGGATTAGGGTTATAGGGAATCTATAAATTTCGAGCGAAATGCTAAACCAATCAGAGGGGATTGATATGGCGCGCAAACAGCTTGCGAAGGTAGCGATTGCAGTAGGCACCGGGATCGCGCTGGTGGCTCCGGCGGGAGCGGCATTCGGGATTAATCAAGCAGAACCGCAGGGCAAGTTGAATATTCAGGGAGCTGTTTCGCAGTGCCGCGTCGGAGTTGACATAGCTACGGTCAACAAGGCCTATCAGGATTATCTGCGCGCCCAGCAGCAAGCCACGGATGCGGCCACAAATTTGGATGCTGAACAATCCAAACCCGAGATTGCAGAGCCCCTCGCGGCTTATGCAGGTGCCCAGGATGCCTTGCGGAAGGCACAAGCTAACCAGCAGCAGAAGCGCGATGATGCCACCGCTGCGCATAAGCAGATGCAGGACCAGGCGGCACAAGCCTTGGTGGCGGCAGTTGCTAATCTGGATAAAGCTCAAAAGGGCTTAGAGCAGGCTAAGCAGCAGCAAAAGCAGGCCGAAGAAAATCTCAGTAAAGCAAAGACGAACAAAAAGGCAGCGGACGAAGCAAATACTGCGGCGCAGGCGGCTGCCCCCGGAGCTGAGGCGGTAGCTGAAGCTAAGAAAGCTGCCGATGAGGCCGCAGCGGCTCTGGCTACGGCGCAAGAAAAAGCCGAGGAAGCTAAATCTAACCTGGACGCAGCCACCAAGGCTGCGGAGCAGGCAGACCAGGATGCCAAGAATACTGAAACCGCCAAGCAAGACGCAGAGCAAAAAGCTCAAGACGCTGCGGATGAGGTAAAAAATAAAGAAGAGGCCTTAGCTGACGCGCAGAAGAAATTGCAGGACGTTAAAGATGTTCTGGAAAACGACGATGCGGTCAGTGAAGCACAAGCAAAAGTAGAACAGGCGCAGAAGGAAAAGGACGCTGCTGCCGAGGCTAGGAAAACTGCAGATGAAGCACTTGAGGCTGCTAAAGCGACACTGAAAGAAAAGCAGGATGCCGCGGTAGAGAAAGCGCAGGCGGTTGCTGACGCGAATCAAGCCTTTGAGGATGCAAAGACTGAGCTAGGTAAGTTAAATCAGGCGCAGCGGGAAAAGCAGACCGCCTATGAGGAAGCCGTCAAGGCACAAAAAGAGGCTGAAACCAATAGAGATAACGCGCAAAAAGACTTGGATGCACAGCAGCCAAAATGCGACGCTGCCAATGATGCAGTAACCACTGCGCAAAACGAAAAGAATGCCGCAGACCAGGCAGTCAAAGACGCGGAAGCAGCGGTTAAGGCAGCGAAAGAGGCTCTGGAAGCTTCCAAAGCTGATGCTAAAGCGCAGATTGCTAAAGGATCAAAAGGCTTCTTCGAAAAGATGAATGCAACTAAGGCCTTGGAAGAGCTCAATACAGATTACAAAATCGGTGATACGCCCCTTGTGAACCACACTCATATAGGTGCTGACGGGGATGCGACTTCGCTTGAAAATATGCTGAAAGCTCTGGACTATATCGATCAAGGAAATGGTTTTAGAACAGCTGGGGATAACAACTTTGGTTCCATGGATGCCCTTCGAGTGACGGACCAGTTAATGGCACTTGCCCAAATAAACGCTAATGGTTCCGCAATTACCAAGGACCACACTCATAACTGGGGAGTTCTGCAAGAAGTTGGTAGAAGTGGAGAAAATCTAGCTTGGTCTTTGAATCCTTACGACGGTTGGTATAACGCTGAAAAGCATTTTTATGACGATAATGGTGGTCCGGTTAGCTACTCTGATAACAAAAAAGCTAAGTACGGGTATTGGATTGTTAATACCACGGGACACTATGAATCGCTAATGAAACGGGAATTTCTGTATACTGGTTTTGGTTTCGGTTCGAATCCAATGGCAAATATTCAACAGTTCCGCACTTACACCGCAGAAGAGTCCTACTCGGTATCAGAGTATAGGGAAAGACTCCTAAACTACTATGCTCCTCTGAAGGAGACAGCTGCTAAAGGTACTACAGCTGCACAGACTGCGTTAAATGCAGCTCAAGTCACGCTTGTGGCAAAGCAGGCCGCACAAAAAACTGCAGAGACAAACTTACAGAACGCGAAGGATAACGCCGCTAAGGAAGCGAAGAATTGTGAGGCTTGCCAGAAAGCGCTGGACGAAGCAGAAGCAGCACTTAATAATGCTAAAGCTGCGGTTCCCGCTGCCGAGCAAGCTTTGAAAGCTGCCAAGGAAGCTGCTAACAATCAGAACGGCGTGGTGGAAAATAAAGCCACGGAACTGGACAACGCTGAAAAGGCTAAAGCAGCAGCAGATGAAGCAGTCACCCAGGCACAAGATGGGGTTAACGCCAAACAGCAAGCTGCTGATGACGCGCAAAAAACAGTGGACGAAAAGCAAAAAGCTTTGGATGTGGCCAAAGAGAACTATGACGCAGTAGTTGCCACCAAGGCTGACGCTAAGAAGCAGTTGGATGAGGCAGAAAATGCAGTAAAGCAGGCAGACGCTGCCCTGAATACCGCTAAAGACGAAAAAGCTAAAGCTGATGCGGCAGTAGCCGATGCCGCCACCAAGCTAAATGAAGCGAAGCAGAAAGCTGCCGAGGCCGAAACCCGGGCACAAGATGCGCAGAAAGCTAAAGACACCGCTGATCAAAAAGCAGCGGATGCCAAGACGGCAAACGACGCGGCAGCCAAAGATTACGCAGACAAAGCAGCCGCCCAAAAGGCTGCCGATGAGGCGCAGGCTAAAGCAGATGCCGCGGCGAAACCAGTAGAGGATGCGCAGAAAGCTAAAGACACCGCCGATCAAGAAGCAGTAGATGCCAACACGGCCAAAGAGACTGCCCAGAAAGCTAAAGATCAGGCTGCGGTAGATAACGAAGGCGCACAGAAAGTACCCGACCTTGACACCTGGATAGGACAACAACCTGGTAGCGCACCTGCTCCCGTAGCACCGCTGAGCATAATGGCGATGCGTGCACCGGCAGCTACCAGCGTTAGTGCCGAAACCCAGCAGGCGATCGATGACGTCCTCGCAAAGTATCAAGCTTATCTGGAAGCCGCGCAGGCAGCAGATACTGCTACCGAGGAAGTACAGCAGTTAGAGGCCGCCTATAAAGAAGCTAAAGCCGCGCTAGCGCCATTTGAAGCAGCCCTGCAGCAGGCTAACACTCAGTTGGATAAGGCAAAAGCCACCTACGAGAAGCTCTATCAAGACTGCATCGCTCCCGGGTCAGCCTATAGAGGCAAGCACGCAGGTGAACCGGATAACGCCTCCAGGTCCGGCTTGGGTAAAACCGGAGCCGACGACCTGTCCACCATTTTGGGGCTATCGGCAATCAGTGCGGGTGCCGGTGCCTACCTGGTTGCCCGGCGGCGCCAGCCAAAGCACGCGCGCTAGAAAACGTGTCTTAATCTGACAGATAACCTATGGTGGGGTCAATGCCTGAAGAAGGCATTGACCCCACCATAAATTCAGCTATACGTTCTAAGTCGATAGGCGATACGGGTTAACAGGTTGAACACCTGATCACCAAAACGAAGGTTCATACCAGGATTAGGGGCTAATGCCCTTTTCGATATTAACCAGGCTCAGCAGTGGGGGCAGGCACGATGCCTGCACCCCATGAAACCCCACCCCGAACTAACCCATCAACACAATTTGTCCTATAAGCCTCAAGTGCTACGGTGCCGCGAGGCCGGTACGAGTATGCCGATAAGGTCGCGGACGACCGTGCTCAGACAGTGGTGGTCTAAAAACTCTGGGCTTTTTAACCCTTGGGCCTGTTCAGCCTCGGGATTGTGTACAGCTGCGGACCGTTTAAAATTCTGGGATCGTCGACTGTCGGATGACCAGCTCACCTTTAACCAAGATACGCTTGGGCAACTCAGAGTCCGACTCGTCAAGGAGAAGCTCTACACCCTGGCGTGCAATTTCCGGAAGAGGTTGGCGTAGCGTGGTCACTGATGGGCGCATCAGTTCGGCGAACTGAATATCGTCAAAGCCGGTGACCATGATGTCCTCGGGAATACCGAAGCCACGATGACGGAGCTCTGTAATTGCGCCGATGGCAAGAAGATCGTTCAGACACACGATCGCGTCCCAGTGATTTCCCCCGTTGATCAGGGTTGAAACTGCGCTACGTGCCGATTCGACGGAATGGTTGCATTCAAGGACATCGCTGTCCGCAAGTTCCATCCCGAACTCGGGAGCAGCCCGGCGCGCTTCGGTCACGCGTTTAACGGATGATAGATCAGAGCCCGTATTCGACAGCATCGCGATGCGACGTGCTCCGCGTTCCTTCAGGTGTCCTAGAACCTCGCGAACGCCGTGCGCGTCGTCAACGCCAACGAATGGGATGTGAGGCAAAGAGACGGCTCTGTCGAGCTGGACGGTTGGCACCAAGGCTGCCGCGCGCTCTAGGGAGGGCGTTGAGAAAGATTCGTGACAGGGCACGATGATCAGACCGTCTACCGAACCCCCTTCGAATGAGCGAAGCTTCAAGTCTTCCGTAGTGACAGACATTTCCGCATCGGAAATGAGCAATGAGAGCCCGCGCTGGGATAAGTGGTGCTCGACTTGAACAATGAGGTCCGTGTAGAACGGGTTGGAGATCGAAGGGACGAGCATGCCGATCTGCTTCGTTTTGGCTAGGCGAAGAGATCTGGCGACGGGGTTCACTCTGTAGCCAAGTTTGCGTGCGACCTCTCGAACGTGGTCGCGCGTTTGCGCACCGATGAGCTCGGAACCTCGTCCTAGAGCACGTGAAGCTGTGGAAACTGAAACGCCTGCCGCTTGAGCGACGTCAACAAGGCGTGGGCGGGGTTTCTCATCTCCGATCATGGATACAGATTAACCCGCACATTGGGTGAAATTGTGTCGGCACCCTGAATGAAAACCGTGACGTTCCGCGGAGTTTGTCATGCTGTCCATGCCATGGGGTCATCGACCAAGCGCTGCAGAATTCGATATGCCGCTCCGCGCGAGTCAAGACCTTGGGAATCTCGGATTACTTCGAGTTTCGGCTGAGACCAGGCGTATTGAAGAACGCGGGTTTCGATTTCCTTTTCAGCTGCGGGCACAAGCCATTCGCTCAGTTCAGCGACAATGCCGCCGAGCAGAACCAGGGGGATGTCCGCAGAGTTGATGACGGCTGAAAGCGCTCGACCAAGGGCTGCTCCGCCTTCTTCGAGGGCTTCACGTGCTTGCTTCGAACCGTTTTCTGCCGCCTTGCGAATGTCTTCAACGGTTGCGTGGCGATCAAGTCCGGAGCGCTCAGCGAGGGCGCGCAGACCGAGGTATGCCTCGAGGCAACCGGTAGTCCCGCACGAGCAGAGGGGGCCGGAAGGGTCTGCGCAGATGTGGCCGATTTCGCCGGACCACCCGTGTGCTCCGCTGAACGGACGATGGTCGACAATGATGCCGGCGCCGATGCCAACTTCGCCCGATATGTAGACGAATGACGCGGGCCCCGAGGGAACGCCGGGAAGCGGGTGTGCGACAGCGAAGGCGGCCAGGTCGGCTTCGTTGGCAACGATCGCGGGGTAGAGGTCCGATAGGGGAGCGAGCAGCTTCTCTAGGGGGATGTCGCGCCATCCCAAGTTGGGTGCGAGTGCCAGTCGGTCGGGGGATACGAGGCCTGGAAGAGCCAATCCACTGCCGAGGAAAATTGCTCCATCGGGAAGATGTTCTTCGACGAGAGCGTGTGCCATGTCGGCCAGTGAGGTCATCACTTCGACGTGATCGGAGTTCGCAAAGTCGCCTTTGACACGATTTCGTGCAATTTCGTTGCCTCCGAGATCGATGATGACAGCGTCAAGGGCGGAAATATTGACTTCGAGACCCAGCGCGACCGCCCTTCCTGGGGCTGGTGTGAGTCGATTGGCTGGGCGGCCTCGTCCGCCGATGGATGGTTCAAGTTCGAGAACGAGGCCCGCGTTGATGAGTTCATCGACGAGGCGCGAGATGGTAGCTCGCGTAATGCCTGTTGCTTGAGAAATGCCTGATCGGGAGATCTCTCCGGGTGCGGCAAGGATGTGTCGCAGGGCGAGGGAGAGGTTCATTGCACGCAGGCTTTCAGCCTTCACGCCCGCCATTGCGCGCTCCGATGGGCGCTGGGGTGCTCGCTGGGAAACCGACGTGTGTCGACGAATTGCTGCTGCCATGCTCTTGACTCTAGTACATTTCACACAGTATGTTTTGTTATGTAACAAAAGCGATCGTATCGATCTCTGAATCTCTGAGAGGCAACCATGTCTGAGAATCTCTGGAACATCGACAAGATCCCCTTCGTCGGAACATCGTCGCTCCGTCAGGGTCTTGGTTTCCGCTACTATGACGCCGAGCGAGTGGTCGCCGGCAAGACCATGCGCGAATGGCTGCGCTTCGGTGTTGCCTACTGGCACTCCTTCCAGGCCGAACTCGTCGATCCCTTCGGTGAGGGCACAGCGCAGCGCCCCTTCGATGGCAAGTACTCCAAGCCACTCGATCTGGCACTCGCCAAGGTCGACTACGCCTTTGACTTCTACAAGGCGCTGGGCGTTGACTACTTCTGCTTCCATGACCGCGACATCGCTCCCGAAGGCGACACCCTGCGCGAAACCAACGCAAACCTCGACAAGGTTGTCGACGCGATCGAAGCAAAGCAGAAGGAAACCGGCGTCAAGCTCCTGTGGAACACCTCTTCGCTGTTCACCAACCGCCGCTTCGTTTCCGGCGCAGCAACCTCGCCGTTCGCCGAGATCTACTCCTACGCCGGCGCACAGCTGAAGCATTCCCTGGAAATCGCCAAGCGCCTGGGCGCAGAGAACTACGTGTTCTGGGGCGGTCGCGAAGGGTACGAGAACCTGTGGAACACTGACCTCAAGCGCGAGCAGGACCACATCGCAGCAATGTTCCAGATGTGCGTTGACTACGCCAAGGAAATCGGTCTCGACGCTCAGTTCATGCTCGAGCCGAAGCCGAAGGAGCCGACGAGCCACCAGTACGATTTCGACGCAGCAACCACCATCGCCTTCCTCCAGACCTACGGCCTGCAGGATCACTTCAAGCTGAACCTCGAAGGCAACCACGCCAACCTTGCTGGTCACACCTACCAGCACGAAATCCGCGTGGCACGCGAAGCTGGCATGCTCGGTTCTCTCGATGCCAACCAGGGCGACAAGCTCATCGGTTGGGACATCGACGAATTCCCGTCAGACCTCTACGAGACCACCGCAGTCATGTGGGAGGTCCTCGCAGAAGGCCAGATCGGCCCGCACGGTGGCCTGAACTTTGACGCCAAGCCGCGCCGTACCTCGTTCACCGCTGAGGACCTGTTCCGCGCCCACGTTGTTGGCATGGACTCCTACGCAGCCGGCCTGTTGGTCGCAGCCCGCATGCACGAAGAAGGACTTATCGAAGACCTCGTCTCCGAGCGCTACTCGTCCTTCGATTCGGGCATCGGTGCGACGGTCGAAGATGGCACAGCCTCCCTCGCCTCGCTGGAAGCACACTCACTTGACATTCCGCAGGCTGACCTTGTTGCAGCCACGAAGTCGGACCATCTCGAGTCTGTGAAGGCTACGATTAACAACTACATCGTCGATACTTTGGGCCGCGCCTGATCGACACTATCCTTACGGGCGGTCGCCAGCTTTTGGTGACCGCCCGTTTGGGTACTTTCGCTTCCTTCGCTTGGAAAAGTGGCATCGGTGCCACTTCGAAAAGCCCTTACTTTTGGAGCATATATGAGCACTCTTCGCCCCTACGTTGCCGGTGTTGATACGTCGACCCAGTCTTGCAAGGTCGTCATCTACGACCCTGCTACGTCCACCATCGTCCGCCAGGGCAAGGCCTCGCACCCGGATGGCACCGAAGTTGATCCCGAAAAATGGTGGGATGCCTTCGAGGAGGCCCTTGAACGTGCCGGCGGTTTGGACGATGTGGCTGCCCTGTCCGTCGGCGGTCAGCAGCACGGCATGGTCTGCCTGGATAAGGACGGCAATGTCATCCGTCCCGCCCTGCTGTGGAACGACACGCGTTCGGCTGGTGCTGCGCGCGACCTTATTCGCGAACGTGGCACCGATGACCGCGACGATGCTAGCTCTGAGGGCGCGAGCTGGTGGGCCGAGGCCACGGGTTCCGTTCCCGTCGCATCGTTGACCGTCACCAAGTTGCGTTGGCTCGCCGATAACGAGCCCGAGAATGTCGCCAAGATCGCCGCAATCTGCCTTCCGCACGATTATCTGACATGGCGCATCATGGGCAAGCCCGCGTTGGACCAGCTGGCAACCGACCGCTCCGACGCGTCGGGCACCGGCTACATGGCACGCGAGACCCCGACGTACCGTCGCGATATTCTCGCCTCTGCGCTTCGTATCGACGAGGCCACGGCCGCCTCTATCATTCTTCCGACCATTGCTGGTCCGTGGGACGTGGTCGGTCACGGTGACCCTGAGCGCGGCTGGGGAGACATTGTCCTTGGCCCTGGCGCTGGCGATAACGCTGCTTCTGCGCTGGGCGTCGACCTGGAGCCGGGCAGTGCCCTGCTGTCTCTCGGAACCTCTGGTGTGGTCGCAGCAGTGTCGGCAACATCCGTTGCTGATCCGTCCGGTCTGGTGACGGGATTCTCCGATGCATCGGGCAACTGGCTACCGCTCGCGTGCACCCTCAATGCATCGCGCATTATCGACGCGATGATGAAGGTGACCGGTCTGAACTATAAAGAGTTTGACGAATACGCCCTGTCTGTCCCGGATGCCGGAGGCCTCGAGCTGATCCCCTACTTCGAAGGCGAACGCACCCCGAACCTGCCCGATGCGACGGCGGAGCTCCGCGGCATGACGTTGGCTAACTCCGACCGTGCGCACGTTGCTCGCGCCACGGTCGAAGGTCTGCTCAACCTCATGCGCTACGCGCTCGATGCCATGCGCGCGCTTGGCGTCCCGTTGAACAAGGTGCTCATTGTCGGTGGTGGCGTGAAGTCGACGGCCGTCCAGGCTCTGGCAGCAGACATGCTAGATGCCGTTGTGGAACTGCCCGAGCCCGGCGAATACGTTGCTCTCGGTGCAGCGAAGCAGGCTGCGAAGGTTCTGGCTTCCCGCGCCTGATATCAGCTGGTACTTCTTTGCCCCTGGCCTTTCAGTAGGCTGGGGGCTTTGAAGTGTGGCCGGCCTCGTCAATTGGGAAGAGCTGGGATGTGGTGCGATGGTGAACTGTGCCCAGTCGCTGCGTGTAGAAGGCGGGAGGCTCGTCCCATCTGCTAAACAAGTGTGAGGAATCGTTTCCTCCCATTGCCGGCGTTTGCCAAAGATGGCATGCTACGGAGGATTGCACACGCAGGAGTACGCATGTCGACCTTCTTCGACCTTGATCGGGATCAACTGGAAATTTATCGCCCCGATAGTTTCGAGCCCGCAGACTTCGATGAATTTTGGGCGACGACTCTTGAAGAGAATCCTTTCGACCCGAGGTCCGTTCAGATCGAAGAGGTCACCGATCTGGTGGTGAAGACTCACCGAGTCTTCGACGTGACCTTCGGCGGGTACGCGGGCGATCCGATCAAGGCGTGGCTGACAATTCCTGCAACGGCTCAGCCCGGCGAAGAATTGCCCACCATTGTCGAGTTCCGCGGATATGGCGGTGGACGAGGCCTCCCGTACGAGCACCTCGGCTGGGCGGGCGCGGGCTTTGCGCACCTAGTCATGGACAACCGTGGCCAAGGCGGAAACTGGGGGACAGGGGCGGACACCGTCGATCCGCATCCCCTGGGCGTTGGTCAGTTCGGACTCATGACACGTGGAATCGAAGACCCTCACGACTACTACTTCCGTCGGATCTATATCGACGCGCACCACGCGGTTGAGGCTACTGTGCACCTTCCGCACTGCGACGAGAAGCGGATCATTGTCACCGGGCAAAGCCAGGGTGGCACACTGTCCGTTGTGGCCGGCGTTCTGAACCCGCGCGTTTTGGCTACGATGCCCGACGTTGCGTGGATGGCCGACTTCCGCCGTGCGGTCGGATTAAGCGAACATACGCCCTATCAGGAAGTTGTCCGCTACCTGTCCGTGTTCCGTGGCCGTGACGAGATGGTGTTTGAGACCCTCGCCTACTTTGACATTGTGTCGCTGGGGAAGCGCGCGACGATTCCCGCGTTGTTCTCGACCGGGCTCATGGATATCTGTTGCCCGCCGTCGACGGTGTATGCAGCGAAAAACTGGTGGGGTGAAAAGGTGGTTGAGGCTGGCGGACAGCGACCGAGTGCCCAGATTGATGCCCACGCATTCAACGAGCATGAGGGTGGTGGCCTGTATCAGTGGCATCGTCAGGTGTTGTGGGTGAAAGACTTCTTGGGCCTTGTCGACTGAGTTGTGGAGTGTGAAACGCAGGTGTTGTTATGAAATTGTTGCATAACAATCGAAAATAGTGACTTCGGCGCTTAAATCAGGAAAAATCGCAGTTCAGAGCTAGTTTTTCAGGGTCCGTAAAAGTCCAAGATAGGGGTAGATGTTCCCCGAAAACCGTGTGAAAACGGGCGACAGTTTGTTTTTGTCTTGACGAGACGTGTGCCACCGTTTATGTTTTGTTTGGGAACAAAAGGGAATTGGGGTTTACCTCCCTACTAGCCGGCTAGCGGTGGCTATAGGAAGAAACCAACCCAGCCTCCACGGTTCTCCAGAATTGAAGACCGAATGCGCAGGTGGCCTCGTACCCCCTGCGTGAAGGGGAGCAACGCATACTCCCCAGATTCGCGAACATCCCATTTTGAATCACAGACCCGCGGGTTGCGCTGAAGCGACACCGCACAATGGCGAAGGAGCCAAACAATGCGAGGAATTGCAAAGAAGACGCTCGTTGCACTTGCAGCGTCATCCATGGCCTTTGGCATGGCCGCTTGCTCCGCAGAACGCGGTGGCTCGTCCGAATCCGGCGCAGCAGCTGGCGGTGAAGGTGGCCTCATCGGTGTTTCAATGCCGAGTAAGTCCCTCGAGCGCTGGAACCGTGACGGTTCGCACCTCGAAGAACTGCTGAAGGACGAAGGCTACGACGTCTCCCTGCAGTACGCAGACAACAAGGTCGAACAGCAGATCACCCAGATCCAGAACATGATCAACGCAGGCCCCAAGGTCCTCGTTGTCGCCTCCATTGACGGCTCCGCACTGGCTCCCGTTCTAGAACAGGCCAAGTCCGCAGGCATCCCGGTCATCGCATACGACCGCCTGATCCGCGACACCGAAGCAGTCGACTACTACGCGACCTTCGACAACTACAAGGTCGGCCAGCTGCAGGGCCAGTACATCGAAGAATCCCTCGGCCTCAAGGACGGCAAGGGCCCGTTCAACTTCGAACCCTTCTCCGGCTCCCCCGATGACAACAACGCCAAGTTCTTTTTCTCCGGCGCATGGGACGTCCTCTCGACCTACGTTGAATCTGGCATGCTGACCGTTCCGTCCGGCAAGGCACCGTCATCCGTTGACGATTGGCAGTCCATCGGCATCCAGGCATGGATGTCCACCACCGCACAGTCAGAAATGGAAACCCGCCTCAATTCCTTCTATTCCGACAAGAAGGTTGAAGCCATCCTCTCCCCGAACGACTCCGTCGCACTCGGCATCTCCCAGGCACTCGACTCGGACGGCTACACCGCCGATGCATGGCCGGTCCTGACCGGTCAGGACGCCGACCAGGCAAACGTCCAGAACATCATCGCTGGCAAGCAATCCATGACCGTCTGGAAGGACACCCGCGCTCTCGGTGATCGCGTCGCCAAGATGGTCGACCAGATCGTCAAGGGCATGGAGGTCGAGGTCAACGACACCGAGTCCTACGACAACGGCATGAAGGTTGTTCCTTCGTTCCTGCTTGATCCGATCGTCATCACGAAGGACAACGTCCAAGAGAAGCTCGTTGACTCGGGCTTCTACACGGCAGCAGACCTCGGTCTCTGATCCTCGGACGTAAGTAACTCTCCTAGAAACTGAGGTGAATGATGCAGACCGATGAACTGGTCCTGCGAATGTCACATATCGTCAAGGAATTCTCTGGAGTCAGAGCCCTCGATGACGTGACGATGGAGGTCCGCCGAGGGGAAGTCCACGCAATCTGCGGTGAGAACGGTGCCGGCAAGTCGACCCTCATGAAGGTCCTGTCGGGTGTCTACCCCTACGGTTCCTACGAAGGCAGCATCGAATACGTTGGTAACGAATGTCGCTTCAAGTCCATCCGTGAATCAGAGGACGTCGGCATCGTCATCATTCACCAGGAACTGGCGCTGTCCCCGTTCCTGTCCGTTGCGGAAAACATTTTCCTTGGCAACGAACGGGGGCGCGCCGGATTCGTTGATTGGCACGAAACCAAGATTCTGGCGAAGGAACTGCTCGACAAGGTCGGTTTGGACGTCAACCCTGACGCGCGCGTCGTCGACCTGGGCGTTGGCCAGCAACAGCTCGTTGAAATCGCAAAGGCATTGTCCAAGGACGTCAAGCTCCTGATCCTGGACGAGCCGACCGCAGCACTCAACGACGATGACTCTGAGCACCTGCTTGAGCTGATGCGTCAGCTCCGCGAAGAGGGCATCACCATGATCATCATCTCCCACAAGCTGGGAGAAATCCGTGAGATCGCCGACTCCACGTCGATCATCCGTGACGGCAAGACCGTCGGCTACATCGACATGCACCGCCCCGAAGGCGTAACCGAAGACGAAATCATCGCCAAGATGGTCGGTCGCGAACTGTCCAACCGCTTCCCGGAGCACACGCCGACCATCGGCGACACAATCCTCGAAGTTTCCAACTGGACCGTTCACCACCCGATCGACACTGACCGAAAGGTAGTCGACGACGCGAGCTTCGAACTGCGCCGTGGAGAGATCACCGGCCTGGCCGGTCTGATGGGTGCGGGACGTACCGAGCTTGCCATGAGCATCTTCGGTCACCAGTACGGCACCTCGATCAGCGGTGAAGTTCGCAAGAACGGCGAGGTCATCGACACCTCCACCGTGACCAAGGCGATCAGCCACCGCCTGGCATATGTCCCCGAAGACCGCAAGACGATGGGGCTGAACCTGATCCAAGACATTCGCAAGAACGTCACCATTGCAGCCATCGACAAGATCATCAAGGGGCACGTCATTCAGTCCCATGACGAGGATGCGCTGGTCGAAGACTTCCGACAGAAGCTTCGCATCAAGACCTCGTCGATCGACGCACTCGCGTCGTCCCTGTCCGGTGGCAACCAGCAGAAGGTTGTCCTAGCCAAGTGGATCAACACCGATCCCGAGATCCTCATCCTTGACGAGCCGACACGAGGCATCGACGTCGGCGCCAAGTATGAGATCTACCAAATCATTCAGCAACTAGCCGATGAGGGTCACGCTGTCCTCGTCATCTCGTCGGAGTTGCCCGAGCTTCTGGGCATCTGCGATCGCATCTACACAATGAGCCAAGGCATGATCACGGGTGTCGTTCCCGCGGCCGAAGCAACACAGGAATCTCTCATGAAGCTCATGACCAAGGAACGAGTGAAGGAAGCACGATGAAAGAGTCGACCAAACGGCTGCAGGGCAGCCTCCAGCAGTACGGGATTCTCGGTGCGCTCGTCGTCATTGTCATCCTGTTCAACATTCTTACCGGTGGCCGCCTTTTGGCCCCGAACAATATCGCCTCGCTGATTCAGCAGAACGCGTACGTGATGGTCCTGACCATCGGCATGACCATGGTCATCATCGCCCGCCACATCGACCTCGCTGTCGGCTCGGTCGTCGCCTTCGTCGGTGGCGTGGTCGCACTGCTCATGTACCAGATGCACGTTGCGTGGCCACTTGCAGTGGTCATCGGCCTGCTTCTCGGTATTTTGATCGGCTGCTGGCAGGGCTTCTGGGTTGCCTACGTTGGCATCCCCGCGTTCATCGTCACCCTGGGTGGCATGCTCATCTTCCGTGGCCTCGCGATCGTCCTCGTAGAAGCAACCGTTTCCGGTCTGCCGTCGGGCTTCGTGGCCATCGCAGCCGGATCCCTGCCCCCGTTCCTCGGCTACGCGGGCATGCTTGACGTCGTCACTCTGGTTATCGGTATCGCAACGATCGCAGTCGCGCTCTTCTCCTCTTTCCGCCGTCGCGCAAAGGATGTCAAGGCAGGTGCAGCGGTCATCCCGTTCGGATTGTTCGTCACCGGTCAGGTCCTGATAGCCCTGGCAATCGCCTTCGTGACCTACCTGCTCTCCCTGTCCTCCGGTGGGACCCCGATCGTTCTCATCATCATCGGCGTCCTGGTGGTCATCTACTCGTTCGTCATGGCGAAGACGAAGTTCGGTCGTCACATCTACGCCGTTGGTGGCAACCTCCGCGCAGCCCAGCTGTCCGGTATCAACACCAAGCGCACTGACTTCCTGGTCTTCGTGAACATGGGCTTCCTTGCCGCACTCGCCGGCATCATCACGACCTCCCGCGCAGGTGCTGCAGTCGCAACCGCAGGTAACAACTACGAACTCGACGCTATCGCAGCAGCCTTCATCGGTGGTACTGCGGTCTCCGGTGGTATCGGTAAGATCTCCGGTGCCATCATCGGTGCACTCATCATGGGCGTTCTGAACATGGGCCTGTCGATTCTGGCAGTCGACTCCGCATGGCAGCAGTCCATCAAGGGTCTCGTTGTGATTCTCGCAGTCGCTGTTGACCTGATCTCCTCGAAGAAGAACTGAGGTTGAACAAGCGCGTGCTTGATACGCCTTAATCGCAGAGGGTGGTTTAAACACCTGGCTTGAATAATGTGACCCCGAAGGAATTCCTTCGGGGTCACATGCGTCTGTCAGCCTTTGCGCTGTTTCTCAAACGTATTACTAGGCCTCAGATGCGCTCGGCACTGATGCGGTGAGTAATCGTGTAGGTCTGACCTGCCTTTAAATCGATCGCGGTGGCATATCCGGCTTCCGTCAGAGGGTTGGTCGCTGCTGAAACGCCTTCACCGAAGTCGAATGCCGAGGTAATCGGTTCGACGCCTAGGCAGAGGTTGTTTCCTCCCCACGGAGCACCTTTACGACCGTGGTTGGAGATCCAGAACATGACGTTATTCAACAGGGTGCGATCCCATTCAAGGGTGGCCTTGTATCCTTCAGCATCGTTGATCAGGGTGACCCGCCCGTCCTTGGGGCCCGCGGTTAGAACGATTTCGTCAACCTCTTCGGTTAGGGGAAGGTGAGTCAGATCGATCGTGCCACCGTCGGCTCGAGGTGCCTTGGCAAGGTCACTGAAACGCGCACCAAGTTCAAGAACCGTGGTTCCTGAGTCGGCTGGGAAAGCCCAGAATCCATCGGCTTCGCCGAGCTCGATGTGAGCATCTCCCGGGTTCTCAGGAAGATGGAAGATGGGATGCAGACCAAGTGGCAGGCGAGCATCGGCGCGCATGATGATTGAGTCTTCGAATTCAACAGCACCTTCAATGCAGGTCACGCGACGCTCCACGCGCTTCACCGGGTCGTCGTCGGCGTAGTCCAGGCTGAGTACGGCAGAATCGGATTCCAGCGCCTCGACGTTCCAACGCAGGTTTGCGGAGGGGCCGTGGATCCAGGGGCTGGCACCGTTGTGACCATTACGCCATCCCTCGGGCAGTTCTTCAGCAGTTTCGGGTGCGGCGCCGAAGGGGACGCAAAGGAAGTCGCCACGAAGCTTGTCCAAAATCGGGGCCTCGGGGAAACCTTCCCACGTGGCAATGTATGAGGGAGTGAACTCTTTATCCGTTCCTGCCTCAAAAAGTGCGGTCGTCATCGCGCCCTGAATTTGGATAGTTGCGCGAACTTTACCGGTGCCGATCGAAACGCTCATCTGGACTCCTTCGTCAATTTTCTTTAGGGCAGTTCCTGTTCTCAGCCTAGTCAATTCCGCTCTCAAAACAGGCAATACACGTTATTGTTAGTTGTTAACAGTAATGATGCTGTTTGTCCGTACTACCCCAGTGCTGGCACCTGCTCACCCAAGGAAACGCCGTGAAATTCATCCTCGCACCCGACTCTTTCAAAGAGAACATGACTGCATTGGAAGCAGTAACGGCAATGGAAAAGGGAATCCATGACGTGTACCCCGATGCCGACTGCGTCCGCGTCCCCATGTCCGACGGCGGTGAAGGCTTCATTGAAGCCGTTGCAACTGCGTGGGGAGCTCGCCGAATCACGGTCGTCAACATGGATGCCTTGGGCAGGCCGATTCAATCCGAATACGCGCTCGCGGACGGGCGAGCCGTCCTTGATGTTGCGTCGTGTGCGGGAATTGAACTGGTCGCTCCCCACGAACGCAATGTCGCCAAATCCAATACTGCTGGCCTCGGCATGATTATTCGCGACGCCCTGTCGCGTGGCGCACGCGAACTGTTGATCGGAATCGGTGGGTCTGCCACAAATGACGCTGGCATTGGAATGCTTGTTGAGCTCGGAGCACGTCTTCTCGATGCGGATGGTGCAGAGCTTGCCCCGAAGCTAGAAAACCTCGACCAAGTAGCGAGCGTTGACACGTCTGCCTTGGACGCGTTGCTGGACGGACTAAGCGTCAAGGTCGCTTGCGACGTGACCAACCCGCTGAACGGGCCTGAAGGCGCCACCGCAGTCTTTGGCCCGCAAAAGGGAGTCCAGCCCGAACAGGTCGAATTCTTCGACTCCCTCCATCTGCATTTCGCCACCGCCAGTGGTCACGGAGACGACGCGCTTCTGCCGGGCTCGGGCGCCGCGGGTGGCCTTGGTTTTGCGCTACGTGCCTTCCTCCATGCGGAGTTGACGCCCGGAATTGACCTTGTCGCCGACGCGGTCGGATTAGCCGATGCAGTGCAGGGAGCCGACTGGGTGTTCACAGGCGAAGGCTCGGTCGACTCTCAGACGATCAACGGCAAGACCCCCGCTGGCGTCACAGCTATCGCGCGCGCCGCCGGTGTCCCCGTCATGGTCTTCGCCGGCCGAATTAAAGAAGGTGCTGAAATCCTGCTTGAGCACGGCGTTTCCAAGATCGTGAAGGTCGGCGATCCGGCTGAGTCGCTCGAAGAAGCACTGAAGAACGGTCAAAAGAACCTGCGCGCCGCTGTTGTGAGTGCGCTGAACGCTGAGTAATTCGGGCTTCGTAAGGAGTACGACTAAGTAGAGATTCCGGCCTCGTGAATAGGTACGAGGCCGGGATCTTCTGCCATCTTTTATCTCGGATCTGGTCCG
Source organism: Pauljensenia sp. UMB6358 (assembly GCF_030216865.1). Classification (NCBI taxonomy): domain Bacteria; kingdom Bacillati; phylum Actinomycetota; class Actinomycetes; order Actinomycetales; family Actinomycetaceae; genus Pauljensenia; species Pauljensenia sp. UMB6358. Next base: position 98,279 of record NZ_JASOMS010000002.1, on the reverse strand, counting down.
AGTGTTGGGGCTGAAAGTGCTGGTGGGGGGGCTCAGTGCCCGTGTTCGAGCGCGAATTCTTGCTCGAACTCTTCCAGTGAAACACCCTTCGTTTCGGGCACGATGTAAATGTAGAAGAGCAGGGAAAGCACGTTGATGGCACCGAAGACGGCGTAGGTTTTCGCAGCTCCCAAATGGGCGATCATCACCGGGAACACGTAGGAGACGACCGCGTTCATCAGCCAGCCGCACCCGACCGCGAAGCCTTGGGCGACGCCACGGATGCGGGCGGGGAAGATCTCGGATACGAGAACCCAGTTGACCGTGCCCGACTGCTTCGCGAAGACGAAGAGGGACACGAGGACGACGACGAGCCACGGGAGGAACGCCGGGATGTCCGCCGAGATCGTGCCGTCGGCGAGCGTGTAGGGCGCGATCCCGAACGCGAAGACGAGGGCGAGGCTGAAGAGGAAGAAGGTGACGCCCGATTCCTGGTAGATGCCGACGTGGCGGCGCTGGAGCCGCCCGACGAGCCAGAGGCCGAAGGCCGCGCCGACGGTGGCGACCGCACCGGTGATGACGTTGAGGGAGATCGAGTCCGTCGTCGAGAAGCCGGCGGCGTGGAGGATCTTCGGCAGGTAGTACATCGCCGTGTTGATGCCGGTCAGCTGGTCGAAACACGCCAGCCCAATACCGATGAACACCAAGCGACGCGTCCACTTCACCTTGAAGGTGCGACGCAGGGACCACTTGCCCTCGTTCTCCTGCCGCTCGTGGAGGTCGATCATCTCGCGGACCTCGCCGGCGACGTCATCGTGTTCGGGGTTACGGATGCGTTTCAGTGAGCCGATGGCTTCGACGTAGTGGAGGTTCGCGGCGTACCAGCGTCCAGATTCGGGCATCATGCGCATACCGATCCAGAGGGCGATCGCCGGGATCGTAGCCAGGACAAGCATCCAGCGCCAGGCTGAACCGTTGCCGTCCGAAACGGCGAGGTTCGCAACGTGAGATGCCTGATCCCACGAGTACCAAGAGCCGGCATTGAGCGTGCCTGTTGCATCCGACCAGACCTGCACCTGTGGGCCTCCGTGGGCGCGCGAGAGCATTGCGTTCATCGAGTAGGCGAGCAGTTGACCAAAGACGATCATGAACTGGTCAAGCGCGACCAGCTGACCTCGTACGCGCGTGGGCGCAGATTCGGATAGGTAAATCGGGACGGTTGCCGAGGCCCCGCCGACCGCCCAGCCAAGGATGAAGCGGAAGAAATACAGGATCCAAACGTTCGGTGACAGAGTACAACCGAGTGTGCCGATCACGAAGATGGTGGCGAGGACCAGAATGTTGTGTCGGCGTCCGTAGCGGTCAGAGAGACGACCGCCGATGATTGCGCCGAAGGCCGCACCGATTGCGAGGAATGCGCCGACCAGACCTTCTTCGAACTCGTTGATTGCAAGGCCGCCCGCGTCGGTGGGCATGTACATGTAGGGCAAGGCGCCGGCGATGACGCCGGTGTCGTAGCCGAAGAGTAGGGATCCAAAAGTGGCGATTGTCGCCAGTAGCGCGATTTTGCGCGGTTTACCGGATGCTGGCGTGTTGTTAACCAGCGTGCGGAGTTCAGCTTCGGAAAGATGAGCGTTCTTTCTGCGATGAGCGCTTGAAGTCATACCTCTATCTTGCACGAATGAACACGCTAAATCACCTGATCTGCGCATACTTCCGGGAAAGTATGGGGTAGCCACGCGTTGTTTTCACCCGGTTTCATGGCTAGGGGGTGATTGCAATTTGGTTTCTACATGGTTGGGTTCAGAATTTTTATATCGGTGGTCATCGCCGATCTCGAAAATGGTTTCATCCGTTTCTAGGGTGATTGGGGGGATCTTCTCAATCGCTCTTTTCAAGAGGCAGATCGCCCACGGGAAACGGGTGGCGTCATTGAAGGCTCCTTTCATGAGTGGTTGTTCTCCATGCACTGGGGGGCGCGTCATAGGCGCGCCCCCCAGTCTTGTGTCAGGCATTTTCCCCTTGAGTTCTCCTCTTGGAAAGAAATGGCAACTATTGGAAGGGGAGTGGAAAACAATGGTTGTTAGCCGGCGACAAGCGGTGACCAAACGGTATGGATCGCAGTGTTATACCTGCTCAGGCACCATTGAGATCGCGCCACATGGGCATTCTTCAGCACACACACCGTAACCCTTGCAGTAGTCGTACTTGAACTCGTACGTGCCGGGCTTGATTTTCGTGATCGCATTGTCCGGGCAGACGCCGAAGCAGTTGTCGCATCCGAAGCAGTTGCCACACGACATGCAACGACGTGCCTCGAAGACGGCTGATTCTTCATCCAGACCCTGAACAACCTCGTCGAACGTGGAGGCGCGACGAGGCCCTTCAAGCTTTTCGCGCACCTGGTGTGGCGCGTCCGAGTAGTACCAAGTGGTCATGCGGCTCAACGATGCATCGCCGGGCTTTTTGGTCGGCGTGTATGTGGCGCCTCGTAGATAGGCGTCAATGTAGCGCGATGCCTTCTTGCCGTGGCCGATCGCGACCGTGACCGTGCGCTCGGAAGGAACCATGTCGCCACCAGCGAAAACACCCTGGATACCGGTCATCATCTGATCGTTAACGGTGACGACACCATCCTTGATTTCGATGTCGGCCGCATTTTCAATCAGCGATAGATCCGCCTCCTGGCCCAGAGCCATGATCAGCGAATCAGCGCCGAGTTCCTCGAACTCGCCGGTCGGCTGCGGGAAGCCACTTTCATCCAGCTCCATCTTTTCGATCGTCAGCTTCTCGCCGTCAACATGTTTCACGGTCGAGAGCCAGCGCATCATGATGCCCTCTTCCTCGGCCTCGGCAACTTCCAAGTCGTGAGCAGGCATGCGGTCGCGGGTACGGCGGTAAACGATGATTGCCTCGCTGGCACCCAGGCGCTTCGCCGTGCGGGCAACGTCGACAGCCGTGTTGCCACCACCGTAGACCACGACTCGACGGCCGAGCATCGGCTTCTCGCCGGTTTCGACGTCTTCAAGAACCGAAACGGCGTCCATGATCTTCGCCGATTCACCGGCGGGAATGTAGGCGCGCTTACCGATGTGAGCGCCGACAGCCAAGAAGATCGCGTCCCAGTTGCCGACCTCGTCGTCGATGTTCTCCACCTTCGCGTTGAATTCGAAGGTGACGCCCATGTCTTCAATGCGCTTGATTTCCGCTTCGAGGATATGACGAGGCAACCGGTAGGACGGGATACCGAAACGCATCATGCCACCGGCCATCGGGCCCGCTTCCTTGATATGTACGCGGTGGCCAGCCATGCGCAGATGGTAGGCAGCTGACAAACCGGAGGGGCCGGCGCCAACGATCAGCGCGGACTTCCCCGAATCGGGAGCGGTCACCGGAACCGTCCACCCTTCAGCAATTGCCTTGTCGCCAAGGAAGCGCTCGATCGCGTTAATACCAACGGCCTCGTCAACCTGCACGCGGTTACATGCGGTCTGGCACGGGTGGTAGCAGACGCGACCCATCGTTGCGGGTAGTGGGTTGTTGACCATGATTTCGCGCCATGCGCTCTCGTAGTCGCCTTCTTCAGCGTGGTAGAGCCATTGCTGAATATTCTCGCCAGCGGGGCATGCGACGTTACACGGAGGAAGAAGGTGAACGTACATGGGGCGTTCAGTACGCCATGAACCGGTTTCGTTTGCCAGCGACGACCCTACATTTAGTGTGATCGCGAAGGGCTGAGTTTCAATCGTCATTGTCTGGTCCTCTTCCTTACTTGCCGGTCTCGTCGTCTGCGAAGCGACCCTCGGGATCTTCGGGTGCGCGCAGGACGCGGTCGAGAACGTCTTCGTCTAGCTGATCAGCGTCGATCAAGCCGTAGCGACGGATATTTCGGTCAGCAATCGCCTGCAGGCGTGCAAGAGTTTCAGGATCGCCCCCGCCCTTGAACAGGTGGGCAAAGCGACGTTGCGGGCGCAGGTACTCTTCGACGGGAGCGGGACGGCGAATCTTTGTCACCGACGTGATTTCGCCACCCTCTGCTTCAAAGACGGGGAAGAGTCCCGTTTGCGTTGCCAGTCGTGCGAGTTTCACGGTGATATTCGAGGCTGCGCCCCAGCCGAGTGGGCAGGGGACGAGGACATGAATGTAGCGGGCACCGTGGTAGCTCATCGCCTTGTTGACCTTGTATTCCAGGTCGCGCAGGTCAGCGACCGTGGCCGTGGCAACGTAGGGAATCTCGTGCGCCATGGCGATGCGAGCCATGTCTTTGCCCTGACCGAAACGGTTGCCGGGGTTTTCGCCAACCGGCTGAGTCGTCGCGGTGCGGGCGGTTGGAGGCGTTGCGCCGGAACGCTGAACGCCCGTGTTCATGTACGCCTCGTTGTCGTAGCAGATGTAGAGGACGTCGTCGTTACGTTCGAACATGCCCGACAGACAACCCATGCCGATATCGACCGTGCCACCGTCACCGCCCTGAGCGATGACTCGAGTCGGCTTGCCCTTGGCGCGCAAGCCAGCAGCAGCGCCTGCCGCAACAGCAGGAGCATTACCGAACAGAGAGTGCAGCCACGGCAGTGTCCAGGCCGACTCGGGGTAGGGGGTCGAGAAAACCTCGAGGCACCCGGTTGCATTCACCGTGACAAGGTCACCGTGAGCTGCAGCCGCCGCCGTATCAAGTGCATAGCGAGCACCCAGTGCCTCGCCACACCCCTGACAGGCGCGGTGGCCAGACGTCAGCGTATTGAGACGATTCGGATCGGACTGAACCGAACGGTAGTCCTCATCAGCAAGTCGGTTGCCCACCGCGTAGGAGCCAACCTGATAAAACTTCACATGTTCGCGAGCGGGGATCTGCGTCGCGCCAACACCGGGAATGCCAAGTTCAACAGTCATCAGTTATCCCTCTCAATTCCCTAGAGTCGCATCGGTGCGGGCCTTCGAATCACGCATGATGTTCTCGGCGGTTGGGCCGCTTCGACGCGTGGCGTTTTCACGTGCGAGCTCGGCGTCCACCAGCTCGTGATCCAGATCCAAGAACGTCTGCGCGGGTAGCGTGCCCGCTTCCAAGTCGTCCAGCATCGAGTGGAGTGATGCCTTCGTGATCGGGCGACCACCCAGGCCAGCGATGACCTCGTAGTTGTCGATGCCCATCCCGCGCACGGCTGAACGGCAGTGCGACGACACTATGCCACCGATACCAACGGAGAAGGCTTTCTCGATGTTCACGAAACGCTTGGCGTTCTTCAGGGCCTCGCGCACCGCGTCGATCGGGAATGGGCGGAAACTCGTGATGCCCAGAACCCCGATCTTTTCGCCGCGCTCGCGGCGTTCATCGACGACGTCCTTGATGGTGCCCAGCACGGAGCCCATTGACACGATGATCGTCTCGGCCTCATCCAAACGGTAGGGGCGAACCAGACCGCCCGAATCACGTCCGAAGATTTCGGCGAATTCCTTTTGGACCTGCGGGATGAGTTCCAGCGCCTGCATCTGGCGATGGTGAGCGAGGTAGCGCACCTCGGTGTAGGCCTCGGGACCGACCATTGCACCGATCGATACCGGATGTGCCGGATCGAGGACCTGACGCGGTTCATAGTCGGGCAGGAACCTCTTGACCTGCTCTGCTTCGGGAACGTCCACGATCTCCATCGCGTGGGTCAGGATGAAGCCATCCATGCAGACCATGACCGGGATGGAGAGCTCTTCGGCGATACGGAACGCCTGAATGTGCAGGTCAGCAGCCTCTTGGTTCGTCTCGGCATAGAGCTGTAGCCAACCGGAATCGCGTTGGCTCATCGCGTCCGTGTGGTCGTTCCAAATGTTGATCGGAGCGCCGATTGCGCGGTTTGCGACGGTCATGACGATTGGCAGGCCAAGGCCGGCAGCGTTGTACACCGCTTCGACCATGAACAGCAGGCCCTGCGATGCGGTTGCCGTGTAGGTGCGTGCGCCAACGGCGGAAGCACCGATGCAGGCGCTCATTGCGCCGAACTCGGACTCAACGTTCAGGTACTCGCATCCCGTCAGGTTGCCCTTCTTCACCAGCGCGGAGAGGGCCTCGACGATGTGCGTTTGTGGACTGATCGGGTAGGCAGCGATCACTTCGGGCGAGCAAGCTGCGACAGCCTTTGCGATCGCCTGCGATCCTTCGATTTGTTCACGCATCAGCGCCCTCCTTCGTGTTTGCGCGCTCAGCGTTCACCTGGTCGTATGCAGCGGTCGCGGCGTTAACGTTTGCTTCGCCAACCTTGCCGGGGAATCGCTTGCGGATTGCGTCGGTGACGGAATCCAGGGCAATCAAGCCGGTCAGTGCCGCGACTCCGCCGAGCATGACCGCGTTCGGAAGTGGCCTGCCCACGTGTTCGCGGGCAATGTCGAATGCGGGGATCGTGATCGCATGCCCCTTGGGCAAAGAATTCACGAGGTCCATCAGACCGAGCTCTTCAAATGATTTTGTCGAGTTTAAAAGCACGTAGCCTTCAGGCTTCAAGCCGGCGAACACGTCCATCACCGACAACAGCGTCGGATCCTGAACGACGATGACGTCAGGCTCGAGCACCGGCTCGCGCGTACGGATCTCCTTGTCGGTGATCCTGCAGAAGGACACAACGGGTGCGCCGGTACGTTCTGAACCGAAGGACGGGAAAGCTTGCGTGTGGTGTCCGTCTGTAAAAGCAGCCATTGCTAACAGGTCGGATGCCGTGACGACTCCCTGTCCTCCTCGACCGTGGATTCTCACTTCAACCATGTCTGCGACCGTAGGTTGATTGTCAACAATTTGTGTGAGCCCTGAAAAAGTCGCGTAATAGCGCTGTTTATACGTGTCGAAAGGTGAGATTGTTAGTGATGGGCGACATAAAAACGTGCAACCGAAGTGTCGTAAAATGATGAGTGGTGCACATCATGTCAATTGGCCCTAATGCCTATGTGAACCCTATGTCCTCCACAGTGTGCCGACCTTGTCGCCACATTCCTTGGAGTGAACATTGGTGTCCTCGCAGTGACGATCGTCCTCGCGCGGTCGCGGACGATGGCAAAGACACCTAACCTGGAAGGGAATCGGCGTTGCTCGACGCTAAGGAGCGGGCAGACGCCTGCGACGAATATGATCAGCGAAAACTGAAAGGACAGTCATGAGCCTGCCATCTGAAAAACTTGCCGAACTTGGCCTGGAACTTCCGCCCGTCGCAACTCCTGTTGCCGCATACGTGCCAGCCGTCCTCGACCGCGGTGTTATCCGCACCTCGGGTCAGCTCCCTGTTGTTGACGGTGAACCCGTTTGCATCGGTGCAGTCGGTGAGGATGCAACTGACCCCGAAGATGCCAAGGATGCCGCACGCGTCTGCGCGCTCAATGCGATCGCGGCAGCCGCGACGTTGGCGGGTGGTGTCGACAACCTCGCAGGTGTCGTCAAGGTTGTTGGCTTCGTGTCGTCGCGTCCTGACTTCTACGGCCAGGCCGGCGTCATCAATGGTGCGTCTGAACTATTCGCTGAAATCTTCGGCACCGCACACGCGCGTTCTGCATTCGGTGTTGCGGCCCTGCCGTTGAACGTATCCGTCGAGGTCGAAGCAGAATTCGCGCTCCGCGAAGACTGATCTGCTCGCGCTGAAATGGCGCGGAAGTCCTGTAGTGAACGGGTACCCCCATAGGGTATATTTCGAGTGAATGACTCAAGCTTTTGGAGGAAAAATGGCCGACGCCCTGCCCGAGGCAGCGCCCTCGCAGAACCATCAGACATTCAAGCTCGTTGACGCGCGAACCGGCACCGAAGACGTGAAGTCCGAAGGTGGCTGTGGCTGTGGCGGCCACGGAAACGGTGGAGGATGCGGTGGCAAGGGTCGCGGCCACGAGGTCCCCGTTGAAGAAACCGCGTCCGGTTGTGGCTGCGGTGGACACGGTCATAAGGCTGAAGAGGCAAAGCCGGAAGGCGGTTGTGGCTGCGGTGGTAAGGGACATGGTCGCGGAGGTCATGGACACGGCCATCACAGTCACGGACACTGTGGCCATGGTGCGGGCGTTGAAGAACTCGTTCTTCACTCGATCCCGAAGGTCGTTCGTCGCGCCGCCTTGTTCGCGGCAATGGATTCTCTGCCGGTAGGCGAAAACATCCAGATCTGCGCTCCGCATCAGCCTGACCCGCTGTTTGCTCACCTGCAGGGCTCCGAGTCCCACTACCGTGTCGAGACCATCGAAGCGGGCCCGGAAAACTGGCGCTACCGCGTCACGCGTATTTCCTGATCATTCATTCACTTTGGGGTGCGTCGCGATCCGCGACGCACCCCAAAGTCATATTCGCGTTCATCTAGTGACGTGGGAAGATTCCGGTTACCGTTGAGGTATGAATTTCTTCGATGATGATGAGAACACCCCGGAAGAGGACTTCGACCGCGTCGAAGTTGACCGTGGAATTGCCACCTCTGTTGAAAACGTGTGGGCAGTTGTCAGCGAACCCGGCTGGTGGGTTAATGACGGTCCGGTCGACGACCACGAGGTCGCCCTTGATGATGAGGGCATCTACCACGTGACTGACCCTGAAGCGGGCGAGTGGCTGGTTGAAAAAGCAGACGAGGATCCGATGGATGTCGTCGCCTTCCGCTGGTATCCGATCGCATCCGATGAGCTCCCCGACGAATACGCGACTCGCGTCGAAATCTCCCTCTCTGAAGAGGGCGACTCGGTGAACGTTCACATCGAAGAGTCCGGCCTCTCGTCAGTCAGCGACGATGAAGACGAGGCCCGCCAAATGTGGGATGACGAAGCGGGGATGTGGGCTGAAGCGCTTGATGCGATCAAAGCTCACCTCGAAGCCTGAACCTTTCTTCAGACCGCCCACACTGCAAGCCCTGGTGCTTTGTGGTGTGGGCGGCCTCGTGATTGAGGAAGAGAAAACGCGAAGGTGCAAGATCGTGTAAATCGACACATCTGCGCCGGTGGGGCACGGTTGAGTGAATGCGAGGTGACTCGTTTGCCATGTGTCGCGCATGAAAAGGTAACGCGAAGGTGAAGTATCGTAAACAGTTATTGGGGCACTGTTAGCGAATGACGGACCTTGCACAGCAGCAGTGCTCGGCTTACCCGTAGTGTCGGCGTCATCACCGCCGACACACACGTTCGGCGATATCGTCGACGCGGAAGGAGTCTGATGAGTAGTCACGGCATGAGCGCGACCGGAACACCTGCGCCTAGCGCAGGAGCCGACACCGGCGAAAGTGGTCACCTGCAACGCAATCTGCAAAACCGCCACGTCCAGCTCATCGCAATCGGTGGCGCAATTGGCACCGGCCTGTTCATGGGCTCCGGCAAGACGATCGCCACAGCAGGCCCTTCGATCCTGCTGGTCTACATCATTATCGGCGCGATCCTGTTCATGTTCATGCGCGCGATGGGTGAGTTACTTCTGTCGGACTCGCGCTATCACACGTTCGCTGACATCGCCCGCGACCTTATCGGTCCCTGGGCCGGGTTCGTCACCGGCTGGACGTACTGGATGTGCTGGGTCGTCACCGGCGTCGCCGACGTGATTGCCATCACCGGATACGTCAGATTCTGGTGGCCACAAACGCCCGCGTGGATCCCGATTGTCATTACGACAGTCCTGCTGTTCTCCCTGAACGCGATGACCGTGAAGGCGTTTGGTGAAACAGAATTCTGGTTCGCGCTGGTCAAGATCGTTGCGATTCTTGCGCTGGTCGTCGTTGGTTTCATCATGGTCGCCATACACACCACCTCCGAAGCTGGCACGACCGCTGCGGTATCAAACCTCTGGTCGCACGGCGGTGTTTTCCCGAAGGGCTTCATCGGATTCTTGGGTGGCTTCCAGATTGCTCTCTTCGCATTCGTCGGCATCGAACTGGTCGGCACGACGACCGCGGAAACCGCCGACCCGGAAAAGACTCTGCCCAAGGCGATTAACTCCATCCCCGTGCGCATCATGCTGTTCTACGTCGCGGCTCTCGCCGCGATCATGATGGTGACCCCGTGGGACCAGGTTGACCCCGAGCGTTCACCGTTCGTCACCATGTTCTCCATGACCGGCCTAGCGGCGGCCGCAACGATCGTGAACATTGTCGTTCTGACCTCTGCTGCATCGTCGGCGAACTCCGGCATCTACTCAACGTCGCGTATGCTGTTCGGCCTGGCGTCGCGCGGAGACGCCCCCAAGATCTTTGCCCGCCTGTCTCGCCGTCACGTCCCGAAGAACGCCCTGTTCCTGTCGTGTGTCTGCCTGCTGTCCGGCATTATCGTCATGGCGTCCGGCGGGTCGATCTCCGCGGCGTTCACGCTGGTCACATCCATGTCGGCAACCCTGTTCATGGGCGTGTGGGTCGTCATCATCGTCTCGTACCTGATTTACCTGCGTCGCTACCCTGAGCGCCACGAAGCCTCCGTCTTCAAGGCTCCGTGGGGCGCAGCATCCGCGTGGATCGTCTTCATCTTCATGCTGGCGATGGTCGCCGTCCTCATCCTGTTTGAGGACACGCGTCAGGGCTTGTTCACGTCCCTCGTGTGGATTGTCTTTATCGTCGGTGTTGCGCTGATCAATCGCCATCGCATGTTGAAACGCGCAGAGGAAGGCACCCTCGATCACGCGGTCGCCGATGTTTGACGCACAGGCGCGACTTCTCGCCCCTGTTGTCGACACATCCGGCATCTCCGTATCGCACGTCCTTTCATTTTCTGAAATATCGACCGCCTGAATTCGCAATCTGTGTATCCGCTGATTAGGCTTTACTTCAGTGCCACGGGAACCCGCACGCGTGCTGGGTTGAGAGGAAGGCAAAGTGCCTTCGACCGTCGAACCTGAACCGGATAATGCCGGCGTAGGGAGGCTTCCTACTCGTGAGCACCATGCTGTACACGAGAGGAGTTCTTCAGCATGAGTGACAACGTTGCATCCGCACCCCGCCTGAATTGGCGCGTCGTTGACATGGTGACCACCGCGATTCTTGGTGTTGCATGTGGTTTGCTGTTCCTGATCTGGAACCAGGTTGGTGGCTTGGGCTACGACGTTCTGGATGCAGTGACCCCCGGTTTCGGTGGTCTGATTACCGGTATTTGGCTGATCGGTGGCCCGATTGGTGGATTGATCGTCCGCAAGCCGGGTGCTGCAATCCTGGTTGAAGTCATTGCTGCTTCGGTTTCCGCTGCGCTGGGTTCACAGTGGGGTATTTCGACGCTGTACTCGGGTCTTGCTCAGGGTCTGGGCGCCGATATCATCTTCGCTCTCTTCGTTTACCGTCGCTTCAGCCTGACGGTTGCCGCCCTTTCGGGTGCCGGTGCCGGTGTGGGCGCGTGGATCCTTGAGTTCCTGGCGTTCGGCAACATGGCGAAGTCCTTCGGCTTCAACATCACGTACTTCATCACACTGATCATTTCGGGTGCGATTGCGGGCCTGCTGGCATGGCTGCTGGTTCGCGGTCTTGCGCAGACTGGCGCGCTGGATCGTTTCGCGGCCGGTCGCGAGGTTCGGACTCGCGTCTGATGAATTGACGAGGCCTGGACCCGCTGGCGAAGGCACAAGCCACCGCCAGCGGGTCCAGGCTTTATCGGTCTCTACTCTTTCTGGGGCGTTGCACTATGAGCACTAATCTGCCTGATCCCGGTATTCCTGCTTCTCACTCTGACTCGTTACGTGGGGAGGATGCCAAGGCACCTCGTACCCCCGCGTCGGTAGTGATCGAAGACTGGGGTTGGCGTCATGGCGGTCGTCTGAAGTGGACGCTCGATGGGGTGAATCTGCAGATTAACCCGGGTGAGCGCGTTCTGGTTTTAGGCCCAAGTGGCTCAGGTAAGTCGACGTTGATGGCAGGTTTGGCTGGCCTGCTCGGTGGGGAAGATGAGGGTGAAGCGCGAGGCTCCCTATTGGTCGAGGGCGAAAAGCCGGAGAATCTTCGCGGTCGCATCGGCTTGATGATGCAAGATCCTGAGGCTCAGGTTGTGCTTGCGCGTGTCGGTGATGACGTGGCGTTCGGCATGGAGAACCTCGGGGTTGTGCGCGAAGAGATTTGGCCGCGCGTTGATGCCGCTTTGGAAGCGGTTGGCCTGAATGTCAGCCGTGATCGCAATACGTCGATGCTGTCGGGCGGTCAGAAACAGCGCCTCGCACTCGCGTCGATTTTGGCGATGCAGCCCGGTCTTCTGCTTCTTGATGAGCCGACCGCAAACCTTGATCCGGAAGGCGTTGCGGGGGTTCGCGACGCGGTTGAGCGTGTCCTTGCTGTGAGTGGCGCAACGATGGTCGTTATTGAGCATCGCGTGGATGTGTGGGCGTCGCTCGTTGATCGTGTGATCGTGATCCTCGATGGCGCCGTTGCAGCTGATGGTCCGATTGAGCAGGTGCTTGCCGAGCAGGGTGAGACGCTGAAACAGCGTGGCATCTGGCTTCCCGTCGACGATGTTGTTGCCGCGCTCGGAGCTAGCGAAGGAGAGAATCAGGCTCTCGATAACGGAGGGCAGACAGACTCCACTCCCATCCTGTCAGTTCGTGACCTGACGATCGGCTACTCACCGGAGCATCCTGTCCGCACCGGTATCAGCCTCGATATTCCGCGAGGCCAATCGACGTGCCTCGTTGGTGCGAACGGTGCGGGTAAGACGACTCTCGCTCTGACGCTCGCCGGCCTGTTACCGCAGATTGAAGGCACAATCAGAGCCGCTCCGAAGGATGGTCTTCCCAGCGAATCCGCTGACCCGCACGAGTGGCGTTCGAAAGACCTCCTAGGCCGAATCTCTATGGTCTTCCAGGAACCCGAGTATCAGTTCGTCTCTACAACTGTGCGCGGTGAGCTTGAGATCGGCCCTCGTCAAGAGGGAATCGATGGAGACGAATTGGTCGGCCTCGTTGATGAGCACCTGGCCGCACTGGGCCTAGCCGCACTTGCTGACGCGAACCCGATGACCCTGTCGGGTGGCGAAAAGCGCCGACTTTCTGTTGCGAGCGCGCTGATCAGCGCACCCGAACTGCTGATTCTCGATGAACCGACGTTCGGTCAGGATCGCACAACGTGGCTTGAGTTGGTCAGATTGCTTCGCCGTGCGCAGGCTCTCGGTACGACGCTCGTCTCGATTACGCACGACCCCGCCTTCGTCGAAGCGATGGGGCAGAACGTCATTGACCTCGGTAGCGTCGGCGTTGCGCCAGCGGGTGCGAATTCGTCGCTTGCGCCCTCGATCCCAACGGACGAGGCCGACCATGCTTCATCAGACGCCACCTTGGAAGAGAAGGCCGAGCATTCCGCCACGGAGCCGACGCGCCCCAAGCGTTTTATCGAATTGGTGAACCCGGTGACGCAGGTGCTGTCCCTGATTCTGATGACGACGCCGTTAATCCTGTCGATCGACGTCGTATCCGCCGGCATCGCGCTGGTACTGGAACTTTTGCTTCTGCCGGTGACGCATATTCGCGCTCGGACGATTGCGTTCCGCATGATCCCACTGTTCCTCGCAGCGCCTTTGGCTGCTCTGTCGATGTTGCTGTACGCGAACCCCGCGGGCGAAATCTTCTGGTCATTCGGTCCCGCAATCATCTCGGAGCGCTCGGTGTGGATGGCAGCCGGAATCTTTCTGCGCGTCCTGGCAATCGGCATGCCGGCAATCGTGTTGCTGTCACGGATTGATCCGACCGACATGGCGGATGGTCTGGCGCAGATCCTGCACGTTCCCGCCCGTCCCGTGCTGGCAACCTTAGCGGCGGCCCGCATGACCGGGCTGATGACCGCTGACTGGAAGGGCTTGGAGCAGGCGCGTCGGATCCGAGGAATCGGGGACGCTCACAAGGTCGTGTCACTGGCACGCGGTTCGTTCTCACTGCTCGTGTTCGCTTTGCGCCGTAGCGCGAAACTGTCTCTGACGATGGAAGCACGAGGCTTCGGCGCAACCGGACCTCGCACGTGGGCGCGCCAGTCCTCCATGGGCGTTCGAGACATCATCATGCTGATCGTCTCGATTCTGGTGCCGATCATCGCGTTGAGTGCTGCCGTCTATTTCGGTTACTTTGCCTTAATTGGGCGCTGATGATGACGAACAAACAGGCTGAACAACGTCGGTTTTCATCCGCTCTGGGTCAGCCGTTACCCGCCGACCTTGTCGAAGCGACGCTGACCCACGCGCACGCCTCAGCCAGCGAAACCCCGATCATTCTGGTTGACGGGCTGTCGGGCGCAGGCAAATCCACGTTTGCGCTCGCTCTTCGTGATGCCCTGAATGGCATGGCTGGCGGAGACAAGTGGCGAATCATTGGCCCCGACGAGTGGTATCGCGGTTGGCAGGGCCTCGCCGGTGCACAATCCATCACTGAAACGGTGATGGCTGACCTTCGTGCGGGTCGCATCGCCATCTATCGCCCCTGGGATTGGGAAGCATCCACTGAACGTGACCCAAAGCAGGTTCTTCCCGGTGTTCCCACGATCGTCGAAGGGTGCGGGGTGCTGACTGAGCGTAGTTGTGCGCTCGCGGACTACATTATCTGGATTGAAGCTGAGGGTGGCGAACCCGTCCGCTACGACCGCGCGATTGCCCGCGATGGAGACACATATCGGCCACATTGGCGCACCTGGGCCGAGCAAGATGATGCTCGCCTTCTGGTCGATCATCCACAAGAGCTCGCTGACGCGATCGTTCTGACCTGACGTTGCGTGAGCCTATTCGTTACCCAACGCATTCGTCTGTCCCATCCTCGCTTGAGCGTTCGCAGTGACTAGACTTCTCGCTGATGAATCCTTTCGACATTGCCTCCCCCGAGTATGCCTCGGTGCGTCCGGCATACCCAGTTTCGGTCGTTGACCAGCTTGTCGAAATGACGAGGCGAGGCTTGGCAGATCATTCCGCTGGCAAGAGTGATCTCGCTGGCGAGCAGTGCCCCCGCATTGCTGATATTGGTGCTGGAACAGGAAAAATGAGCGCGCTTATTGCCGAGCGTGGCATATGCGTGGAGGCTGTTGAACCATCAGAAGCAATGCGCCAGCAGATGAGTGAAGCACTCGAAGAGCGCTCACCGTGCTGGCGTCACCTCATCGCGATTCACGATGGAACCGCAGAAGATACCGGTTTGCCGACCGGCAGTGTCGACCTCGTTGTCTATGCGCAATCGTGGCACTGGGTCGACGAAGAGCTCGCGAGTCACGAAGCAAGCCGAATCTTGAAGGATCGCGGTGGGATTGGAGTGGTGTGGAACCAAATGGATGTTTCCATCCCCTGGGTTCATCGCCTGACCAGAATTATGAGGTCCGGTGACGTGCACCGACCCGACAAGCCACCGAGCTTTTCCAGCCAATTCACTGAGCCGGTGCTCGGCCTCGTGAACTTCGAAGAGTGCATCACCCCTGAGGACATTCTTCGCTTGGGCACCACGCGATCGTCCTACCTGCGTCAAAACGAAACCGGAAGGGCGCGGATGCAGGACAATCTGCGCTGGTACCTCTACGAACACCTCGCCTACGAGCCTGGAAAACCGGTGACCATTCCGTATATGACGCTCATGTGGACGGCCCATAAGCGCTGAAACACACTGAAAGAAGCGGCCCCGCTTTCCCAAAGAGGAAAACGAGGCCACTCAAACGTGTGAAGTCAGGAAAGCTGACGCTCACTTCTCCCATGGGTAAACGATGTTCGTCTGAGCGCGCATCTCGTCCAGAAGTTCCATCACGCGCAGGGTCGCTGACCTGGGCATCGTGTCGGATTCTTTCTTGCCGGCGGTCAAGCAACGAGCGACCTCGGCCGCCTGGTACTGGAAGCCGCCGGGGACGATGCCCGACCATTCAACGGTCTCACCATTTTCGGGCTTGCCTTCACCGAAAGTGCGCAGGCGCAGAGTCGAGGGACGGTAGAACTGCTCTTCCATCTCAATAGCGCCGCGTTCGAAAACAACTTCGCCGTAGGTCGCGGATCGGCCGTTGAAGTTCGAGGCCGCCATTGCCACCGCGGTGTCGGTCTTCAATAGGGCGGCGGACTGGACGTCGACCCCCAGATCGGTGAGGTTTGCGGTTGCTCCCACAAGCTTCACGTCCGGAAGAATCTGGTGGACGAAAGACATTGAGTAGACGCCAAGATCCATCAGAGCGCCACCACCGAGCTCGGGATCCCACGTGCGACGAATGTGATCCAGCTTTTGGCCGTGATCAGCGTGAACGGTCGAAACTGCACCGAGACCACCATTGGCGACAATCTGGCTGAGTACCTTCTGGTGTGGCAGGTGACGCGTCCACATGGCTTCCATGCAGAACAGGTCCTTTTCCTTCGCCAGATCCAGGACGCGCTTCGCGGAAACGGCATCCATGGTGAAACACTTTTCCACCAAGACCGGCTTGCCGGCGTTGAGGGCGAGGGTCGCCAGTTTCTCGTGCTGCGGGTGGATGGCGGCGACGTAGACGGCGTCAATATCATCGGCTGCAACGAGGTCCTCGTAGGAGTCGTAGGCCTTTTCGACGTTGTAGGTTGCGGCGAACTCTTGGGCGCGCTTCGGATCGCGAGCTGCGATACCTGCCATCACACCGGACGAGTAGGCGGCGACGTCATGAGCAAAAACTGCTGCAATTCCGCCAGCACCGAGGATGCCCCAGCGAATTGCGGGCGCTTCCATCGGATCAAGGAGTTCCACGCCTGCGGCCAGTTCGGCCAGGGGAGCGGGTAGAGGGGCAAGGGCTGTATGAGGATTCGACTGCGTTGTCATACCCTTATTGTTTCATAGCGAACGAAAATCGTCGCGTGGTCGAACAAGAGTACTCACGCACTGAGAATCAGAGCAGGTCCTTGCGCTCCATGTACTTCATCGCCAGCCAACCGAAGGGGATACGACCGTAGAACGTTACCAGACGGTAGAGGACCGCGGTGGGCAGGCCGATTGATAGGGGAACGCCGGCAACCTGAAGACCGGCGGTGAGGGTAGCTTCGACAGGACCAATACCGCCGGGCGAGGGGATGACAGAACCCAGAGAGTTCGAAGCCAAGTAGGTCAAAGCCAGTGACAGGAGGTTCATGGAGCCACCCATCGCGGCAAGGGCCGCCCAGAAAGCTCCGATGAAACCGACGTTCATCAGAACATTTCCGCCAAGAATGGCAAGCAGACGTTGAGGCTGTCCAACAATCCAGATCAGACGGGGGTGCACCTGAGTCCATGTCGGCTCGATCTTCGACCACACCCACTTTCTGAACTGCGGAATCGACAAGAGAGCTGCAATCACTGCAATGACAACGACAACGACCGCAAGGATCGTGCCATACGGCAACTGGACGGAGAAAGAACTGCCGTTGAGTACCATCGCGATCAGCAAGAACAACAGGATGAACGCCAACTGGATCAACTGTTGCAAGGTGACCGTGGTGGCAGCGACAACCGTGCCAACCTTCTTCTTTTTCAATAGTCGCAGGTTGACGACCGCGGGACCGACGCCGGCGGGGGCAACGATCGTCGCGATCGATGCGCCGATCTGGGCGGTGAGAGCCTCCCAGAAGCGCAGTTTCACGGGGCTGAGTGCCATCAGTGGAATTGCGCCACCAACCCATGTCAAGCATGCGAGTCCAAACGAGAGCACCATCCACCACGGGTTCGCCTGCGTCACCGCTGTCGTAATGTCTTCGAAGTTCATCGAGCCCAAAACAACGACGAGCGCCGTGAAAAGAACCGCCACCATGATTACGGTGCGCGGGCGGAAACGCTGAAGATCCGTCAGCTCCACTTCATCGTCAGATTCAACGCCCATCAACTGCGCGCGCAGATTTTCCGTCAGGTCAGTTCGGCGCACGTTTTGTCGGACGCTCGTCGGCAACACCGGTTCCTGTAACACGGCTGCGCACGAGGTCAAAATTTCGGGCGCCACCGTTCTGCGGGCCGATTCCAAAGCTCGTTCACTGCCGGCGGCAAGCGAGAGCAAGACAAGCATCTGGGCAATGTCGATACGGCGGTTGAGCTCAGTGGTTGCGACCTCGCCCTTTTGCCAATCGACAATCCACAGTTCCCCCCTATCGTCTAAGAGCACGGCATCCTGGGAAAGATCCCGGTGGCTAATACCGCTTCGATGGGCGGCACGAAGCTGCGTCCACGCCTCATCGAGCATCGCGTCACTGATCTGGTCAGCCTCGAATGACGTGAGCGGAGCCGTCGGTGGAAGCGCCTGCGATACGGAAATAAACGACTCGCCAGCCTGAGCGATTCCAGCAACGTCGGGGGTGTGAACACCAGCTTTACGGGCTGTAAGGGAAGTCAGCGTAGCGCGTTCCGTTGTTGCCTTCAGAGACGGGGAAATCCATCGCGAAATTCCGCGCAAGCGCACGTTGTTCCACACGTCAACAAGCGTTCCGACAATCTCGCGACCGGGATCCAACGCCACCACTTCATACAGCTGATCATCAACCGTCCACACCTGATAATGACGATTTTCGTCAACGTCAGGCCGACGATTCACCGTGTATTCGACAGTCTGCACGTCACGACTTTGAATGTGGAGCCGGCCTCGTGAATCTTCGATAATCGACCAAGCCGAAAGTGGTTCGCTTGATGTATCCAAATCGGTACGCACCACGCGAACTGGCACCAGACCCAAGTCCAAAAGAGCGGAAACGATATCCGTACCCGAGGCACGACGGTCCTCGAAGCCGAAAAACCACCGCGCAATTGAACCAACGATCCGCCCGATGAACACGGAAATGAACGCGCTTGGCAGAGTCATCGACGAACGCATCACGCCAAGGAAAACAATCACCCACAGGCCGATCCACGCCCAACGGACGGTTCGCATATTCTGCATCTCGCCCGCGACAGTGAACATTGCGCAGAGCGTGATCACGATCAGGTTGATCCCCAGCGCCGTTGACGTCGTATTGCCCAGCAGCGCGACAGCCTTCGCCACGCGAAGAGGAGCCGTGATGTCATCAGGTAGCAGTGAAGTCGCCCAGAGGAGCGCCCACCCCACCAGTACCGCGACGATCGCCGTGCCCACAGAATGAGCGATCGCGGAAATACGCCGACGCAAGGCCAGCGCAACCACAATCGCAATCGGAGCGATCAGGACAACGCTGCCCTCGACCAACGTGATCGGAAGAAGCAGAATTTCACGGATGAAACGAAAACGAAGAACATCCTCTGTCACACCCTGCGTAGTCGCGTTCGCAAAAACGCCGATTGCCCACGTGGCAGCGATTCCGAAAACACAGAAAAGTGCTTGAAACAAGTCCTCGCGACGTCGCCTGCGCGGAGTCTGCCTATCCGCATAGTGAACGGGGACGGGCAGACGGCCAGGTGTGTGGGGTTTCGCTTCATCATCCACGCCGTCGTCCGCCACGTCAGTTTCGGTATCCGCGGTGTCAGCCAGCGTTTCAGATTCCGCATAATTCTGCGGGTCTTCAGTGGTCTCGTGGTCTGCGAGGGCAGAATCAGTCTGAGAGGAAACGTCACCGGAACCTGCGGGTGTGACGTCATCCTCTGTGTACTCCATGCTCTCAATCCTAACTGCGAGCGTGTGACGGGTAGGGTGTGAAGCGCGGGAATATGCCGAGCGCTGTGTCCCGCCAACGCGCGAGAAAAGCTCGCACGAGTATCAAGGAGACTGAGTGATCATTTCGACCCTCGCCACCGACCTTCTGCCGGCGCTTTCGCCGATGGCCGATTCAAGCTGGCTGAGCACGTTCATCGGCTGGTTCCATGATCCGGAGGGCTTGCTTCTCGCAATGGGCCCGTGGGTTTTGTGGGGCACACTTGCGATCGTGCTGATCGAGTCGGGCGTTTTGTTCCCGGTTCTTCCTGGCGATTCCTTGCTGTTCACAGCGGGTCTTCTGCACGACCGTCTGGGTTTGCACCTGCCAACTCTGGTCATCCTGACCTTCATCGCCGCATTCATCGGTGCGCAGATCGGCTATTGGCTGGGTGCGCGCTATGGCCGTCGCCTGTTCTCTGACGATGCGCGCTTCTTGAAAACCGAGCATCTGCACAAAGCGGAGAGCTACTTCCTGAACTACGGCGGTCGCGCGCTGGTGATTGGTCGATTCATCCCCTTCGTGCGTACTTTCATTCCGCTTGCTGCGGGCATTGCACGCTACCCCTACTCGAAGTTCTTGGCGTTTAACTCGCTTGGCTCGTTGCTCTGGGGTGCAGGCATCACCTACCTGGGTTCGGTCTTGGGTGGCGTCGACTTCGTGCACGATCACCTGTCGATAATTATTTTGGCGATCGTGTTCGTGTCTCTGATCCCGATGATCGTTGAGTTCATCCTTCACCGTTCGCACAAGGACCAGGCCGAACCCGCTGTAGACGCTGTAGACGCAGACACGCTTCCGCAGGAGTAAAACGTGTGTGGACAGTGGTGGGCCGCCGGACCGATCTTGGTGGAGATGGTGATGGCGCTGATTCTGCCGGGAGTCTTCTGGGTGCGCTCCTGGGTGCGCTCTTCCGTTATTGCGGTTGGCATTGCTCCTGCGATCACGCTTGGCTTCCTGACCATCCTGTCCGTTGTTTTTGATCGTAGCGATGTCACGTGGTCTCGTGAAAAAGTATTTCCCCTGCTCGGGATCGCTTTCGTTGTGGGATGCGTGAACTGGCTGTTTGCTAGCGCTCGCCGTGCTGGTGGAGGGCGCCTACAGCCGGGAAGCTTGCTGTCACACATTGGACCACGCCAGCCTCTGGGTGCTGAGCAGGCTCGACTACGAGCCTCAATGTGGATAATGATCACCGTCGGTACGTTCGTGGCAGCCCTTCCGATGCTGTTGCACGCAAGCCCGAGAAATCCTGTCCAGCAGTGGGATTCAACATTCCATTTGAATGGCGTATGGACGATTGTGCGAACCGGGAACGCTTCACCCTTCGGCGGTCTTTCTCACCTCTACGGTGGTCGAGACGTTTTCTATCCGACCACGTGGCACGCTTTCACCGCCCTGTTCGCAACCCCGAAGACAGTTGTTCTGACCGCGAATGTGACATCGCTGGTTCTGATGCTGATCTGGGTTATTGGTGCGACCGCGATGACCAGCGTCATTACGCGTAAACGTGGAGCGATTCTTGCAGCCCCCGTTCTGGCAGGGGCTCTGTTGGATATGCCTGCGGACAATCTGACGATGTACAACCAGTGGCCACTGGCGACCGGTCTTGCTCTGATCCCGGGCATTGTTGCGCTCGCGGTGATCGTCGGTCGGCGCTTGTTGGATGCGCGTCGGGTGGGTGTGGGCGCGCTTGCTCATCAGATCCCGTTGACGATCCTGCTACTGGCAGGAATGTTTGGCGCGTCGGTTGCTCACCCGAGTTCTGCGTTCACGATCTACGTCATGCTGATCGCTGCGTTCCTTTCGGGTGTCGGTGGGGGCGCGATTCGCGCCTACCGTCGAGGCGCTCGATCCCTTGCTTTCGTCGGGGGACTTGTCTGCGTGGCGAGCCTCGTCACCCCCTTCTTGCTTTTGACGACGGGCAAAGTTCGCGCGATGGGCAACTATCCACGTGCTGGAATTTCGTGGGAGTACGCGTTTAGCCACACGTTCACGCCCGCGCCACCGTTCTCGCAAACGACCGCGATGACAATGCTGATCGCCGTCCAAGTTGTTCTACTGCTGGTCGGCATTGCGGTGAGCGTTGACGCCTTCAGCATTTTCCGCATCGACGAGGCCGGGCCTGCTCAACATGCCGATACCTCCGATTGGGAGCCCGGTGCGATGTGGCCGATCGTCTCTTACCTGCTGTTCTGCTTCCTGACTTTCTTGGCGTACGCGCCGATCGGGGAATTCCGCACATTCCTTTTGGCCCCCTGGTACTTGGATCCGCGACGGATCATGGGACCGCATGGGCTGACAATGGTGCCGTTGATGGCGATCGGTTTCGAGCGGATTTCCTTCCTCGTTTTTGAGTGGGTAGCCCGCGTTTCGCAGGGTGCGACCGCGCAGCTCACCCACGAAGATGACGGCGGAACCGAAGAGATAGCGCATGTTTTGAGAACCGAAGAAGTGGCGCAACCCGGCGGAGCTCAAGAGGGGGTGCAAGCCGGTGAAGCTGAAGAATCAGAATTCTTCGGAGCCAGCGAAACCGACGAACTGGTGGGCGCCAACATGGGTGAAGAACACCTGCCCGCACTGTTCCCACGCTGGTTGATCGACGTTGTTATCGGCGTCCTGCTTCTGCTACTCACCGGCGGAGGTGCTTTGGATGCGCGCCTTCGCGCCACCGACTACGTCTACGACCCAGAAAACCTGGGGAAGCCGGGCATGGCTGACACCGCTGAGCTCGCAATGATTCGTCGAATGCAACTGCTGATTCCCGGAGATTCGCTTGTCCTGGGTGATCCGATTGCGGGCGCGGCGTACACGGAAGTTCTTGGACAGCATGACGCGGTTTTCCCTCAGCTGTCGACCACCAATAACGAGGAACGCTGGCAACAGGTTCTGGTGAAACACTTCAACGAGATCCACGACAATCCCGAAGTGTGCGAGGTCGTCAATCAGATGGGGATCACGCACTACTACGCCGATGAAGACGGAAAGTATTACAACTTCCTGCGTTCGTCTCGATTCCCGGGCCTGTACAACGTTGATACCTCGTATGGCTTTGAATTAGTGGATCAAGGCGGAACCGCGAAGCTCTACAGGATCACGGCATGTGGCGCCGTATCTGAGAACGCCGACTCTGCGTCTGCGGAAAACAAATAACGAAGGACATCAATGTCATTGCGAATCGCATTCCTTGGACCGTTCGGAACGTTCACCGAGCAGGCCGTGCGCCAAGTCGCGCCAGTCGACGCGACACTGATGCCGATGACCAGTGCACCGCAGGCTCTGGCCGCTGTTCGCCAGGGCAAAGCCGACCGCGCGGTTGTGCCGATCGAGAATTCAATTGAGGGTGGCGTGAACGCGACTCTTGATTCACTCTCCCGAGGTGAGCCACTGGTGATCGTTGCTGAAATGGTTGTCCAAGTGGTGTTCCAGCTGGCTGTTCGTCCGGGAACCCAGCCCGAAGATGTTCGTCGCATTGGTACGCACCCGCACGCGTGGGCTCAGTGTCGTGGATGGGTTGAAGCCACTTTCCCGGGCGCTGTTCACGTGCCTGCCACTTCCACGGCAGCCGGGGCAGAAATCCTTTCCGGTGGTGACGCCCCGTTTGATGCGGCTCTCTGCAACGAGGTTTCGGTTCAGACCTATGGTCTTGAAGCGATTTACAAGGACGTCGCTGATAATCCGGGTGCCGTGACGCGTTTCGTCCTGGTGTCGAAGCCGGGTCAGATCCCCGCGCCAACGGGTGCGGATAAGACGACGATCCAGGTTGCTCTTCCGGTGAACGAGTCCGGTGCATTGCTGACCCTGTTGGAGCAGTTCGCTGTCCGCGGTGTCGACCTTTCGCGTATTGAGTCTCGCCCAAGCGGTGACGGTTTGGGTGATTACACGTTCAGCATCGACATTGTTGGACACATTTCCGAAGAACGTGTTCAAGCCGCTCTTGTTGGTCTGCATCGCTATTCGCCCGAGGTTCGTTTTATGGGTTCGTACCCGCGCGTTGACGGAATGAAAGCACATGTTCTGCGTGGAACCAGCGATGAGGATTTCCACGCGGGTCGCGCATGGGTGGCGTCAATTCTTCAGGGTGGAAATGGCGTTGACGTTCCGGATTACCCGGTTGCGCCGTCGTGGCCGTTGAACGGCTGACTGCTTATTTCCCGGTTTCAGTTTTCGAGGCCGGGAACCGCAATATCTAGAGCCTGTGGATCAAGCCGGACGTGAACGGTTCGCGCAGTTCCGATCGCGTCACCATCAACCTGAATCACCTGGGGTGATTGAGCGGCGACGGATGCGCCCTCTGCCTGCCTGAACTGAATCTTGCCGGTGGAAACCGGAAGATTCATGGTCTTCACACCCAGTCCCTGTCCCATGATCTTCAAGGACAGGTCCGCCCAGCCCAGCACGCCAGCTTCCGTGTTGACGGCAATGACATCAATCAGCCCGTCATCGACGCGAGCACCCGGTGCCAAGGTGATGAATGGAAGTTCCCCGCAGTTCGCAAACATGACAGTGCGCGAATGAACCCACGTGAGAACTGATTCGGGCTGATCAGGGACGCTGACCCCGCTGATCGTTGCGGATTCGTCAACGACGCGAGAGTGCTCATCATCTCCGGGAGCATCCCCGACAGGATCATCGATCGGTTTCGGGTTGCGGAGCATCAAGCGCAGTCGTGTTCCTTCCTTCGCGATTGCTCCGAGGGCTGCTATCACATAGGCAACCCATCCAACCTTCTTCTTCAGTTCTGAATCGGTCGCAGCCATCGTTTCGCCGTCGAAGCCAAGACCGGCGATGACGACAAACGAATACTCGTCCGTTCCGGGCAGATTCTGAGCGCGGTGCGCCAGTGAGGAGTCCGCCTGATCGAGTGATGGCGGAGTATCAGTGTCAACTCTGTTCTTCGTCAGAGCCGCCCGCACCAGCATTCCCTCCGCGGGAATCTCGGAAGGCGTGTCGACGTTGTCGACGCGCAACCACCCGCAGTCAAGCGCCCGGTGGTTTTCTCCCAGAGCAATGCGCATCGCTTGAGCTGAATCGTCGATCGGAATTCCTAGGTTACGGGCCAGAATGTTGCCGGTGCCGGCGGGAATAATGCCCATACGTACACCCGACCCAGCAACGCCCGCGGCCACAGCGCGCACCGTGCCGTCACCACCGGAAGCAATGATGACGGATGCGCCCTGCGCCAAAGCGTCAATTGCTTGACCGGTGCCGGGGTCTTCCGCGGTTGTTTCACGCCAATGCACGTGGTCAATGCCCATCTGATGCGCAGCCTGATTGACTTCGGCTTTGAAAGCATCCACATCATCATGCTTGACCGGATTCACGATCACCCACGGACGTGGGCGACCGCGCTCGGGATCGAAAGCGGAACTGGGGGTGAGCATCGCATCTTTGCGCAGTTGCAAGCGTGCTTGACGCGTCTGATACCAACGCCAGAGCCACAGGCCACCAAAGAGAACGAACGCAAGCGTAAGAATGCCCACCACAATCCAGATCGTCATGCATCCAAGACTATCCATCGAACGCTTTTCACGTCCCGCCAGAAAACAAAATTGGTGGATAAATCAAATCCGCAATCCATCGCTGTGGAAACGCCTGTCCACATCCGGAGCCTGTTCACTTGCGTTATCCACACAAGCGCTGGTCGTGAATAACGCCAGGCCGAACCCTGCCCTAAGATTGGAAGCATGATTGATGTTCGCGCACTTCGTGAAAACCCTGAGCCCGCCCGTGCCTCCCAGCGCGCACGCGGTGGCGATGTTGAACTCGTCGACCGCATCCTTGAAGCTGATGCACTGCGTCGCACCAGCCTGCAGGATTTCGAGTCCCTTCGATCTACCCAGAAGGAAGTTTCCAAGTCGGTCGGTAAGGCATCCAAGGAAGAGCGCCCTGCGATTCTCGCTCGGGCGAAGGAACTTGCCGAACAGGTGAAGGCTCTCGAAGCCAAGGCGAACGAAGCAGACGCAGACGCTGACCGTCTTGCACGCCTGTTGCCGAACCTCGTCCTCGATGGTGTTCCGGTTGGTGGTGAAGAAGACTTTGTCGTCCTGCGCCACGAAGGCCCCAAGCCACGTGACTTCGCAGCCGAAGGCTTCGAACCCGCAGACCACCTGGCCATTGGTGAAGGCCTCGACGCGATCGACACCAAGCGTGGCGCAAAAGTCTCCGGCGCACGCTTCTACTACCTCAAGGGCATCGGCGCTCGCCTTGAACTCGCCATGATGACAATGGCACTCGACCAGGCCGTCAAGGCTGGTTTTGTCCCGATGATGACCCCGACCCTCGTGACCCCCGCAGTCATGGGCGGTACCGGCTTCCTCAACGAGCACTCGGACGAGATCTACTACCTGCCCGCCGACGACCTGTACCTGACCGGTACGTCCGAAGTGGCGCTCGCGGGCTATCACGCCGACGAGATCCTCGATCTGTCCGACGGTCCGAAGCGTTATCTAGGGTGGTCCACCTGCTACCGTCGCGAAGCCGGTTCTGCAGGCAAGGACACACGTGGCATCATCCGCGTCCATCAGTTCAACAAGGCTGAAATGTTCTCCTACTGCCGCCCCGAGCAGGCTGAAGAAGAGCACCAGCGCTTCCTGGCATGGGAAGAAGAGATGCTCCGCAAGGTTGAGCTTCCCTACCGCGTCATTGACACGGCTGCCGGCGACCTCGGCACCTCGGCTGCACGCAAGTTCGACTGCGAAGCATGGTTGCCGACCCAGGAACGCTACATGGAGGTCACGTCGACCTCGAACTGCACCACTTTCCAGGCACGTCGCCTGGGCATTCGTGAGCGCCGCGAAAATGGCATGGCCCCAGTGGCAACGCTGAATGGCACTCTTGCCACCACTCGCTGGCTGGTTTCGATCCTCGAAAATCACCAGCAGGCAGACGGCTCGGTCTACGTTCCCGAAGCAATGCGTCCGTACCTAGGCGGTCTGGAAGTGCTCGAGCCTGTCAAGTGACATCGCATGGCTGAAACTTCCAACGCGCCCATCGTTAACCTTGTGTCCCCGCCCCCATCGGGTGAGGCACCGATCCAGTTTGAATCACTGGTCGAATCGGCATTTCAGGCGTTGCCTGAATCGATGCCGACGGATCCGAAGAAGATCCTGATCGGTCTTGACCTTGATGGAACGGTGCTCTTACCGACGGGGGCGTCGGCGCGTGTGCGCGCAGCAATCGGCGCTGCTGAAGATGCGGGGATGAACGTCGTTATTGCGACGGGGCGTTCGTTGGAAGCGACGCAGCCGGTGCTTGAGCAACTGGGGGATCCTCGTGCGTGGGCGCTCTGCTCGAACGGTGCTATCCGCGTTCACTTTTCTGACGCGTATGTTTCTGGCGCATTGTCTGCTGACATTTCCACTTTTGATCCGTCGACCTTGGTTGACCAGGTTGGTCAGGGGATGCCGAATGCTCTGATCGGTGTGGAAATTCCTGGAATGTTCCTCATCTCCGGCCTTTTTCCACCCGGGGAACTGATCGAAGAATTCTCCGTGAAACCGGTCGAGGACCTCAAGGTAGCTGACGCGATTAAGGTTGTTATTCGTGAACCAGCGATGAACCGTGAAGAGTTTGAAACTGCTTTGACCAATGCGGGAGTTATTGGGAACTGGGAATGCTCGATCGGTTGGACCAGTTGGGCTGACGTTCTTCCCCTGGGAGTAACGAAAGCCAGCGGGCTTGAAACTCTGAGCGCCGACTTGGGTGTTCCCTTTGAAGGCACTGTCGCGATCGGTGATGGCACGAATGATGTTCCCATGATTGAGTGGGCAAACTTCGGCGTTGTCATGGGTGGCGCCGATGATAATGTGAAAAAATCCGGTGATTTTGTCACGGGAGCCGTCGAAAACGATGGTGCAGCGGCCATCATTTGTGCACTTCTTCGTCATTGTGGGCAAACCCTTACGGACATTTGAGTCAGTGATAGCGTGACGTCGATAACGCGTGAAATAATTTCGACACGTCAACGATGACAAGTGGAGGACTAAACGCATGAGCGCTGCAGTTCAAGAGCTGATTGAAAACGGCCAGACCGCGCTGGGCATCGAGCTCGGCTCAACTCGAATTAAGGCCGTTCTTATTGGCCCCGACCACGAGGTTCTGGCGACGGGTGGTCATTCGTGGGAGAACCAGATTGTCGACGGCCTCTGGTCATACAGTCTTTCCGCCGTCAAAGAAGGCTTGTGTGATGCCTATGCGACGCTGGTTGCGCAGGTGAAGGAACGCTACGGTGTTGTTCCCACGACCTACGGTTCGCTGGGTATTTCGGCGATGATGCATGGCTATCTTGCGTTTGATGCCGATGGCAAGCAGCTTGCTCCGTTTAGGACGTGGCGTAACACGAACACGGGTCGCGCCGCGGCCGAGCTGATCGATGCGTTCCACTTCAACATTCCGCTTCGCTGGTCGATTGCTCATCTTCATCAGGCGGTCATTGATGAAGAGATGCACGTTCCTCAGATTGCGTCGATCAATACTCTGTCTGGTTGGGTGCATGAGCAACTGACTGGTCGTCATGTTCTGGGTATTGGTGACGCGTCGGGTATGTTCCCGATTGATTCGGTTGCCGGTGATTTTGATGCGTCGATGGTTGCTGCCTACGACGAGTTGGTTGCTCCGCGTCATCTGCCGTGGCGGTTGTCCGACCTGCTTCCGACGGTTTTGAGTGCTGGCGAAGATGCGGGTGTCCTGACCGAGGAAGGCGCGCTGTTGCTTGACCCGACGGGCACACTCCGCCCGGGTATTGCGATGTGTCCGCCTGAAGGTGACGCCGGTACGGGCATGGTGGCGACGAATTCGGTGGCTCAGCGTACGGGTAACATTTCGTGTGGCACCTCCGTGTTCCTCATGATCGTGCTGGAGAAGGCGTTGAAACGCCTGCACACTGAGGTCGATATGGTGACGACTCCCGATGGTTCGCCCGTGGCGATGGTTCACTCAAACAACGGTTCGTCCGAGTTGGATGAGTGGGTTGGCATGTTCGTCGAGTTTGCGAAGCTTGCGGGCATGGATATGAAGGTTTCTGACGTGTATGACCTTCTGTATTTCAACGCGCTGAAGGGTGATGCCGATGGTGCGGGACTGCTGGCGTACAACACGCTGTCCGCAGAGCCGATCATGGGCTTGGAAGGCGGTCGCCCGCTGTTCACTCACACCCCGGATGCCACGTTCACCTTGGCGAATGTGTTCCGCGTTCAGCTGATGAGCGTCTTTGCGGCCGTCCGTATTGGACTCGACATTCTTGCCGATGAAGGGGTCGGGCTGGACAAGGTTTTTGCTCACGGTGGTCTGTTCAAGACGCCGGGTGTGGCGCAGAAGATCCTCGCGGATTCGCTGGGGATTGCGGCGTCCGTTGGTGAAACCGCTGGCGAGGGTGGCGCGTGGGGTATCGCTGTGCTCGCTCAGTTCATGAAGTCGCGCGGTGAAGGTGAGACTCTTCCCGAATATCTTGATTCCAAGGTGTTTGCGAACGTCCAGGCTACCGTCATCGACGCGGATCCCGATGATGCTCAGGCGTACGAGAAGTTCCTGGAACGCTTTAAGATAGCTCTTCCGGCTGTTCAGGCTGCCGCGGATAATAGCTGAGTTTTTCCGGGCACTTCCAGGTGCCAGTGTCGCTTGCGGCCCCGGCCTCGTGAATAATAATGACGAGGCCGGGATCATCTGCATTGTCGCACCGCGCTTGATTGTGCCCGATTGGACTAGCGCCGAACCGGACGCGGAATAACGCCGGCGGGCGTGCTACCGCTACGATTTGGACTATGGGTAAAGCAAGCCGCCGCAAGAAGGTAACAAATCCTGCCGCTCGTCCGGCATTCCGCGCTCCGATTCCGTTCGTTGCCCGCCCTTACGAGGGTCTCAAGGGTGAGGTTGAACTGGTCGCCATGCGCGAGATCCTCCCGTGCGCCATCATGAGCGCACGCACTAACGCTGAGCATGGCGCGGTCGAATTCGATTTCGTCACTCTGCTCCCGGACGGTCATCCCGCGATGGTGCGTGGCGATGGTCGAATTCTGGTTGCAGCTCAGACTCGTTTCAACTCGGCTGATCTGTCGCACGACGCTGGCGCCGCAATTCTCGCAGCGATTGCAGCCAAGGCTGACGGCGTCGAGGGCGTTATTGACATTGATGTGCGCGAACCTTCCGATCGTCTCCAGGACATCCTGGATCCGGAAGGCTTCGGCGAAATGAGCCTCGAAGAAAACTTCCACTTCTGGCTGAACCCGGAAGAGGAAATGGACGAGCAGACCACTCGTGCGCTTGAAGAAAACCGCGACGAGGTCATCCCAACCGTCGCAGTTCCCGGTGTTACCGGTATGTTCTGGTGCGAGATGAACCGTAACTTCGTGCGCTACGTGACCGACGTGGAAGAGTCCGCGCTGTTCACCGGCTTGGCTCGCCTGCAGGCAGCTGGCAAGGCTCGCATGGGCGAGGGCTCGCGCTTCGTAGGGGCGTTCCGTGCATGTGGCATCGCAATCCCGGTCTTCGAACTTGCCGAGGGTGCGACCGCTGATGACATCGCCGAAGACGCAGCAACCCTGGCAACCGAGCTTGAAAAGGCTCTTGCCGTGAAGGAGCCACTGACCGCTGATGAGCGTCGTGCTCGCCAGGGCATGGTCTCGCGTCAGGTGACGATCCGCTGATTGATGGTGTGAGTCGCTGACAAGCGTATGGTGCCCTGCTTGGGATCCTCCCAAGCAGGGCACCCAAGTTTTACGGTTGAAATCCTTGAACGGCTAGGCGTCAGTGAGTTCCCGATCACGTGCAACGCATGGGTAGGGGATTCCAACACCCTGGCGAGCATTCGCATACGGGTGCGGGTGATGGTGGCGCGCTTTTACGCGACCGAATACCGTGCGAATTGAAGCGATCGTCGTATCGGTGAAGCGCGTACGCGGGTTCAAATCGCCGAATGATTTATCGGCACCTGTGCGTTCGAAACTGCAGGGAATCTCAATGATCGACAAGCCCGCGTTGAGCACATCAATCGTCATCGCAATTTCCAAGCCGTACCCGTTCATAAAGGGCATAGCTGCCGTGATTCCCTCGCGTGTCACGCAACGCACGGACGCAAGCGGGTAAGCGGGTTCCCAGCCGGTTGCGCGTCGAATAACGCGACGCGCCAACCGCGCGGCCCGTCCCAATTTCGACGTGAGGCTCATTCCTACGGGAATAGAACACGCGCAGTCGGCTTCACCGTTCATCACGGACTCAACAAGCGCAGTAGCCTCAACCGCCGAATCTCCCAAGTCAGCGTTCAGAACAAGAAGAAGGCGCGCAGGCCAATCCGCCCGATCGCGCATCGCGGCCACTTTGACGCCAGTCTCGATGGCGGATGCGCGGCCTCGTTCCACAGAATGGCGGACGACGACTGCACCGGCGGCGCGGGCGGCAGCTCCCGTGTTGTCATCGGACCCATCGTCGACGACGATCAGCAGATCGACGCCGGGGATGGCTCGGCATGCGCGCACAGTACCGGCAACATCGTGGCCAACATTGTGGGCTGGGATGATGGCTGCCACTCGTTGAGGGGCGACGTTTGACCGTGCTGGCAGACTGGGAGGATTCACCCTTACAGTGTAAAACACTGGCAAAGTCTGTTAGGACAGTTGTTCACGTGGTGACCCGCTAGTGTGCTGAACGCAAACGCAACGAATTCAACACAACGAACACGGATGAGAACGCCATTGCAGCCGACGCAAGCATGGGGTTCAGCAGGCCGGCGATTGCCAGCGGAATCATTGCAACGTTGTAGGCAAATGCCCAGAACAGATTGCCCTTAATGATGCGCAGGGTACGGCGCGAAATGCGGATGGCAGTGGCTGCGCTGGTCAAGTCGGAATTGACCAACGTAACGTCGGCGACCTCGATCGCAACATCGGTCCCTGATCCCATAGCGATCCCCAGGCCATGGGTGCCCGCCTGAGCAAGTGCCGCAGCGTCGTTTATGCCGTCGCCAACCATGGCGACAACGCGTCCCTCATCCTGCAATCCCTTGATGATGTCGAACTTCTTTTCCGGCATAACCTGCGAAATAACGCGCGAAATACCAACTTGCTGAGCAACATGTTGAGCGGCTGCCTCGTTGTCTCCGGTCAGTAGGATCGGCTCAATACCCAATCCCTTGAACTGCTCGATTGCGGTCTTAGACGTGTCCTTCACGGTGTCACGAACAACCAGAACACCGTACGCGTAGCCTTCAATACGCTCCGGCAGGATCCTCTGAGCGGAGGGCGTTTTCTCTTCGGTGTTCGCTGACATCGACGTCTCTGACGCAGATACGTCGGTTCGCCAAAGCACGGTTCCTTGGTATCCCGCGTTGTTGACGATGGTTTCGAGTTCTTCATCCGTGTGCGGTTCGGTCAGCGTGATCGTCGCGGACTCGGTCGCAAGGTTCACCGAGGCACTGACACCGTCGAGTGTGCCGAGCTTCCTTTCGACCCTGCGCACACACGACGCGCACGTCATGCCCTGGACGTTCATCGTGATCGTGGCCAGAGGAGCGGGCGCGGTCAAGCCGGGGACGTCAAGCGAAGTTTCTGCCGACTCGGAGGTGGAAGAGTCGGCCACCGATTCTACTGCGGTGGCTGAGTGAGCGTGGCCGGCCTCGTTGGAATCACTCCACTGGCCCGTCTGGGCGATCATGATTGCGGTCGCGCCACTTGCTTCGGCGGTGGCAACTGCAGACTCGACCTCGTACGGAATGGTGACGCCCAGGGAATCCAGCCATGACGCGCGTCCAACCAGCACCAGCGAATCGCCACCGGAAGGGGTGTCTACCAGCGCAGATACACCACGTCCTGCGTGGTTCGAGAATCCGCGAATCGACGAGGCCGCGACTCCCCGCGCGCCCGCACCGGCGACAATGGCGCGAGCAATAGGGTGCTCGGACGCGGACTCAACCGCGGCAGCAAGGCCGAGGATTGTGTCTTCCGATAGTCGGTCGCTGTTCGACTCCGGTAGAGTAACGATGCTTTCCAGCGACATCTTGCCGGTGGTGACGGTGCCGGTCTTATCCAGAACGATCGTGTCGATCGTTCGCGTCTGCTCCAGCGTTTCAGCGGATTTGATGACGATACCCAGCTGGGATGCGCGACCGGATCCCACCAGAAGGGCGGTCGGAGTCGCCAAGCCGAGTGCGCATGGGCAGGCGACAACCAGCACGGCGACGCCGGCGGTAAAGGCTGTCTGTAGAGATGCTCCAGCGATCAGCCAGCCGATCAAGGTCAGCAGTGCGATGCCGATGACGATTGGAACGAAGACTCCGGAAAGACGGTCGGCAAGTCGCTGAACAGGGGCTTTACTGGCCTGCGCTTGGCTCACCATCGCGCCGATGCGAGCAAAAGTAGTGTCGGCTCCGACTCGGGTTGCCTTGACCGTGAGGGTGCCCCACGTGTTGATTGTCGCGCCGGTGACCTCGTCGCCCACGCTGATGTCTTCGGGCACAGATTCGCCGGTCAGCAAGGAAGTGTCGAGTGCGGACTGGCCTTCAACAACGATGCCGTCCGTGGCCACCTTCTCGCCGGGCCGAACAATGAACATGTCGCCGACCTGCAAAGATGCTGCCGGAACAACCACTTCGTGACGTTCGCCGGTGGCGGGATCGACTTCGATCTTCGTCGCTTCCTTTGCGCCGAATTCAAGCAGTGCTCGCAGTGCGTTGCCGGCGCGGTATCGGGCGCGCGCTTCCATCCACCGTCCGGTCAGAAGGAAGACGGTGATCGTGCAGGCGCCCTCGAAATAGATTTCCGCGTGATGTGTGGCCGTGGCTGCGCGTGGGAAGAGAGTCATCGACATGCGCATGCCGAGTTCGCCTGCACCACCGAAGAGGAGAGCCCACCAGCTCCACAGGGAGGACGCAGTGACGCCCAGTGACACCAGGGTGTCCATCGTTGTTGATCCGTGGCGTCCAGCCGCAAAGGCGGCCTTGTGGAAGGTCCATGCACCCCAGGTGGTGACGGGGATCGATGCAATGGCGACACCCCACTGCCAGCCGACAAACTGCCAGGTGGGCACCATCGACAAAAGCATGGCGATTAGCCAGAAGGGGATGCAGATGATCAGTCGGCGCTTGAGGTCCTGCGCATGAACTTTGATGCCTTCGCCGATGTGGGTTGTGCCCTCGGAATTATAGGAGTCGGAAACGGGGGCGACGGAGTGAAGAGTGGGGGATATGGACACGGTTGTCTTTCCTTGTCCGCTTGCCGGGACGTGTCACGAAGGCTGAGTTTGTGGGCATGCCGACTGGTGGTGTGCCCGCGGGCGGTCGTGGGTGTCCGGGCGCGGAAGGGAGGTGGTCGAGGACGTGGCGCGTTATGTTGGGCCAGGTGCCGGCCAGTTTTGAGGAACGAGGTTGGGCGCGGGCATCGCCCGCGCCCGAGGGTCTCAGAAGTCGCGGGTGATGCTGACCAGCTCGAAGCCTGCTTCGGACACGGCTTCACGCAGGGCATCATCGTCAAGGGCAACGTCGGATACGAGGGTGACCTTGGAGGTGGCACCAGAGTTGAGGATGACGTCAACGTTCTTCACGCCGGCAACTTCGGATAGTTCCTCGGTGACGGACTGGACGCAGTGTTCGCAGGTCAGGCCATTAACGGCGAGTTCAACGGTGCGATCGATTTCCATGGTCATGGCGTTCTCCTTGTTGTTGTGGCTGGATCGTGCACAGTAGTAGTTGGTTCAGGACTTGATGAGCCGGGCGATTGCCTTGGTGGCCTCTTCAATCTTTTCGTGCGCGGCTTCGTCGGATTCTTTGGCGGCGTGGACGACGCAGTGGTTCATGTGGTCTTCTAGCAGGCCGATGGCAACGGAATTGAGCGCTGATTGGACGGCGGACATCTGCGTAATGATGTCGATGCAGTACTCGTTTTCGCTGACCATGCGCTGGAGTCCGCGAACCTGTCCTTCAATACGGCGGAGTCTGGCCAGATAACGGTCAGTGGAGGCTGAATATCCGTATGCCATGGGTCGCCTTTCCTGCTTGTCCTTCTAAAATGAAGATACCCCTAGGGGGTATGAGTGTCAATGGTTGAAGTTTGCCACGGTACGTGTGGAATTCAGGGAACAGGCAAATAAACAGGGGTTGTCCCCGATTGCGCCTTTTGCTGACCGCACTACGCTTGAAAGATAAGGAACCGCGGGGAAAGGAGAAGCCATGGCGCATCGTCGTACACCACGCATCTATGCGCCTCGCCGTGTTCCCCAGTCGTTTTCTCCCGCTTACACCGCCATGCGCCTGATTCCTTTGGTGCCAGCACTCCTTGCCTCCGGAGCATTAGGTCTTGTATCAGAACTACCCGCCCTCTCTGAAGAGATGCGACAAAAAGCTCGCCACGCCTCTCAATCGATGGGCGACGATTCATCTGAGCGCTCGCAACGCCTTTTCTTCGACGAACCCGGTCTTGATACGCTCTTCGTCCGCTTCCTCGCCGGTAGTGCGCAGGCCGTTTCCCACGTGGCAAAGACGGTGATGCGTGCTCGTATCGCCCTTGAACCCGATAGTCCAATGGGGAAACGAGCAGCTCAAGCACTTCCTCTTGTTCCCAAACGCGCATACGACACATTGATGACCGGAATGCTGTCGATCGGAACGGCCGTGGGCTACATTCATTCCGGCCCTGTTCACGCCCAAGTGATCGCAGATTCAGCCGAAGCCTCGTCCATTGATCCCCCAGCCGGACACGCCACAGCTGCACTTCGTCGCTGGCAAGCCCCCCAGAGTCTGAGTGATCTATGCGTCGATATCGACGACATGTACTGGTCGATGACCGACGGGAACACGGTGAAAATAACCCGCGTCGGTGAAGGGGAAGCCCGCAGGTGGCTGGTATCCCTGCCTGGAACGGCGCATATGGACTTCGAATCGAACGCGAATCCGGCGGATATGGAATCAAACATCCGCGAAATGATCGGTATCGAATCGAATATGCGCAGTGGGCTTGTCATGGCGATCCACGATGCAATGAAACGCGATGGGCTTAACCCGGAAGAGTATGCAACGGAACCGGTGCTGATCTGCGGTCATTCGCAGGGGGGATTGATTGCGACCGTGTTGGCATCGATGAATCCCAAGACGGCCGGCCTAGATGTGCAAGCAATCCTGGCGACGGGAGCACCGGCGCGCAGGTATCGGATTCGCCCGGACGTCACCATGGTGTCGCTGGCTCACGACCAGGACGTTATCCCGTCGATGGATGGAACTCCGGCGCGTCAGGCTGATCACCGAGTCGCGATCGGTCGTAAGTTGGTGCGACCGCGTCGCCAGCCTCTCTATTACGCCCATTCGTCGGCAACGTACACCGAAACAGTGCGCTATTTGGAGCGCATGGTGACGGTCAATCCGTGGGGTCGAACCGCGTCCGCTGTTGCTGCACTGCAGGATTTTCTTCCTCAAGATGACGAGGTCACGCGCGTCATGTTTTACGAAATCTGGCAGGACGTCACAACGCCGACCTCTTTTGAGACATTCGACCCGGTGGTAACGCTTGCAAAAGACGATTCCGTCACTCCCGTGGAATTCGATGTTTCTTGGCCACCCTCCTCATCGTGCGCCACCGTCTCAGTTGCATCCAGTGACTCCGATGAAGGGGCGCTACTCACATCGACTGTGAATGACTTCCCCTCCCTGGAAAGGACACCCAATGACGAGTGAATCCACAGGCCCAGAATTGTCCGAAATCGGACGGAGGATGCGGATGGCTGCCATGTCGCGCCAAAGGGTACCTTCAGCCGGCAACGGCAAGAAATCTCAGATTCCGCAGATCGGAAGCCCTCTGCTGATCGGGGTCTTGGGCGTTGGCGCGTTGGGTGCAGGTATCGCCTTTCGTGCAATGAAGCCGACACGTCGACGAGGCCGATCAGACCGTTTTGAAACTTTGATCGAAGCGGGGATCGATGATGTTCTCACTGAAAAATGCGGGAAAGACATTCACTTCGATGTGTCGGTGAACGTGGGGGAAGGTTTCGGGAAACCGGCGCTGGTGACTTTCGATATCACGCTTGATACCGACGGAGCTGAGTGCCAAGAAGATGACTTGAGAGAGATCCTTGATGGGGCGACCCACGCTGTCTGGGACAATGGTGAACTAGCTCCACTCGCTATCCGTGGTCGTATTATGGCGCAGGTTCTAGCCGATGCCGACTGTGACACAGCGGGGCAGACAGACCAGAACTCTATATCCGCAGATGCTCTGGACATGAGCGAAACGGGTGCGGCCTCGTCGATAGTGATGGCGGATATGACGCTACTGGGATTCGAAGACGGAACCGCTCGACCCACCGACCTGTTCGAGCGATACGGTGCTCCCGCGTCGGATCGGAACTGGCGCCCGTAACAACGAAATTCGGTTTCTCCATGGTCTGATGGACAATAGTGGAGTGCGCGGAGCACAACGGGACTATCAGATCGGGGGTCGGAATGACTGCTCACCAGGAACACAATGGAGCATGGTGGCGCGGTGCGGTCGCATATCAGGTCTATGTCCGCTCATTTCGTGACTCGAACGGCGACGGGATTGGTGACCTGCCGGGGGTTACGCAGTCGCTGGACGATCTGGCGAAGCTGGGCGTTAACGCGATTTGGCTGAACCCCTGCTATCTATCTCCGCAACACGACCACGGCTACGACATTGCGGATTATCGTCAGATTTTGCCCGACTATGGAACTCTGGCCGATTTCGATCAGCTGGTCGCGCACGCTCACACGCGGGATATTCGCGTGCTGATGGATATCGTCCCCAACCACTGTTCCAGCGAACACCAGTGGTTCATCGACGCTATTTCCGCAGGTCCCGGCTCACCCGAACGCGATCGTTTTATCTTTGCCGACGGGGAAGGTGACGGGAGTCAGCCACCGAATGACTGGCCGTCGGTTTTCGGTGGCTCAGCCTGGGATCGCTTAGACGATGGGACCGAAAACCCTCAGTGGTATCTGCATCTCTTTGATTCCACGCAACCTGATTTCAACTGGCGCAACCAGGATGTTCGCACCGCATTCCTCGATATTCTGCGATTCTGGTTTGACCGTGGAGTCGATGGGTTCCGTATCGATGTTGCACACGGCATGGTGAAGTCCCTTCCGATTCCGCGCGGTACGCACGCGGACCAATCGGGTTTGTGGACCCAGCCGGAGCTCTTCGAAATCTATAGCCAGTGGCGTCAGCTTGCCGAATCCTACGATCCGCCGAAGTATTTTGTCGGCGAAGCGTGGGTCAATGATCCCGAGGTTTTCACTCGTTTTACAGCTCCTGGGCATCTTCAGCAGTCATTTGCGTTTGACCTGCTGGTTCAGCCTTGGTTTGCGTATAGGTTGCGTCGCTCGATTGAGCAATCCTTCGCGGTTGCCGGGCAAGAAGATGGGCCCGCGTGGGCGTTGGCGAACCATGATGTTCACCGCCTGGTTACCCGCTTGGGTCAGGAACGCATCGACAAAGACCCCGATCCTTTCGACATGCTGGCAGATGCCCGTCGAGATACTCCCGTGAATACTGCGCTGGGCAAGCGTCGTGCGCGCGCAGCAACCGCGTTGCTTTTCGCTCTGCCGGGAACGGTCTACGTGTATCAGGGTGAAGAACTCGGACTTCCAGAAGTACTCGATCTTCCCGATTGGGCCAGGCAAGACCCGATGTGGATTCGAACGAATGGCCAGCAACGAGGCCGCGATGGCTGTCGCGTCCCCCTGCCGTGGAAGAAGTGCGGATCGTCAATGGGTTTTGGGCCCGATGGGGCTTCTGCTCCGTGGCTACCTCAACCTGAAGAATTCCGAGCGTGGGCACGTGACGAACAAGGTGAGGATCCAACATCGATGCTGTCTTTGTACATGCGATTGGGTGGACTCCGACGCCAACTTGTTGGGTCAGCGCACCGTGTGCACTGGGCTGATCAGGTTCCCGAAGAAGTTCTGGCGTTCAGCGCGGGAAGACTGTTCTGCGCGACGAATACAGGTGGAGAAGATGTTGAGGTCCAGGTCCCTCAAGGTGCCCAGATACTCCTGAATACTGCGGTTGCCGACTGTGACGTGCACCTGTTGGATAACGGAATGTCACTGGCAGATGTCACCGATTTTGATTCTCGCACGTGGTGTTTGCCCGCCGACTCAACATCCTGGTGGTCACTGAATGGGGGTGCTGACACTGAGTGAACAGAGAACACGGTCGCGCCGGTCTTTTAATGCGAAATACATTCCCAACCTGCACTTCTTGACGCAACCGTCTTTTGTTGCCGTCGATTTCGAAACTGCTAATCGCGGTGGCGGAGTCTCCGCCTGCCAGGTGGCATTGGTGAAAATGGAAGACGGGCAGGTGACTGACGAATTCTCGACCTTCATTCAGCCCCCGCAGGGTTATAGCCGGTTCGAATTCACATGGCTTCACGGAATCGGCCCGCGTCAAGTAGCGACGGCTCCAATGTGGGATCAGATCGCTGACCAGATCGCACGCTTCGTTGGCGATCTCCCCGTCTACGCTCATAACGCGATGTTCGACGCTCGAGTCTGGAAAGACTTGGACGACTACTTTGGGATACTTTCTTTGCCCCAGCATTTTTTCTGCTCGTATTTGACGGCACGACGAATGCTTCCGGGCCTCGAAAACTACAGGTTGCCGACTGTTCTTCACGAATGTGACCCGACCTTTAGTCTGAATCACCACGAAGCGGGTTCCGATGCTCACGCTTGTGCGCGAATCGTCAGGCACCTTGCGTCCCGCGATGATCTGCACGGCGCTCTTGCCCCCTGAAAACAGCCTTCAGCCAGCGCATTCTTAGATGGGGCACCTGCTCAAGGTGTCTTTTACCGTGCTCTTTGAACCGACCCACACGGCAATGCGATGATCGATCGACTCAAGCAACTTGAAGGCATCATGCATGCGCGCGTCAATGTCGTCGTCTAACAGGAACTCCATGTGCGCAACGCGGTTACGCAGATTGTGGAGGCGCGCCACCCTTCCGTAGGTGATTGACCCGTCGGGGTCCTTCTCATTCGGGAAAGCGTGAATCAGACACTGTTTCCACAACGCGCGACGATGCTTCTCTGCCTCCAAGCCGGCCAAATCTGACGGTGTGCTTGTCCCATGATGAGGAAGAAGATCCGCCCACATTCCAAACATGACGCAGGACAGGACGTCATCATGCGATGGCTGGTCTTTGCGAGAGTGAGTCTTCGGTTTTTGTTTAGATTCCTTATTCGCCCAGTTCAACGCTTGGCTTCGCTTTGAAGCAGAGAGCTTATCGAGCGGGGGAGCTGGATCCTCAAGAAGCCAACTGGTCGCTTCAGGGTCCTGTTTGCGGTTCCACGCCTGAAGTTGCCGATCCATCGCGTTGCGAACAAAAACTTCGGTCATTCCCAGAATGAAATGAACATCGGACGCCAGTTCGGCGTGCCAACAGTATAGTTCCAGGCTTTTGGGAATGTCCCCTCCCGTGCGCTTCAAATACGGCTTGAGCCTGGCCATGGAAATGTGGCTCACTAGGAGTTCTTGCTGCGACACTGTCATAAATTGATGGTGTCAATCAGTGCAACGCCTGGCAAGTGGTTTCGTCGCAGTGTTGTGTTTCGATACCGAACCTTCAAGTGGACGTGCGCGCGCCGGTGCAAGCGCCTGGTTTAGGCTGGCGTGATGAAAACCCGAGTTGATGGCATTGCAATGCTGGCCCTGATCTGTGTGACGGCGATCTGGGGCTCGACGTTCTTCATCATCAAGGGGATCCTGACGGCGATTCCGACGCTGGACTTCCTGGGCGTCCGCTTCTTCATTGCAGCGCTGGTGATTTTTGTTTTACGAGGCCGCACACTTCTGCGAGCTCCTGTCACCACGTGGAAGCGCGGATTGATGGCGGGCACGGTCTTCGCCGTGGCGCAAATCGTGCAGACGATTGGCCTGGAGACGGCAGATGCGTCGGTGTCCGGTTTTATTACGGGCATGTACGTGATCCTGACGCCACTGTTGCTTTTCATCGCGTTCCGGACGCCGGTTTCAAAACCCGTCGTGTTTGCGCTGGTCTTGGCGTTTACTGGACTGTCGATTTTGTCTCTGAACGGTTTGAGCGTCGGGCTTGGTGAGGGACTGACCTTCATTTCGGCTGTGTTGTTTGCCGTTCATATTGTGCTTCTTGATCAGTGGGCTGGTCAGGAATCCGGTCTTGATTTGGCAACCATTCAGCTGATTGCTCTTGGTGTGATCTGTGGTGTTTCAGCCTTGCCAGGTGGAATCGTCCTGCCGTCGGGAATCAACGGCTGGACGGTCATGATCTACATGGCGGTCATTGCCGGCATCGTAACTGTGGGACTTCAAACATGGGCGCAGTCAAGAATTCCTGCGACTAGTGCCGCGGTCATTATGACGACGGAGCCCGTGTTCGCAGCGATCTTCGCGATCCTCTTTGGTGGCGAGCATTTGACGTGGCGACTGTTCGCAGGTGGTTCGCTGGTGGTGGGCGCGATGCTCTTGGCAGAGCTCGCTCCACGGAAGTCTTCGACCGCAGATGAGGGAGTGGTGGTCTCGGAAGATTCGAGTTCCGTGTCCTGATTGTTTCGATCGCGCCCAGTCGCTAGCGCATCGATTCAAAGGTCAAGGTGTAAAAGTTTCGGGAGTGAGCAGATTGCTCACTCCCGAAACTAATGCGATCAGTCGGATCAGCGTTCGTCGTTCACCCAGTGCGCCATTTCGGTCGACAGACCGATGTAGGTTGCGGGTGTGAGAGCACAAAGGCGAGCTTCTTCTTTAGCGGGCAACCCAAGGCCGGCGATAAACTCACGCATTTCGGTGGCCCCGACCTCGTGGCCACGGGTCAGCTCCTTCAGGCGCTCGTACGGGTTCGTCATTCCGGTCGCGCCGGCGATCGACGCTGTGCGCATGACCTGCTGAACCGCTTCGCCGAGAACTTCCCAGTTCGCATCCAGGTCGGCAGCCATACGGTTAACGTCAATGTCGATGCCGTCAAGGCCACGAACCAGGTTGAAGAACGCGAGGATCGAGTGCCCAAGGCCAACACCGATATTGCGCTGGGTCGTCGAGTCGGTCAGGTCACGCTGCATACGCGAGGTGACCAGCGTCGATGCCAAGGAATCGAGCAGTGCGCACGAGACTTCCAGGTTCGCTTCGGCATTCTCGAAGCGAATCGGGTTCACCTTGTGGGGCATAGTCGACGAACCGGTGGAGCCCTGGGCTGCGAGGTTCTGGTGGAAGTAGCCCATCGAAATGTAGGTCCAGCAGTCGGTTGCCAGGTTGTGTGCGATACGTCCGGCGCGCGCAACATCGGAGTAGAGCTCTGCTTGCCAGTCGTGAGATTCGAT
Organism: Pauljensenia sp. UMB6358; assembly: GCF_030216865.1. NCBI lineage: Bacteria > Bacillati > Actinomycetota > Actinomycetes > Actinomycetales > Actinomycetaceae > Pauljensenia > Pauljensenia sp. UMB6358. The sequence goes on along the minus strand of NZ_JASOMS010000002.1, from coordinate 56,551 downwards.
CTGTGTGGTCAGCGGATTCCAGGTCAGGCCCAAACCTTCGACGAAGTTGCGAGCGAGGACCGGCCAATCAGCGTTCGGGACGGAAACGACGTGCGCTGCCCAAGTTCCCGTGGCGCCGTTGATCTTGCCCAAGTATTCGGTGTTTTCGATGCGTGCCAGCTGACGAGCGAAACGGTGGGCAAACACGGCCATTTCCTTGCCCATGGTGACGGGCGTTGCAGGCTGACCGTGCGTGTGTGCCAGCATCGGAGCGTCTGCGCCGGCTTCAGCGAGGCGCAGCAGTCGAGCCTGCAGTTCGCGGGCGGCGGGCAGCCACACCTGCTCGATGCCAGCCTTGATGGTGAGCGCGTAGGCGAGGTTGTTGATGTCTTCCGAGGTGCAGAAAATGTGGACGACCTCGCGCAGGTGCGGAAGCGAGGAATCGGGGCCGAGGACCCCGGTGGCCTTCTCCAGATGCTCGCGGATCAGGTACTCGACGGCCTTCACGTCGTGACGGGTGACGGCCTCGAATTCGCCGAGACGTTTGATGTGGTCGGCGGAAAAATCGCGGGGCAGTGCGCGCAGGTAGTCGCGTTCAGCGTCGGTCAGGGTCGGCGCGCCAGGAAGGACGGTGTTGTCGAGCAGGTGGATCAGCCACTCAATCTCGACGTGTATGCGCGCACGATTCAAGCCGGCTTCGGACAGGTAATTCGCAAGAGGTGCAACGGCTGCGCGGTAGCGGCCGTCAAGCGGAGACAAAGGTTCGCCAGATGCTGCCAGATCGGCGTAACCATGATCGGTAGAGAAAAGGGAAATCCAGTTTGCGCTCATAGTGTCATCTTTTCATGTTGGCGCGTGGTTAAGAAACGGTGTTGCGTAACGAAAGTGATGATGCCGGACATATTCGGGTGCGCGTGAATAGTCAGCGGGACAGTGTATCCGCAGGTCGATAGGGGATGAGGCCACTCAACGTGAGAGGGTCTGACCTTTTGAGGTGCGTCACCCGATGGGGTGTCCCGATGGTGGATACTCTAAAATCTTGGGCGTGACGAACCCCCATACTCCGAGCCCGAGTGCTTTTGAATCCTCCGGTCAATCCGGTGGTGGTTTTCAGTCCGCGCACTCGGACAATGAAGGGGATTCGTCAGTAGGCGCGGCCTCGTCCACCCCATCGGAACCGACGCCAACTCTGACAACTCGACGACGCTTGCAGGGACTCGACGGCATGCGTGGCATCGCAGCGATGTTCGTTCTGGTCTATCACCTGCTCCCGCAGTACGCGAAAGCCGGGTTCGCGGGCGTCGACATTTTCTTCGTCCTATCGGGCTTCCTCATCACCTTGTTGCTGATAGACCGATTGGATTCAACCGGTTCACTTGGGATCGGTCATTTCTGGATTCGACGTTTCAGGCGTCTTGTCCCGGCGGCGGTCACGACGTGTATTGGTGCGGGAATCCTTGCTCTGCTCAGCGGGACGGATGCGCTAGTTGCGCTCCCTCGCCAAGTCGTCGGCGTGCTCACCGGCACGTACAACTGGCTTGAAATCATCTCCGGCGCCTCTTACTTCGAGCAACAGTCGCCACTGCTCCTGACCAACGCATGGTCATTCGCCGTTGAACAGCAGTTCTACGTCATCTGGCCACTGATCCTCCTTCTTCTGGTTCGGCTACCGAAACACCTCAGAATCTGGATCGCTCTTGGAATCGGCGGAGCATCGACCGCATGGCACGCTGTCCTAGTTGGCCAAGACCTTTCGCGCGCATACATGGGAACAGACACTCACCTGTGGGGTCTGATGATCGGCGCGGCCCTCGCATTCGCCGTCCCCAACGCCATGCAAATGGTCGATGAACGCGCCAAACATGCCGGATATATAGGCTTCTTCGGCGTCATCTCATTCTTTGCCACGATGTTCCTGATGACCGTGTTGCCGGAGTCTTTCATGTACCCGTGGGGCATGGTCATCGTGTCTTTGACGACGGCGTTCACTATCCGTGGCTTGCTTCCCGACGTGTCCTACGCCGGGACTGCCCGCCTGCTTCGCAAGGTGCTTGAACTACGTCCCCTGGTGTGGCTGGGAGAACGATCCTACGGAATCTACCTGTGGCATTGGCCGTTGTGGGTGCTCGCTTTCTACGTGGCTCCCCAGATGAGTCTGTCAATGTCGGCAACGCTCGTGTCAGTGGCATCGGTTCTTTTCGCCGCGCTGTCGTACAGGTTTATTGAGACTCCAATTCGTCGCGTCGGCTTCCTTCAGTGGTGCCGTATCGTGTGGTCAGGTTTTCTGACATTCACTGGAAAAGTACGCATCGTCATCGCCGTGATTGTACTGGTGATTGCCTCCCTGTTTGCGGTTGCACTTTGGTTCTCGCCGAATCAGTCGAGCGCTCAAATTGCCATTGAACAGGGAGCAATGTCGGCTCCTGCCAGCGATGCGATGACGTCCGGCTCGCAGTCCGCGGATGCGGCCTCGTCGGGCGACCAGTCGCAGAGCGAGACCCAAAGCGACGCACAGTCTGGCGCACAAAGTGGCGAACCAGAGTTCATCCGCCGCTACGACTACACGCAGCCACAGGTCACTGGCGAAGAAATCACGATTATTGGCGACTCGGTCACCCTGGGTTCTTCGGCTGCGCTCAGCGAAGCATTCCCGGGTGTCTACGTTGATGCCGAGGTCTCGCGTTCTGTTCTTGCTGCTGGTCCCATCATCGATTCTTTGAACGCGCAGGGCTTGCTTCGCGAATACGTCGTCATCTCACTGGCAACGAATAATGTCGTGACAGACGACCAGATTGACGCACTTGTTGCCCAGATCGGGCCAGAGAGAAAGCTCATCCTGGTCACTGCATTCGGTCCTGCTCGCACAACGTGGATCCCACCGTCGAATGACACGATTTGGCGTGCAGCAACGCGCTACCGGAACGTGTTCGCGGCCGATTGGGCGAACCCCATTTCCCGTCACCCCGAGGATCTTGCCGGAGACTCCGTGCACCCGGCAACGGATCAGGGGCACCAGATTTACGTTGAAGCAATCCGGAGTGCTCTGAACGAGGCCCTTCAGATCTCCCTGCGCGACAGTGAAGCGAGTGCCGAAACGGATTCTCAATTCGGAGCACAAGCGGCGTACTGATTCAGCACGTGGCACGTGTTCGACCCGGAGGGGCTCCCACCTGTTGTACTAGCCGTATTTCTTCACTATCTGCATCACATCTGACCGGTAGGACACGCCAAAAAGATAGGCGTGAATGATCAGAATATGAAGACTGTGAAGCCCGATGCGTTCGCGCCAGCCATCCTGAAGAGGTGACGCTTCGGCGTACGCATCGCGGATTGTTTCCAGATGAGGGCAACCAAAAACACCGAGCATCGCCAAGTCTTCTTCGCCGTGACCCCCTTGGGCTGCTGGATCAATAAGGGTTACACCATCGGGTGTCCACATGACGTTTCCGCTCCACAGATCTCCATGAAGTCGAGATACTTCCCCGGAACGGACAAGAGCGGGTTGGTCATGATCAAACACCCCGGATGCGAGTTTTTCAGCGAATTGATGCAGGCGCTCGCGGTCTGTCTGGCTAAAAGCTGGGCAGTCAATATAGGGCTCAACCCGGTATTTGGCGTAGTACTGTCCCCAAGATGCGCTGCCCCCATCGGCTAAGAGAGGCAATGGAGCTTCACCCATCCACCCGTCGGTTGTATGCCCGGGCGGTGGAGCGCCTAAATGAGGCGCGCCCGCTGCGTGCGTATACGCCAGGGCTCGTCCAAATTCCTCAGCCATTCGCGGGGTTGCTTCGATGCGAGACAGGACTGGCTCTTCGAGCCAGGTCTTCCCGTAATCGAGCACGGGAACAATCCGCGTTGCCTGATCGCCCGCATCCGCGAGCCATAAGAGCGCTGTCACTTCATAGGAGATCTTCTGAGGCCGATGGTCGGTTTTCCGGAACGTTTCCACGGTGTTACTCCTTAGAGGCTGCAATTGTTACGAGGATATCCACAGGTGCTCGTCCCTGAAATTGGTTATCCACAATTTTGCTTCCCTCGACTTTCCTCGTTGTCACTGTCCTTCTAGCGTGGGGAGTGGAAGGAGGATCCGTGGATGAAGTAGGCAATATGCAGGTCGCTCGCGAATCAATGTGGAGCGTATGCAAAGTGCTTGAAGACATACACGGCGACGTTGCATGTGAGCGCTTCGAAGACTGGCAGGGTGGAGCTGCAGATGCAGCTCGAGATGACCTCTTGGTGCTTTTAGGACAGCTCGGAGTGGTCATGGACTCGGGAGATGATGCGCTTTTAGCGCTCGACACGGCGATTGCTGAGTGTCAGCTAGCCAGCGTTGTTCTGATGCCCGGACAAACAACAAATCCGTTATCGCTGGGCGCATATACGCCTGCCTCTTTTGCTTCACATACGTTCTCTGAGTCATCAGGTGTGTTCTGATATGAACAGAATTGTTGTGACAAGCGGGCCAACGCACGTTGACACGGATGCGTTGATCAGGGCATGTACCCGGCTTCGCAAGAGTGAAGAGTCGCTATCCGCATTGATCGCTTCCACTCGGTCGGCTCAGGATCATGCACGCCTGGGCATCGGGCTCAGCCCCACCGCATACACGGCTGTTAGTGCGATAGAAGAAGTGGCCTCGTTGATGACGTATCTTCGCGCCAAACTGTCCGCATTCGCCGACTCGATCGCCTACTGTGCAGCCATCTATTCGGGCGCAGACTCGCGAGCGGTTGCGCTTTTGTCATCAACCCACAACGACAGTCCCATCTTCAACCTGAATCTTTCGCAGCCGAACCTCAAAGAGCCTGCACCGGGCTTTCCGATGATTGCACAGTGGCTAAGGGAAAACACATGGGATGTGCGCTCGCGGAACCTTGATGTCCTATCAGCGATCCTGGCGTTCATGTTCGGGCGCTCAGATGGTTTAACGGCACTTCGTTTTGAACGCGACCTTGACGCGTTCTCCTTCGGCGTTCTGCATCTTTTCGGCGCTCGGCGCGGTGTGCCCGGAAGCTCAACGAAGCAGGTCGCCGGGTACGCCGCATCGTGGTCGTCCGGAATTGGTGCGCTGTTCTTCGGAAATGTCACGGGCGTGGAAATTCAGACAGGCTCCTCGTCGGGAGCCGGCAGAGGACATCGGATTATCAAAGCAGTGAAAGAAGGATTCGCTCCCATATTAGCGGCGAGTCCGCATACGCCTTTCGCGCTCTCCGTTCTGTCGATCGTCGGTGGAGTGGGGCAGGGGGTTGGTGCGATCCGTTCGCATCCGACTCAGCGCGTGGTCACCCCTTCTACCCCCGATACTCGACCTGCAATGAGCACCCCTACTCCTATTTCCACGGTTGAAACTCCGCGAAAACCATCACAACTGTTGGAGTCACTTTCAGGACTGAATTCAGGAGGCGAAGAAGGGCAAATCAAGATCATCCGACACAGCACTCCGATTCCCTCCGATGCGTCATCGCCGGGTGGATCACGAACATGTTCGTCCTGGTCAGTCGTCATTCGAGGTACTCAGAAGTGGAGCGTCGGGGGAAGTAACCCGCAGGATATGCTCACCAATTTTGAGGGGGTAGCAGGGCGCGAATCCGACCAATCACGCGCGGTCCTAGAGGCGATGAAAATGGCTGGAATCAAAGCGGATGAACCCGTCGAATTCGTTGGTCATTCGCAAGGAGGCATTATTGCCGCTCAACTGGCGACCAGTAGCGACGTGAACCAGAACTACCACGTCGTATCAGCCCTGACAGCGGGGTCCCCGATTGGCGGATCGCAGACTCCTTCGCACGTCCACGTCCTCGCATTAGAGAACACCAGAGACCTGGTGCCAGCACTCGACGGGGGAGCGACTTCCCAAGGAGTGACAACCGTTCACTTTGATGGGCACACGTACATCCCGGCCGAAAAACAGGGACAGAATCTGGTTGCGCACGACATTGGAACCTACCGTAACCTGCTAGGAGATATTGAGAATCGCCAAAATGAGCCGGGGCTTACCAAGGTTAAAGAATGGGAAGAACATCGGATCGAATCGCTCGGTTTGACCGAGCAGACGACCTCTCAAGCGTATGTCTTCGACACTAGGCGCATCCATGACGAGGGCTGAACAATCGGATAAACACCGGTGGACAGATGCAGACGACCGTTCTGAAACCGCGTCCAACCTGCTAACGTGATGGCGTGACACGGGGTGCCACAGGCTGAGAAAAAACCCGTTGAACCTGTCGAGATAATTCTGACGAAGGGAATGTCAATGATGGATCGTGCCATCGTATCTTCGGCTCTTGAAGCTGTCCGAGAAACAAGCCCATTGGTTTCGTGCATTACCAATTCAGTGGTCACAAACTTTACGGCAAACGTCCTTTTGGCCATCGGCGCTGCCCCTGCAATGGTCGACATTGTTGGCGAAGCGGGACCGTTTGCGTCGATCGCGTCCGGTCTGCTGATTAACTTGGGAACGCCGACCCCCGAACAGCGTGAAGCTGCTCGTGAAGCCGCGTCAGCTGCGGTCGCAGCGGACGTTCCGTGGGTATTGGATCCGGTTGCGGTTGGTGCCTTGGTGCATCGCACCGATCTTGCGCGTGAGCTGGTGACAATGGGGCCGACTGTTGTTCGAGGTAACGCCTCGGAAATCATCGCGCTTGCGGGTGAGGGAGCTGGTGGTCGTGGTGTCGATGCCTCCGACGAGGTTGAATCAGCGTTCGAAGCAGCCCAGCTCATTGCGCGCAACTACGGCAGTGTTGTTGCAATCTCCGGCGCAACCGACGCAATCGTCAGCGCAGATCAGATTATTCGTGTTGGTGGTGGCGCAGAAATGCTGACTCGCGTCACCGGTGGTGGTTGTGCGCTGGGTGCGTTCCTCGCTGCTTTCGTCGGTGCGGCGAAGACGCGTGCGGTGACGCCGCTGGAAGCGGTTGCTGCCGGTCACGCCGTCTACTCTGCTGCGGGTGAGATTGCTCAAGAGAAAGCGTCGGGCCCGGGTACGTTCCAGATGCACTTCCTTGATTCGCTCTACTCGGTCTCGACAGACGACCTTGACAGGATTCCGCTGTCATGAGGAATGCTCCTGACCTACGGGTCTATTTGGTGACGGATGCTGAGCAGTGCGAATCGATGGGGCGGAGTGTTCTTGAAACGGTTGAAGCCGCCGTCGAAGGTGGAGCAACGTGCGTCCAGCTTCGCGCGAAGACTTCCGATGGCGGTCCCTTCCTTGATGAGGTCTGCGAAGTAGCGAATGCGGTCGGCGACCAGGTTCCCGTGATCGTCAATGACCGGGTGGATGTGTTCCTCGCAGCTCGCGCATTGGGTGTCCCAGTTGCGGGTGTGCACGTTGGTCAATCGGATCTTCCCGCGAAGGTTGTGCGTGAAATGATCGGCGAGGTCGCGTTCCTTGGATTGTCTGTTGGGACTGATGAAGAGGCGCGGATTGCGGCAAGCGAAGGGGTTGCAGATCACGTTGGCCTCTCGGTTCTGCGCACCACGGCAACGAAGACGAATACGCCCGATGTCCTTGGCTATGACGGGTGTGAACGGCTTGCGCGCCTTGCCGTTATGCCAAGTGTCGCTATTGGTGGTGTTGGTATCGATGACATGGCACCTTTGAAAGCGCGTGGTGTGAATGGTGGTGCCGTGGTTTCGGCAATCTGTTGCGCAGAGGATCCGAAGCAGGCTGCTCGCGATCTTCTGAATGCGTGGAGCAGCGCTCCCGACGCTGGTCGTCAGGAAGCGACGGGGGTGAGTGATCGATGATTCCTACAGTGACCGCTTTGACGATTGCCGGATCTGATCCCTCGGGTGGAGCAGGTATTCAGGCTGATATGAAAGCGATGAGCGCCAATGGTGCGTACGCGATGAGCGTCATTACCGCTCTGACCGCACAATCAACGAAGGGCGTGGCCGGAGTCCACGCGGTTCCCGTTGATTTCGTCAAACTCCAGTTAGACACGGTTCTTGACGATATTGCTCCCGATGCAACGAAGATCGGGATGCTGGCAACTGCAGACTTGGCACGCCTTGTTGGTGAATACCTTCCGCGGTTGCCTTACACGGTGCTTGATCCGGTGATGGTGGCAACTTCGGGTGATCCGCTATTGGACAACGAGGCTATCGCCACTGTTCGGCAGCTGTGCACTGTCGCAGATTTGATTACACCGAATCTTGCTGAGGCAGCGGTTCTTCTTGAATCCGATTGGGCAACCAACGTCAATGAGATGACGGAGCAAGCGTTCGCTTTGCGCGAGCTAGGCGTGAAGAATGCGCTGGTGAAGGGTGGTCACCTGGATGAGAAAGCGTGCGATGTCTTCCTCGGCGAAGGTGACTCAGAACCGCATATTCTGACCGCTCACCGTATTCACACGAAGAATACGCACGGAACAGGATGCACGCTCTCATCATCGATTGCGGCTCTTCGCCCGCGTTGCGACTCGTGGCTCGAAGCTGTCACGCGCGCGAAGGCGTACTTGACGGGCGCGATCGAACAGGCTGATGAGCTTGGAGTCGGACACGGGCACGGTCCCGTCCACCACTTCTACGCGCTGTGGAATGACGACATGATGAAGGACAATGATGTTCACTGACGAACTGTGGGAAGAGATCGCCCCCATTAAGAAAGCGATTGACCAGGGGCAATTCGTTCGAGGTCTCGGTGACGGGAGCCTCAGCCAAGACAAATTCAACTACTACATGGTCCAAGACGCCCTGTATTTAGCTGCATACGCAAAGGCTCTTGCTGGTCTCGCCACTTTTGCGCACGATCCGGATGACCTGGTGTTCTGGGCCGAAGCATCGGCGAATTCGATCAAGGTTGAGCGAGAGCTCCACGCGTCGCACGTCGACGTGATGGCAGCGGCAACGCCTTCGCCAACGTGTCGTGCCTACTCTGACTTCTTGGCTGCCCAGCTTGCCAGCGGTGAATACGGGATTGCTGTCGCAGCGGTTCTGCCCTGCTTCTGGATCTACCAAGTGGTGGGGACTGAGCTCCTCGACACTGCCGGTGACCTTGAAAAACACCCCTACGGTGACTGGATTGGAATGTACGCAAACCCCGTGTTTGCGGAAGAAACCAAGATCGTCCGCGGGATCGTTGACCGCGTGGCCGAAGGCGTTGTAGAACTCCAGCGCCAGCGCATGAGGGACGCGTTCGTTCAGGCCAGCCGATACGAATGGATGTTCTGGGACGCGGCATGGCGAATGGAGACGTGGCCAATCTGAAAGAGCCTCGGTCACCGCCTGCATCTCCCTGAGGTGCGAAGCGTCGAGCAATACGACGGGGCGGGGGTGTTCTGGATCCAGAACACCCCCGCCCCCTAATCTCAGCGGTTCACATTGTCACCTGCCCGAACGCGGACTACTTGTCCTTCTTTGCGCCAATCAAGCCGGCAACAAGGGACGAGACGATTGCGGTGATGACAGCACCAAAGAAGCTTGCCCAGAAGCCACCCGTTTCAAAGGGAATGCCAACGGATGTTGAAAGTGCGCCGGTCAGCATGAACAGCAGGGCGTCGGTAACGATGGCGAACAAACCGAAGGTCAGGATGTACAGGGGGAAGGTCAAAACCTTCACCAGAGGTTTGATCAGGGAGTTCACCAGAGTGAACACCAATGCGATCACCGCAAGGGCGATCAGAGTGGAGGCTAGTGACGTTCCGTCGGTGAAATTGATCGACGGCACAATCAGGGTCGCTGCCCAGATACCAGCCATGGTTGCAATGAGTCGAAGTATAAATTCCATACTTCCAGTCTGCCTGTGTTCCAGCTTTTTCGCATCCGCAGGCGGTTTTTCGCGGGCGACATTCCGACTCTCCACGCCTGCCGACCGCTGGCTTGCCACACCTGTTGGATTCGTGGGAGCAGGTCGAAGATCTTGAGGAGCGTTTGAAGCGCGCGGGCGGGATCGTGAATTTCAACGAGGTTCGCTGGGATGTTCGCCCATCGCCGGGCTGTGGAACGATTGAGGTTCGCTCGTTCGATTCGGCGACGAATATGACGGAATTGCGGGCTTTGTCCGCGCTTGTTCACGCTTTGGTTGAGACGGTGTCGCGTGATCTTGATCGTGGGGTCGCGCCTGCGGTGCTGCCTCGCGAATTGCTGGAATTGAATAAGCGGCGTGCTTCCCGATTCGGGCCGACTGATTCGAGGTGTGTGTAAAGTTATGACCGAAAGCCTCTGTCAAACGAGTGACATACTTGCTAGTCTCGAAGAATGACTGAGGATTTCCTGGCTTTTGCACTCAATGCTGAACGTCGCTCTCACGCCTGCGAAGACGCGGACTACCCCCAATTTCATGTCGCTCCGCCAGTTGGGCGCCTCAATGATCCGAACGGCCTGATCAAAGTTGGCGACACTTACCACGCCTTCTTCCAGTACACCCCGGAGCATCCGAAGAAGCTTGTTTACTGGGGTCATGCGACGTCGAAGAACCTCGTGAACTGGGAATACCTGAAACCTGCGATCCTGCCCGACACTCACCAGGACGCAAACGGCGCCTACTCCGGTACTGCGATCGCGACCGAAGAGGGCGTGGAACTCTGGTACACGGGCAACTACAAGGATCCTCAGACCGGTGAGCGCGAAGCGACCCAGTGCGTCGTCATCACGTCCGACATGAAATCGTTCACCAAGCTTGTTCCGCCGATTATCGGCCATCAGCCCAACGGCTATACCGCTCACTTCCGCGACCCGCAGGTCTGGGCCGATCCCGAAGTGCCGGGTAGCTACCGCATGCTCCTCGGCGTGCAACGCGAAAACGAAACCGGCGCCGCCCTTCTCTACCGTTCGAGCAACCTGCGTACCTGGGAATGTGAAGGAGAAATGACCTTCCCCGATGCGAACGGCACATTCGACGCCTTCGGCTATATGTGGGAATGCCCGAACCTCGTTCGCCTGAGCGATGAGGTCAGTGGTGAAGTCCGCGACGTCCTCATCTTCTGTCCCCAGGGTATCGCCCCCGACGTTGAAGGCTACGAAAACATCTTCCCCTGCATTTACATCGTCGGAAAACTGGTCGGCACAGAATTTACCGAGTGTGACGGATCATTTACCGAGCTTGACCGCGGTTTCGAGTTCTACGCTCCCCAGGTCTACGCGCGCACTGACACCGCGTGGGGTGCATGGAGTGACGAGAAGCCCGCGCTTCTTGTCGGCTGGGCCGGCAACGCCAGCGAAGATGACCAGCCCTCGATCGAAACCGGAGGGTGGGTGCACTGCTTGACCTCTCCGCGACAGCTGGTGTTGGTTGACGGCGTGCTTGTTCAGCGTCCCTACCTGCCCGGCTTGCCGCTGTCATTCGACTCCGAAGTGGAGACTCTCGCGGGTTCGCGTTCGTGGAGGTTCTCAGCTGACGTCGAGTTCAACGCACCTTCCGCTACTTCATCCGACGAGGCCACCTCCATTACTTTCGTCATCGGCTCAAAGGGGGCGGGAGTGAATGTGACACTGAGTCCGTCATCCCTGACCGTTGATCGCTCCGACTCGCGTTACCCACATGGAGATATACGAACCGTGACCCTCGCGGATGAAGAGTCGGAGCATATTGAGATCATCCACGACCGGTCTCTCACTGAAATCTTCCTCGGAGATGGTCGCAAGGCCTTCACCTTCCGCTCCTTCTTGAACGGTGAAGCAGCTGGGCTCGAAGCGCGATGTGAATCGTGTTCTGTAACTCTGACAAACATATGCAGGGCTCGTCTGGACTGAAAGGTGTCCGCGCCAAGTAAAGGGTGGCATGTGAGATGTGTGCGCGGCCTCGTGAATCGACAATCTGGGTGGGCTTCGGCTGGAATGTGTCCGCAGGTCATCACTGCTGAGGTGGTAAGCGCACATTTTTGCGCGTCAGTTCGGCGAAAAGTCCACATAACAATGAGACAAAAGCCCTTGCGCTGAGGCGTATGGCGCACATAGTATGTCAAACGATTGCTATATAGCCCGGTAGTGAACGACGACGTTGTACACGCGCCTGGCCCACCGAGAAAGGAACGTGGATGGCAATGGATTACGCCAAGGTGGCGTCCGAAGTTGTAGAAGCGGTCGGAGGTGCCGATAACATCAGCGCAGCCGCACACTGCGCAACCCGCCTGCGACTCGTTATTGTCGACGAGTCTAAGATTGACCAGGCTGCCCTCGACGCGAATGGAGACCTCAAGGGCACCTTCGCAGCAGGTGGCATGTTCCAGATCATCGTCGGTCCCGGCGATGTCGACAACGTCTACCGCAAGATGGTCGAAAACCACTCCGTCCGCGAGGTCTCCAAGGATGAAGCTAAGGAAGAAGCCGCAAAGTCCGGCAACCTCTTCTCGCGCTTCATCAAGATGATCGCTGACATCTTCGTTCCAGTCCTCCCCGCCCTGATCGCCGGCGGTCTGATGATGGCTATCAACAACGTTCTGACCGCTGAAGGCCTTTTCGGCGAACAGTCCGTCGTTGGAATGTTCCCGGCCATCGCTGACTACGCCTCCCTGATCAACATGATCTCGTCGGCAGCATTCGCTTCGCTGCCTGTCCTGGTTGGCTTCTCCGCTGCAAAGCGCTTCGGTGGCAACGTCTACCTCGGTGCGGCAATCGGCGCGGCAATGATCTCCTCCGACCTGCTCAATGCATGGAATACCGGTGCGGCACTTGCCGGCGACGCAGAGGTTGAATACTGGCACCTCTTCGGCATGGAAGTTGCCAAGATCGGCTACCAGGCGCAGGTCATCCCGACCCTCGCCGTCACCTTCGTCATGTGCGTCATCGAAAAGTGGCTGCACAAGCGCCTGTCCGGCACCGTTGACTTCCTCGTCACCCCGCTGGTTACCATGCTTCTCACCGGCTTTCTTGCATTCATCGCAATCGGCCCGATCACCCGCGTTCTCGCAGAAGGCATCACCAACGGCATCAACTGGGGTTACTCCACGCTCGGCCCAATCGGTGGCCTGATCTTCGGCTTCTTCTACTCGCCGATCGTCGTCACCGGCCTGCACCAGTCCTTCCCGGCAGTTGAAATCCCGCTACTCCCCGTTAATGGTGGCATCGGTGACTTCATCTTCCCGATCGCCTCCATGGCAAACATCGCTCAGGGTGCTGCAGCCCTCGCTGTCTTCCTGAAGGCCCGCGATGCCAAGCTGAAGGGCCTCGCCGGCGCCGGCGGCGCGTCCGCAGTCTTCGGTATTACCGAACCCGCAATCTTCGGTGTCAACCTGCGCCTGCGCTGGCCCTTCTACGTCGGCATGGTTGCTGCAGCAATCGGCTCCGCCGGCGTCGCACTCTTCGACGTTCGTGGCCAGGCACTCGGTGCAGCAGGCTTCGTCGGCTTCGTGTCGATCATCCCGAACGACATCCCGATGTACCTGCTCCTTGAAATCCTCGTCTTTGCCCTATCCTTCGGTGCCACCTTCGCCTATGCCTCAACGCGAGGCAAGGTGGACTTGGCCGAAGGTGGCGCAGTCGCAGCATCCGCCGATTCTGCCGCCGCAGCTGCACCTGCAGCTACTGGCGTCGCAGAAGCCAAGATCGTTGAATACGCCGAAGGCGCAGACACCGACTACACCATCACCGCACCTCTCGCCGGTGAAATCATCCCGCTCGAGCAAGTCAAGGACGAGTCCTTCGCCAAGGGCATGCTCGGCCCGGGCGCAGCAATTATTCCCGCCGGTGGCGTAGTCGTCGCACCGTTTGACGGCAAGGTCACGGTCGCATTCGAGACCGGTCACGCCTACGGCCTGAAGTCCGCATCCGGCATGCAGGTCCTGATCCACATTGGTATGGACACGGTCAAGCTTGAAGGCAAGTGCTTCACCCCCCGCGTCGCCAAGGGCGACATGGTCCGTCGTGGCGATGTCCTCGCCGAGGTTGACTGGGACGGTATCCGCGCAGCCGGTTACGACACCATCACCCCGGTTGTCGTCACCAATAAGAAGAAGTTTGACTCCGTCGAGCTTTCCGTCACGGGCACCGTTTCCACGAACGATACCTTCCTTGAGGCACAGCCGAAGGAAGTAACTGCCTAATCGGGTTTTATTCCTGACACGTGACGGGGAGAAGGTTACGGCCTTCTCCCCGTCGTGTGTGTGATCTGAGTGCGAATAATGAAGGGGCACTGACGGTTGTCAGTGCCCCTGATTCGATTGAAATGAGATGTGTGCTTACGCGGTCCAGCCTTCAATCAAAGTCACTGGGAACTCGTAGCTTCCGCCAGTCGCTCGGTCGTGAGAATCATCGGATGTGTCGGCAGAGCCGTGGGCCTCGCTGCTAGTTTCACCGTTGATCTGCGCAAGCAGGATCTCGACGGCCTTGCGGGCAATCAGATCGAGGGGCTGGCGTAGCGTGGTCAGTCCGGGAAGAGCGCGGTGAATAGCCTGGGTTCCATCGAAGCCGATGATTCGCAGGTCGCCTGGAACGGTCAGGTTGTGCAGGCGTGCCCATTCGAGGACCTCGGCCGCGGCCAGGTCATCGGTGGCGAAAACGCCATCGATTTCTTCGGCGACAGAGTTGAGGCATTCATTGACGGCCAGTTGGCGGATCGCAGAATCCGTGTGGAAGGGAACTTCCAGAATGACCGGTTCAACGCCGTCTTCGCCAAGGGCTCGACGATATCCGTGCTCGCGCAGGTTCTTCGGGTGCGAGCGCGAGGTCAGCAGGGCCGGTCGGTGGCAGCCTGCGTCCAACAAGCGCCTGGTGGCGTCGTATCCGGCGGTTTCGTTGTTGCAACGAACGTTAGGGATCCGGGGTGAGAGCTCGCGGTCGATGGTGACCAGTGGCATGCGTATCGTTTGGTATTCCTCGAGCGCTTCGTTGTGTGCGCCAGAAATAATACCGTCGACTCGATTTCCAACCAGTAGGTTCAAGTAGTCGCGTTCACGGTCCGCGTGTCCCATCGAGTTGCAGATAAGGATGCGGTAGCCCTGTTCGGCAAGGGCGTTTTCAATCTCGACGGCGAGTTCGCCGAAGAAGGGGAGTGCGACAGTCGGGACGATCAATCCGATGGTGTCGGACTTTTTGCCGTGGAGTGCGCGTGCGAGCTGGTTGGGACGGTATCCGAGTTTCGCGATCGCGTCGCCGACGCGGTCCTTTGTTGTCTGGGACAGGTATCCGCGGTTGTTGAGGACTCGCGACACGGTGGTCAATGAGACGCCGGCTTCTTTGGCTACGTCGGCCAGGGTGGGCTCGGAGTGTGACTTCACGGGTTAGGTCCTTGTTTTGCTGGCGGTCGTTCGGTTCATTTTAGATGTTGATGTGTGCAGACCATATGGACTTCTGTCGAAGTGTGAGCCTATTTACTGACTACTCATCTCGTCGCCTGTTGAACGTGTGCCTGACGCGCAGAATACTTGGTCAAGTCCGTGTTAAGCAGGCAAAAAAGGGGACGAGTCTGGGCGTCTTGGTGCGGTGTGTAGTCGGCCCTCGGCTTGGCTGTGGGTGAGGAAAGTGTGGCCGGCCTCGTGAATGGGGAAGAAGGCGGAAGGCGCTGACGTGACAATGGTCGCGCAATTGCACCATGAAAGTGTGCTGACAGGCACGATAATTCCTTTTACGATAAAGGCAAGGGTCAATATGTCCAACGATGGACATACCCGGGTTGGAAGGAAAACCTCATGATCTCTCGTTCTGTTGTCATCGCCTCCTCCGTTGGTCTGCACGCGCGCCCCGCTGCCGTCCTTGCCGATGCCGTTGATGAATCCGGTGTCGACATCGTTATCTCGTTCGACGGTGAAGAAGCAGACGCAGCATCGCTCCTCGAAATCATGACCCTCGGTGTCAAGCACGGCGACGAAGTCACCCTGTCCACCGAAGATGACAACGCTGGCGCTGTTCTCGACTCGCTGGCCAAACTGCTTTCGCGCGATCTCGACCAGGAGTGAGCATGAGCACCGGACACTCAGTCCTTCACGGAATCGGCGTCTCAGCCGGAACAGCCGCTGCTCCGGTAGCGATCGTGCGCCCAGCACCCGGCGTTGATACGAACGAACCTGCTTGCACTGATCCCGAGGTGGACGGTGCCCGTGTGCGCGAGGCTCTCGCAACAGTCAGCAACAGCCTCAAAGAACGTATGGAAACGGCTCCCGAAGAGTCGAAGCCGATCCTGAAAGCCACCGCCAAACTCGCGTCAGACCGCGGTCTGGCAAAGGGGATCGACAAGAAGCTGAAGAAGGGCTTCGGTGTGACTGCCGCAGTCGAAGCAGCTGTCGAAGAATACGCCGAAATGCTCCGCGGACTGGGCGGGTACATGGCGGAACGCGCCACCGACCTGTACGATGTGCGCGACCGTGCAATGTGTGCACTGCGCGGACTTCCGGCTCCCGGCGTTCCCTCATTCGATGAGCCTGTCATCCTGGTTGCTCGCGATCTGGCACCCGCTGAAACTGCAACCCTGAACCCTGAGAAGGTCAAGGGCATCATCACCGAAATCGGTGGCCCCACGTCGCACACCGCGATTCTGGCCGCTCAGCTTGGTATTCCGGCAATCGTGAAGGTTACCGGCATCCTCGATATCACCGAAGGGTGCATGCTCGCCCTTGACGGTGGCGTCGGTGAAGTCATCATTAATCCGACCGACGAAGAAGTTGAGCTTCTTGAAGCGCGCTCGCGTCATCGCGCTACCGCGCTTGCCGGCTCGTCCGGTGAAGGTGCGACCTACGACGGCTACAAGGTCAAGCTTCTCGCCAACATCGGCACGGTCGATGACGCTGAACGCGCAGCTAAGTTCGACCTTGAAGGCTCCGGCTTGTTCCGTACCGAATTCCTGTTCCTCGATCGCGCGGATGCGCCTTCGTTAGAAGAACAGACGGAAACCTACACCAAGGTTCTCCAGGCGTTCGGTGACCGTCGTGTTGTCGTGCGCACGCTTGACGCCGGCGCCGACAAGCCACTGTCGTTTGCGGATCTTGGCAAGGAAGAAAACCCGGCGCTTGGCCGTCGCGGTTTGCGCCTCTGCCAGGCTCGCGAGGACCTGATTGATACGCAGCTGACTGCTTTGGCTGCCGCCTACGAGGCCACGAAGGCTGACCTTTGGGTCATGGCACCGATGGTGTCCACACTTGAGGAAGCCCAGTGGTTCGCCGACAAGGCGCGTGGCGTGGGCCTGCCGAAGGTCGGCATCATGATCGAAGTTCCCGCGGCCGCTATCCGCGCAGACCAGATGCTGTCCATCGTTGACTTTGCCTCGATCGGCACGAATGACCTGACGCAGTACACGATGGCCGCTGACCGCATGGACGGCGAGCTTGCTCCGCTGCTCAACGCGTGGCAGCCGGCTGTCCTGCAGATGATCAAGTTCGCCTGTGAAGGTGGTCGTTCGACAGGCAAGTCGATCGGTGTCTGCGGTGAAGCCGGTGGCGACCCGCTGTTAGCGCTGGTTTTGACAGGTTTGGGTGTTGGCTCCCTGTCGATGGCACCGACCAAGGTGAACGCTGTTCGCGCCGCTCTTCGCCTGCACGACCTGGCGACCTGCCAGCAGATGGCTGCGTATGCGCTGGATGCTCCGACGGCTGAAGAGGGACGCAACAATGTCCTGAAGCTTGTCTCGCCGACGATGCTGGCGTTGCTCTGAGCACCCTCTGATTGAAGCACGAAGCCCCGGACCTCTACGAGGTCCGGGGCTCTGCTTTGTTAGTCAGAGACTAGGCAGGCGTCAGGCGACAACCAGGCCGGTGTACTGGGTGCGGGCGCGCTCGAAGCGTGCTGCGACGTCGTCCCAGTTGACGATGTTCCACCATGCCTTGACGTAGTCTGCCTTGACGTTCTGGTAGTCGAGGTAGAAGGCGTGCTCCCACATATCCAGCATGAGTAGCGGGACGGTGGCGACCGGGATGTTACCCTGCTGGTCGGTCAGCTGGAAGGTGACCAGGCGGCCAGCGAGTGCATCCCATGCGAGGATGCCCCAGCCGGAGCCCTGCAGGCCGAGAGCCGCTGCTGCGAACTGGCCCTGGAACTTCTCGAAGGAGCCGAAGTATTCGTCGATTGCTGCGGCGAGTTCGCCTTCGGGGCGACCCTGGCCGTCGGGGGTCATGTTCTGCCAGAAGATGGTGTGGTTGGTGTGGCCACCGAGGTTGAACGCAAGGTTCTTCTCGTACAGGTTGATGGCGGCGAAGTCGCCGGATTCGCGTGCTGCTTCGAGCTTCTCAAGGGCGGTGTTTGCGCCACCGACGTAGTTTGCGTGGTGCTTGTCATGGTGCAGTTCCATGATTGTGCCGGAGATGTGCGGCTCGAGTGCTGCGTAGTCGTAGGGGAGCTCGGGGAGCGTGTAGACGGTCATTGCGTCTCCTTCGTTAGGTATTTATGGCAGTGCCGCGACTGCCGTTCACACTTTCGAGGGTACAGGGCTTTAGTCCCCTTTTGCTACGGGAACGGTGGAACATGGACGTGAGGTTTCAGCCATTGCCGGCTGGGAATAAAACGCGCGTTGGGTGCAACGGGTGTGGTTTCACGAGGCCGCGCCCGCCTGTCGTAGGTCTTGGCGCAATTGGTGCGCGAGCTCGCCTCTGCTGATGGAGGTGTTGCGTTAGGGCCTCGTCGATGCCCTTACTTGGTGTGGCGCACCCGCTTGATGACGCTGGAAAACCCGAGCCAAATGTAGGCCAGGACGATGCCCCAGATCATGCCGAAGATGCCGGATTGGACGGTTTCGGCGGTCCATGCGGCGGCGCCACCGAGGTGTTCGACGTAGGAGACGCCGTGCTCGACGATGTGATGGAGCACGGTGAAGCCGAGGGTATTGAGGGAGGAGATGACGATGTGTCCGCCGACCCAGAGCATAGCGATCGTGCCGACGATTCCGATGACGGTGAAGACCTTCGGCATGACGGAAACGAGGCCTCGTCCAAAGCTGGCAATGCCACCCTTCTTTTCTGCGAGGCGTAGACCAAGGTCATCCATTTTGACCAGGACGGCGACGATTCCGTAGACGAAGAAGGTCATGAAGAAGGCGACACCGACCATGATGCCAACTTTGATGAGGTTGGAGGTGGTGGTGACGCCGGCCAGCGAAATAAGCATAATTTCCGCGGAAAGAATCAGGTCAGTGCGAGTGGCGGAAGAAACGATGCCCATCTCAATTTCTTCAGGAGTAACGGAGGTCGCTGAGTCCTTGTGGTCTTCGTGTTTGGGGTAGAGGTGGAGCTTGGCGAGAGCTTTTTCTCCGCCTTCGAAGCAGAGATACGAGCCACCGATAATGAGGATGACAGGCAGAAGCCAGGGGGCTAGCCAGGTGAGGATCAATGCGACCGGCAGGATGATGGCGAGCTTGTTAATAAGGGATGCGCGCGCGATCTTCTTGATGATCGGGATTTCACGACTCGGGTCAAGGCCAGCCACATACTGCGGGGTGATGGCGGTGTCGTCGATGACGACGCCAACGGCTTTCGACGATGCTTTTGCGGCGCCGACAGCAATGTCATCGAGGGATGATGCTGTTGCTTTCGCGAGCGTGGCAATGTCGTCGAGAAGTGCGATGAGTCCGCCGGCCATGTTTGTCCTTGAAGTAGACGGTGTGTACGTCTCATCATGCCAGCGTTGGGGTGCCTGCGTGTAGCGAGGACGGGTGGGAGTGGGTGCGCAGGGAGTTGGTGCGTGGTTGGGTGAGTACGATCGCTTTCCGCTGGTTGTTGGTGATTCAGTGACGAGGCCGCGCTTGTGGATACAAGTTTGCGTGTTCACAGGGCGCGGTTTGTGCAATTCGATTTGTCCATGGTGGCAACTAGTGTTGGTGTCATGAACGAATCCGAAGTGGCTGTTGCCAATACGCCGATCGTTGATCCGGCACTGATCGCGTGTCTGCGCTCTGACTTTGATGATGCCGGCTGGTACGTCGATGCTCTGAAGCAGGTTGTGTCGCAACGTGCTCTTACGGCCTTGGGGCGTGAACAGCGTGTGCCTGCGTTGGTTGAACTGCGTGCTCAGACCGCTCCGATCTCTGTTTTGACCAGGCTCTTCATGTTGGGCGATACGGTGGCGGGACAGCAGCTGGATCAGGCACTTCCCACGTGTGGCGTCGCCGGTGCCGTGTCGCTGGGTCTTGTGCAACCCGTGGCCGACTCGAGCTCTCCGTCGCGCTACCGCGCGACGGTTGACCTGCGCCCCTACAGCGCTGTGATTCCCGACGTTATGGTCGGCGGTGGGTCAGATTCCGATTCGACTCGACAGCTGAATTGGTGGATTGCCTCAGATCTAACGTCAATGGTGACAGGCGGAGCTCTTCGCCCTGACCACGTGTTGGGTGTGGGTGGAGCATCCACCAGTCTGCTTGAGATGACGATCCGAAAGCCCTTTACGTCTGCCCTCGATATGGGGTGTGGTTGCGGAATCCAGGCGATGCACTTGGCAACTCATTGTGAACGTGTTGTGGCGACTGACCTGTCAGAGCGCGCGTGCCAGTTCACACGCTTTAATGCGGCGTTGAATGACATGCAGATTGATGTGCGTGCGGGTTCGCTTTTTGAACCCGTTGCTGGACAGACCTTTGATCTGATCGTGACGAACCCTCCCTTCGTTATTACTCCTGATGTTCTGCGCGGAGATGGCGACGATCTGCTGGAATATCGCGATGGCGGGATGAGTCGTGACGAACTAGTTCGCACCGTAATCCAGATGGGCCCAGATTATCTGGTGCCCGGCGGGTATATGCAGATGATTGGGAACTGGGAGATCCCCGCGGATGTGGATCCCGATTCTGGGTGGTCAGATCGTCTGAAGCCGTGGTTCTCCGACCGGCCCGTGGACGCGTGGATTGTCCAGCGCGATGTCTTGGACCCCGCGCAGTACGTGGAAATGTGGCTTCAAGATGCTGATCCCCACGACGCGGATTCTGAAGCGGATGCTGAACTGGACATTGGCGAATCCGGAGCGATGGTCGGTGTCGAGGATCCTTTCGGCCTCGTAGATTCGAAGCGAGAAATCGCATACGCGAAATGGCTCGCCGACTTTGACAGCGCGAACGTCGGCGCAGTCGGCATGGGGTTTGTTGCCATGCGACGACTGGACGCGGACGAAGCGGGTGGCGCTCGCGGAATCCAGCACTTCGATCTTGAACTCACTGGGCGCAGGCCGTTAGGAGCAGATGTCGAGCGCACGTTGGATGCGTTGCGCCTTCCGGACGATCTTGGTGCGCTGACTCTGGTTCGTGCCGATGACGTGACTGAAGAACGCCACTTTGTTCCAGGTACCCCTGATCCGAACGTCATGATCATGCATCAGGGCAGTGGACTTGGACGATCCATCATGGTCGGTACCGCCGTGTCAGCGATTGTTGGGGCGTGCGACGGCGAACTAGAGGTCGGGCAGATCAGTGCGGCCGTGGCGATGCTCACTGACCGTGAAATCTCAGACGTTCGCGCGGAAGTCGACACTCCGCTTCGAGCCCTGATTCGGGCAGGAATGCTTGAAGTTGCGACGTGTAGCAAGCAGTCGACCGTCTAGTGGACTTTCGTTGACACCGAGTGGACAGTGCGCGAAATTTGCCGGGTCCGTTGTAAGGTCAGGCAAGCGCGACGATTTTCGTTGAATTCAAATTAGGCACCGAAAGGGTGAGTCATGGGAGCGTCAAAGCTGGTCATCGTGGAGTCTCCCGCGAAGGCTGCGACCATCGAGGGATACCTAGGTCCCGACTACCATGTGACCGCATCAATTGGGCACATTCGTGACTTGCCTCAGCCGAAGGAGCTTCCGACCGACATGAAGAAGGGCCCCTACGGCCGCTTCGCCGTCGATGTCGAGCACGGTTTTACCCCTTACTATGCGGTCAACCCGGACAAGAAGAAAAAGGTCACCGAACTCAGGCGTGCGCTGAAAGAAGCCGACGAACTCTTCCTGGCAACTGATGAGGACCGCGAAGGTGAAGCAATCGCATGGCACCTTCTGCAGGTGTTGAAACCGAAGGTGCCGGTTAAGCGTATGGTCTTCCACGAAATCACAAAGGAAGCGATTACTCGCGCGCTTGAGAACACTCGTGAGCTCGATACGGCGCTCGTCGATGCGCAGGAAACCCGTCGAATCCTTGACCGCCTGTACGGCTACGAGGTCTCGCCTCTGCTCTGGCGCAAGATCCGTCCTTCCCTGTCGGCTGGTCGCGTGCAGTCAGTGGCAACCCGTCTGGTCGTGGATCGTGAACGTGACCGTATTGCCCACATTTCCGCTGAATACTGGTCAATCCAGACCCGCATCGAAGCAGGCGACGCGTTCAACGCGAAGGTCACGCACGTTGATGGTCGATCCGTAGCAACAGGTTCCGACTTCAGCGAGAAGGGTGTTCTGAAGGACAAGTCGGAAAAGGCTGACGTCCTGCACCTGAACGAGACACTCGCTCAAGATCTCGCCACCGCGTTGAAAGCATCCACGACATCGGTTATTGATTCGGTCACGCAGAAGCCGTATCGTCGTCGTCCGGCAGCGCCGTTCACGACGTCCACACTGCAGCAGGAAGCCTCGCGAAAGCTGCACTGGAATGCCTCGTCGACAATGCGTACCGCTCAGTCTCTGTACGAGTCCGGTTACATCACCTACATGCGAACCGACTCGACTGCACTGTCCGGCCAAGCCGTTGCCGCGGCTCGAGCGCAGGCCGCAGAGCTTTACGGTGCCGCCTCTGTCCCCGAGAAGCCTCGCGTGTACGGCAAGGTTGCGAAGGGAGCACAGGAAGCTCACGAAGCTATCCGCCCCGCCGGCGATCACTTCCGTACCCCCGCACAGGTTGCAGGTCAGTTGAGCCGTCAGCAGTTGGCTCTCTATGACTTGATCTGGAAGCGTACGGTTGCCTCGCAGATGACCGACGCTGTCGGTTTTACCGCGACGATTCGTGTTGCTACCGACGTTGCCACATCCGATGGTGCGCACTCTGTTGTTTCTTCCGCCTCTGGCACGGTCATCACCGAGCCCGGCTTCCGTCAGGCCTACGAAGAAGGCCGTGACAAGGGTCGTTACGACGCTGAAAAGGACAGTGAAGCAGAAGCAACTCTGCCGAACGTCTCCGAAGGCGATAGTGCAAACGTCGTGGAAGCAATCGCTGAAAGACACGAGACTCAGCCTCCGGGTCGCTACACCGAAGCAACTCTGGTCAAGACTATGGAAGAGCGTGGCATCGGTCGTCCTTCCACGTATGCGGCAACGATCCAGACGATCGGTGACCGCGGATACATCACGCACCGCGGTCAGTACCTTGTGCCGACATGGTTGGCATTCTCGGTCATGCGTCTGCTGGAAGAGAGCCTGCCTGGATTGGTTGACTACGACTTCACCGCGTCTATGGAAACGGATCTTGACCGCATCGCTACCGGTGAAGAAAAGGGTGCTGACTTCCTCACCGGTTTTTACCTGGGTGAAAATGGCAAGGGCGATGAAGACGGCTTGAAGTATCAGGTCGAATCACTCGGCGACGATATCGATGCTCGCGCCGTGAACTCGCAGCCTGTTGGTGATGACGTGGTTGTTCGCGTGGGTCGCTATGGCCCGTACCTTGAAAAGGCTGATGGCACGCGCGCCAACCTGCCCGAAGACGTTGCTCCCGATGAGGTCAACGCCGAAAAGATCTCCGAACTGTTCGCTCTTGCTGCAGATGATGGTCGCGAGCTGGGTGTTGATCCGCAAACCGGTCACACGCTGGTGGCAAAAAACGGCCGTTTTGGCCCTTACATCACCGAGATTCTTCCCGAACCGGAAGAAACAGAAGCCACGACTACGAGGGGACGCAAGAAGGCTGCACCGAAGCCTCGAACCGCATCGCTGTTTAAGAGCATGGACCTGTCGACGGTGACCCTTGAACAGGCTCTCCAACTGCTTTCGCTTCCGCGCGAGGTCGGTGTTGATCCGGAAACGCAGGAAGTGATTACCGCTCAGAACGGTCGCTATGGTCCGTACCTGAAGAAGGGGAGCGACTCGCGCACGCTGGCGTCGGAAGAACAGTTGCTCACGATCACGGTGGACGAGGCTCTTGCGATCTACGCTCAGCCGAAAGTTCGCGGTCGAGGCGCTGCAAAGCCACCGCTTCGCGAGTTCGGTGAAGACCCGGTGTCCGGTAAGAAGGTCACGGTGAAGGACGGTCGTTTCGGTCCGTACGTGACAGACGGAGAAACGAACGTGACGGTGCCTCGTGCAGAAAGCGTCGAAGACCTGACCGAAGAACGTGCCTTCATGCTACTTGCCGATAAGCGTGCAAAGGGGCCGGCTCCGAAGCGAGGTCGTGCGACCGCGAAGAAGTCGAGCACAAAGAAGACCACGACACGTAAGACAACAACAAAGAAAACTGCTGCAAAGAAGACAACGAAGTAGTGGTCGACCGGTGCGCATCGGCAGGAACTGAACACCGGGGCCTGCAGTGACGTGCATGCGACGAACACATGTCTTTGTTCCAAAACAGGGCAGGTCATGCGACGATTGAAAGCATGACGGTAGACGGGAGTATGGGGATGAGCGCTGAGGGTGTGTTTATCACCTTCGAAGGTGGCGACGGAGCTGGAAAATCAACGCAGATCCAGCGCGTTCGTGACTGGTTTATCGAGCGTGGTCGTACCGTCAAGGTCACCCGTGAGCCCGGCGGTACCGAGCTTGGCGTTCAGATCCGTCAGATGGTTCAAAACGGTCCCGAAGACATCGATCCTCAGACCGAAGCCCTACTGTATGCAGCGGATCGCGCCTATCACGTTGCTACCCTGATCCGTCCAGCTCTTGCAGCCGGTGAGGTCGTATTGGCTGATCGCTATATCGATTCGTCACTCGCATACCAAGGGGCCGCTCGATCGCTTGGTGTTGACGAAATTCGTTCCCTGTCCATGTGGGCAACCCAGAGCCTAGATCCGACCCTGACCTTCCTGCTCGACCTGCCTCCAGAAGTGGGAGCCCGTCGTCGCACGGACGCCCCCGACCGCATGGAACGCGAATCCACGGACTTCCATGAGCGCGTCCGCCACGAATACCTGCGTTTGGCCGATGCTGAACCTGAACGCATTATCGTGATCGACGGCGTTGGCACGCCCGACGAAGTCTTTTCCGAAATCCGTGGTGTCCTTGAAGAACGCTTCGGCTCTGGCGTTGTTCAACACGTGGATGATGAAACCGCCGTCGATCAACCTTCTCGACCGGTCGACAAATCTGCCGAACCGTTGACTACGGATAACGCGAAGGTGGTGTCGCACTCGGCGCCGAAAGCCAAGACAAAGTCCGGCGCTCAGTCTTCGAAGTCATCCAAGAAGAAGTCAATGCTTGGAATCCTTGCAGGACAGGCACCCCTGTGGCCATCCGCAGAAGAAGATAAAGCCTAATGGCGCTCCGTGGAGCACACGTCTGGGATGAACTCGTCGGCCAAGAAGCCGCCGTCGAGATCCTTCGAGGTGCTGCGCTAGGTGCGCGTGGCCTCGTCGATGGGGAACATGCGCACGCGTCTGTTGATCCCTCCCAGGCGGATCGCACTTCAGCCGACCCCTCCGATGACGATATCGATTCGGCCGGCGATGACGCTTCTCGCGCGATGAGCCACGCGTGGCTGATTACCGGACCGCCCGGTTCGGGTCGTTCGGTTGCTGCCAGGGCATTCGCGGCAGCCCTCCAATGCACCGAAGCCGACATGGGTGCAGGACACTGCCCAGGTTGCATAACAACGATGAACGGATCGAATGCTGACGTGCACCTTGTGGCCACAGAAGCCAGCGTCATTTCTGTCGATACCGCGCGTTCTCTGGTTCTCCACGCTCAGTCAGCACCCTCGCAGGGACGTTGGCGCGTCATCATCGTTGAAGATGCGGATCGTCTGACTGAAGCCGGCGCGAACGCGCTACTGAAAGCCATTGAAGAACCGCCCGCTCGCACCGTCTGGCTCCTGTGTTCTCCCAGCCCAGAAGACATGATTACGACGATTCGTTCGCGTTGCCGTCACCTTGGGCTCCGTATTCCATCCGTGGAAGCGGTCGCTGACCTGCTTGTCAGGGAAGGCGTGGCAGACCGGCAGAGCGCGATCAGCGCTGCCCGCACCGCCCAGTCGCATATCGGGTTGGCGAGGGCGCTGGCGAAAGACCCTGAAATGCGTGAGCGCCGTCGTCAGATTATGACCGCACCGGTTCGCGTTCGCTCCGTGGGAGAAGCAGTTTTCGCTGCCGAAGGTCTTTTGAAGACAGCGCAGGCGCAAGCTGATGCGCAGACTCTTGAACGAAACGCGCGCGAGAAAGCAGCTTTGCTTCGCCAGCTCGGCATGGACGAATCCGAGCGACCTGACCGTCAGCAAAGAGTGATGCTCAAACAACTGGAAGACGACCAGAAGCGTCGTTCCAAGCGCGCTCTGACCGATGCGTTAGATCGTGCGCTCGTTGATTTGCTCGCGATCTATCGCGATGTGCTGATGGTGCAGTTGGGGACCGGTCAACAGTTGGTGAATGCTGATCTTGAAGACTTGGTTGACGAACTGGCGTCCGATTCGACGCCTCGTCAGACAATGGGTCGCGTTGCCGCAATTGAAGAAGCCCGCAAGCGCCTTGTGTCGAACGGACAGGCACTTCTTGTGCTCGAAGCGATGGCAGTATCGCTTCGTCCCCAGGCTTAACGTCAGCCCAAGCACTCACTCCGACGAGGACTCCCATATCCTTGTCCTATGATTGTGAAGTCGAAGCGTCGAATAGCGATTGTTGCGATTGTTGGCGTCGTTGTCTTGGCGTTGCCGTTCATCGTGAACGCGGCAATGCTCCTGATTAACAGCTTCCGCTATTCCGAGAGCTCCGTCCGCCCCTCCGAACCGAACGCCGTTTCGGGCACATCGGTCGATGATTTCTATGCTCAGACAATCAACTGGGGCGATTGCTCGACACAACAGATTTCCGACGGTTCGTCGGTGTCTCCTTCCGATCCGCAGAACTATCAGTGCGCAACGCTGTACGCGCCACTGGACTGGGACGAGCCCTCGGGCGAGCAAATTACGCTGTCGATCGCAGTGCATCGCAGTGGGGTCGAGGATGCTCCGGCGCTTTTCTACAATCTTGGTGGTCCGGGTGGCGCTGCCGTGTCGTCACTGGTCGGCCAAGTAAACGATGGTTTGGGCGACGCGGTTGTGAAGACTTATGACATCGTTGCTCTGGATCCTCGTGGCGTTGGCGCCTCGTCCCCCGCGATCTGCATGACGGATGCCCAGCGTGATGCCTACGCGACGGATGGCACGCTGGGCGATGGCGGGACTGCTGGCGAAGGTGTCTCCGGTCGCACTATGGATCCCGCTGAGATCATCGCGCACGCCGAAAA
The DNA here is from genome assembly GCF_030216865.1 of Pauljensenia sp. UMB6358. Lineage (NCBI taxonomy): Bacteria > Bacillati > Actinomycetota > Actinomycetes > Actinomycetales > Actinomycetaceae > Pauljensenia > Pauljensenia sp. UMB6358. Next base: position 29,395 of record NZ_JASOMS010000002.1, on the reverse strand, counting down.
GCTGAGCGCCAGGATCGCCGATGGTTGCCAGCAACTGTCCGGGAACGTCTACAAGCACATCGATACGGTGTCCGTGGCGAAGGATTTCGACATGGCTCGTGCAATTCTTGGTCAAGAGAAGCTGAACTACCTTGGGTATTCCTACGGCACGTTCGTTGGCGCACTCTACGCCGATATGTTCGCTGACAAGGTGGGGCGTTTCGTTCTTGATGGTGCGATTGATCCAGCGATGGATATCAACCAGGTGTCGGATCTTCAGATGGAAGGTTTTGAAGCGTCCGCGCGCCATTGGCTTGAAGAATGTGTTGCGGGGAAGGATTGCCCGTTCAGCGGAAGCGTTAATGACGCGGTCGCTGATCTTGTGGCCTTTCTTGATGCTGTCGCGGATCAGCCGCTTGAGACTTCGGATCCTGACCGTCCGTTGACGCGTAATCTGGCGTTGACGGGAATTATTACGGGCTTGTATTCGTCCGATTCGTATTCTGTCCTCACCGAGGCGGTGCGCCAGGCGGTACAGGATAGCGACGGTTCGCAGTTGCTGTATATCGCGGACTTGTCCAGTGAACGCCAGGATGATGGTACGTTCGCGTCGAATTCGATGGATGCGTTGATCGTGGTGAATAACGCTGATTATGAGCCGGTTGGCACCCCGGAAGAGTGGGCGCAGGCCGCTGAAAAACTGGCTGATACGCTCCCGGTCTTCGGCGCGGATGCGGGGTATGCGTCGGCCGGTCTGAGTGCGTGGCCGACTGATCATGCGGCTCGCCAGCCGGTGAGTGCGAAGGGTGCCGCGCCGATTGTCGTGGTGGGGACGACGCATGATCCTGCGACTCCGTATGTGATGGCGCAGAACTTGGCGTCTCAGTTGGAGTCCGGTGTGCTGGTCTCGGTTGAAGGCTGGTCGCACACCGCCTATTCGAAGAAGGCCAGTACGTGCGTGGTGGATGCAGTCGAAGGCTACTTGGTCGACGGGAGAGTTCCGGCCAACGGTTTGAGTTGTTCGTGACCGCCTCCTGATTCACGAGGCCGATCGGCTCCGCCCCCGGGTGGGATGGTCGTCGGATTGCGGGCGGCCTCGCATGTGAGGAATATCCAAACGGTTAATCTGGGTAGTCATTTGCGGCAAACCCGTGGCGCACACTATGGTTATACCGTTGTCCGAACGCCCCTGTGGGGATTGCGGACAGGCCACCTTAGCTCAGTCGGCAGAGCGATTCACTCGTAATGAATAGGTCGTGGGTTCGATTCCCACAGGTGGCTCTGAGCTGACCCCGCGAGAGCGGGGGTTTTCGCATATCCGGGGACGAATGGAGCCGGTATCCAGCCACCCTCACGGTCAGGAGTTGGCACCAAGTCGTTTAGCTCAACTTGGAAGAAATTAGCAACGGTTAGAAGCTCTTGCAGGCTCCATCCCACGTCTCCCCGTAGTTTTCGCGTCACAGTTGAGCGTGACAGTCCGAGTAGCTGAGCGAGGTTCACGGCGTACATCCTGTGTGCAAAAAGGTGTTGGTTAATGGAGATACCAACAGCCATGTCTGCTGTCATGCGCTCCAAGCGAGGGGCTTTCTCGTTTCGTTCCATGTGTAAATCATAGCAATAAGTGCAGAAAATGCAACAGTGATTCTTGACAGCACTGAATGCGCATGTAAGTATGGCGCGCAGGAGGTGCAGAAAATGCAACAAACAACAATCATTGACGCATTCGAGGCTGCGCGGATTCTCGAAGTTTCCCCAGATACGGTGCGTCGATGGGCAAGAAATGGCGATGTTAAGCATGTGCGGCTTCCTTCGGGTCGCCTCCGTTTTGAGGAGGGCGATATTAGGTCCTTGCTCCAGCCGGTATTAGCTCACGCTGATGATCTGCCTTTGCCGGAAGATCGGGTGCTGCCTTGTTTTTCTGAGTCTGGCGGTGGGTTTGATGATGCCGAATAAACCAAGCCGGGAGTCATACGAGAGCCTTATCGCTTCGTTGCGCGATGCGGTGTGGGAAACCGAAGATACGGCCAGCGCGATTAGTAAGTTGTATGACCTCGTATGGGCTATCAAAGACGAGAAAGCCCTCCGCGAGATTCAAGCGCTGGCCGGTCGTATGTGCACTGCGGGCGCAAGCATTATGGAGTACTCAACGCGTATTGATTTGGCGATAAGTCTTGACACAGGCGTTATTGCAAGCGGTGAGGCCGTTCTGTCTGGTGGTGGGTCTGGTGAGTGCTGAGGCTGTTCAGTGGGCTTGGCGGGTTGAGTGTCGTCGGTTGAGTGACAAGTTGGTTTTGCTTCGGTTGGCGTGGAAGGCGGATGGCGATGGTGCTGTTCGTGTTGATCCGGCGTTGGTGTCGGGTGTGACGGGTTTGAGTTTGTCTCGTGTGGAGGCGGCTATTTCTTCTTTAGAGCGTTCGGGTCTTATTGAGGCTCGGCGGTGGTCTGATTCGGGCTGCTGGTCAGCCCGCTTGCTGTTAGGCGGCGCGTTGTGAGTTTGGAAGCGATTGAGTGGGCGTTTGGTTTAACCGACGGTATTGATGTGCTCGAAAAGATGGTCTTGTTGTCTTTGGCTGATGATGCTGGCGAGGACGGCTGGATGTTGTTGCGCTCGCTTGAGCGTCCAGCTCACCGGTCGCGTTCAAGTGTTGATGATGTGAAAGGTGCTTTGGTCCATCTTCGTGAGCTTGGGCTTATCAAGATGGATGGCTCGGATATTGAAGCGGAGCGCTTTCCCACGTTGTGTCAGGTGATGGTGGGGAGTGATGGGCTATGAGTTTCAGGGCTGTTGCGTGGGCGTTTGATCGGATTAAGGGTCTTGGGCAGGGCGAGAAGCTGGTGTTGTTGGCGTTGGCGGAGTTCGCTAACGACGAGGATGAGACGTGGCGTTCGCGTGAGGAGATTGCTCAGCGTGCGGAGTGTTCTTTGCGGAGTGTGGCGTCGCATTTAAAGACGCTGGATGAGTGTGGGCTCATTTCACGTGTTCCGCGTTATTCGTGGTGCGGGGATCAGTCGGGTGCGTGTGCGGATAAGTCCGCGCATAAGCACCGGTCGGGCACGACGTATCGTCTGCATTTGGAGGTGGAGGGTAATTTCGCTGAGTCTGCTGAGTCCACAGATGCAAATCTTGCACATGTGGACTTTTCGGCGGAATGTAGCGGTTGTGGCCACACATGCAAATCTTGCACATGTGGAGACGATAGGGGTTCCACAGATGCAAATTCGGGTAGTCCACAGATGCAACAGGTTGCACCCATATGTACATATAACCCCCAAATAAACCACCAAACCAAACCTAACCAAACCGAACCTACACACGAGGAAGCGCCTGTGGGGTGCGAGGGTGAGTTTTTTGGTTCGGTTGGGTCTGGTGTGGAAGTCGAGATTGATTCGCCGTTGGGGGTGGCGGATGCGGAGTTGATCGCGGAGTGCCTGCCACCGCCCTTGAGGGTGCTGGATGCTACGGGCGCTGTTGCGGTGGCGCGGGTGTTGCGTGAGTGCGTGGACGCGGGTTGGCAACCGGCCCAGATTCGCCAGGTGATGGATCAGGCTTTGCCGCCCAATGTTGGTCGTTTGCCGGCCTTGGTGTGTTACAGGCTTCGGGCGAATGTGCTCAAGGGTCAGCCCCCGGCGCGTAGTGCGGATGAGGATCCGCGTGTGCGTCGTGAGCGTGAGCGCCAGGCGGAGCGCGCGCGTCAAGAGCGCATTGAGGCTCTTGCGGCTCAGGTTGAGCTTGGGGATGTTGATCCGTTGTGGGATCAGGCGTGGAGCCAGGTTGTGTCTGAGAACCCGGAGGCGTCTCGCGTGGAGCAGTTGCATTTGGCGCAGGAGCGTCACGCTGTCTTGCTGGGTGGTGAGTCGGCGTGAGTGTGTCGTGGCCGGTGTGGGCGCGTGGCGTGAAGGGTTTAACCCCGTCGCAGTCGCTGGTGTTGTTTGAGCTTGCCCGTTTGGCTGATGCTCGGGGCGTGGTGATTTGCGCGGTTGAGCACCTGGTGGAGGCTACGGGCGTGGCGCGCCGTAGCGTGTTTCGCGCGTTAGCTGGGTTGGAGGAGCGCGGCGTGCTTTCTCGAAAGATGCGCTATCGGGGCGGTAAGCAGGCTTCGTCAAGGTTTGTTTTGCATTGGGTGACTACTCGTAGCCAAGCGATTGTCAGTGATGATGCTGGCGAGGGTGCTGTAGCGGTTGAGCCGGTGGTTGAGGCTTGTGAGAGTGCTGTGGCTTTGCGTATTTCGGATAATGAGGGTTTGCGCAGGACTCTTGAGCAGGCCGCGTCTGAGGGTTGGCGTGGGGCTGCGGCTCAGTGTTTGGCGGCGACGTTGCACCAGGTGGGTGCGCGTCAGTTTTCTAGCGCGATTTCAAGGGGTATGCAGTTTTCGGGCATGTCGTATTCCGAAGCGGCGTGTGACACGTATGGGATCGCGTGGGAGGTGGCGATAACGTGTACTGAGCAGCTTGTTGAGGCTTCTAGCCCGTGGGCGGTGTGGACAACGATTGTGAACCGGCGTTGTTTTGCTCGTGATGATGCTCGTGGCGTGGAGGAGCTGGTGGAGCCAGCGATGATGCCTGAGGTGGGTTTGCGTCCTGGTATGGGTCAGGATTCTGAGGTGTGGGTGTCGGTCGATGATTTTTCCGGCCCGCTTGCTCGACTGGTTGAGGCCTTGATCGATGCGGGTATGAGTGAGACCTTGGCGTGGGCGGGCACGCTTCGCGTGGCTGAACTGGCGGTGAGTGATGCGTCAAGGCGGCACCGGGCAGCTGGTGTTGATCCGCGTTTATCTGATCTTGGTGTGAGCCCGGATGCGGGCAGGGCGTGGATGACGATGTTAGTTGGCTCTCGCCGTGGCGTGAAGGGTAGTATTTTGGATGCTGATGATGAATCATTAGCGTTAGCGGCTCGCGAGGTGGTTGAGGCTCTTACCCCCGCAGCCTAGTTAATGTGACGCGCGCCACTATAGGGAGTGTGGGCAGAGTGCCAATTTGGCACTCTGCTTTTTGGTTTTTATAGGGGTTTGAATTCGTCGTTGATTTGTTGGATGACTTCTTCGTAGTTGGTGTCTCGTCCTACTTCGACCGTGTTTGTGGCGACGGTGATGAGGATGCGGTAGAAGATTCTGTTTTCGTTTGGGTCAAAGCCGTATTGGTAGGCCAGTTGTGTTCCCACGGTTTGAGCTGTGGCGTAGTCGTGGGCGATGAAGTATCTACTTCCGGCCTGGTCGGGGGTTGTGCCCTCGAAGGTGACGATGTATTCGTTGTGGTGTTCGAGTTGTTGCATGTGTTGGTTTCTCCGGTTAGTAGATGGTGATGGTGCCCGAGTTTGCTAGGCCGTCGCAGCTGGTGGTCCACGATTGTGTGCCAAGTGGGATGCCACTAACGGTGGCGTATGCGGTGCCGGGGATTGAGGTGCTTGCCGCCCCACCGGTTCCGCCGATGCTGATGCTGCATGTGGCGTAGCCGCTGCCCGAAAGACTGATTGAGAAGTGCGCGGCCCCTCCACCACTGGTGTTTACCGAGGTGTTCATCGATGTCACTCCAGCAGGAGCCGGAGCAGGTGCTGGGGCTGGGGCTGGGGCTGGTGCTGGAGCCGGCGTGGGTGCAGGTTCTGGCGAGGGTGCTGGAGTGGGTTCTGGTTCGGGTGCTGGTGCTGGTTCTGGTTCCGGCGTGGGTGCAGGTTCTGGTTGGGGTGCTGATTGCGGCCACCTCTCAGACTGGGGTGTGGGTTTGTCGGTTTCTTGAGTCGAAACCGGCGCGCTTGGCTGCCCGGTTGGTTCGCTGGGTTTTCCGCCACCTGGTTGTAGCATGCGCACACTGAATATGACCGCTAGCGTCATGAGGATGATGAGTGTGGCCACGATGAGCTTTAACCGTTTGATTCGGGCCGGCTTATCCTTGCTGTCACCTGGGTTGTGCGTTGCAGGTTCTGCTTTTTCCTGAGGCGTTTTTCTGTTAATGCCTTGAGGGGCTGGGGCAATAGTTTCTTCTACTCTTTGTGGCTCTGGTGGCCTTTGGGGTGGAAGGGTGGCTTGTTTGTGCAGGGTTTGGGGCAGGGGCTGAGTGTGGTCTAGGTCGTGTTCAAGGTTGCTGGCAACTCCGGCATTGCTGGCATTGCTGGCATTGGCGGCATTGCTGGCGTTGTCGGTGGTGGGGGTTTCCGCGTTGTCGGTGTGGTGGGTGTCTATGTCTCCGTTTGGGTGGATGCTCATGTGGTAGGTGCCGTCTGGGCCGCTGGCGGTCACGGGGAGGGTGCGCCCGTAGTGTTTGGCGATGGAGGCAGCGACGTTCATGGCTTGCCTCTGTGCGTCTTGTCCTGGTGGTAGTTGGGCTTGGGTGATGCCGGCGCTGGCGATGGTGATGGTGCCGTCAGTGTTTTGGGTGATGGTGATGGGTGGCCAGGCGGTCATTTCTCGTCCTTGTTTTGGGTGTGTGCGCACGTTCTACGTAGTACGTAGAAGGGAGCGCACATGAGTGAAGCAAATCCGTGGGCTAGCCCGCCTGTCATGCCTGTGCAGTCGCCCGCGCCGGAAAGGCCGGTGCGGGCGCGGGTGTGGAAGCCGGGTGCACAGGTGTCGATGACGGGTGGGTTGCCGATTGTTTCGGCTCAGGGCCAGGAGTGTCCGCTGTGGGTGGTTGCTGCTCATGGTGGGGCTGGGGCCACGTCGTGGGCGAGGCTTCTTGGCGCTGGCGATGCTGGCGTGGGTTGGCCTGATCCGAGTGGGTTTACTCGCGCGGTGGTGGTTGCTCGCAATAGTTTTGTGGGGCTTCGGGCCGCGCAGTCGGCCGCTATCCAGTGGGCTTCTGGCCAGGTAGAGCGCGTGGAGTTGGCGGGCTTGGTGTTGTCTGCGGACGCGCCGGGCAGGCCGGTTAAAGAGCTGGTGGAGCTACGTAAGCGGATAGAGGGGGCGTTTCCGCGCGTGTGGCTGGTGTCGTTCCAGGCCGCGTGGCGCGCCCAACTGGCGTGGGAGGCCCCTGTTTCGCGTGAGGTTCGCAAGGTTTTGAAAGATTTGTCTGTGATTGGAAAGGAAGTCTGATGACGGTTTTTTCTAGGGGTACTGCCCTGATTGGTGCGGGTAAGGCACGCTTGGTAGCTGGCTTGGCTGGTTTGGAGCTCAACCCGGTTCCTGTGGCTCCCCCTGGCGTGGTGGATAAGGTGTCGACGGTGTTGAACTGGCTGATGTGGATTGCCGGGGCAACGGTGATTGTGGGCTTCATTATTGGTGGCATTATGCTCGCGGTTTCTAATGAGCGTGGCATGGGTAATGAGAACGTGCGCCGTATCGGGTTTGTGATTATGGGCGCGGTCGTGATCGCAGCGGCTGCGGCTTTAGCGAAAGCACTGCTGTGATGGCGGAGGAAGAAAAGGCTGTTAATAGTCTGGTTCGCCCAGGGTTTATTGTTTCTGCCTTGCTGCTTGTCGCTTTGATTGTGGGGTTGGCGTTCTTATTGTTTACCCGCGAGAACGCTCGCGAGGTCGGCGGTGATAAGCCTGTTGAAGTCTCATCTACTAGGCAGGAAAGTGGGGGCCAGGCCCAGTCTGGCCTGGTCGAGGACGCGGGGCTACCTGAGTCTGATTCAGTGTGCGGGCTTGTCGCCCATGACCAGGTGGTTCCATCTCAGGCCTTGCCGTCTGTGCCGATCGATGTTGGTGATCGTATTCAGGTGCCACATGTTGACGGGTATGGGCCGGGCGTGACGGAGGGCGTTTCGCATTGTTTTGCGCACACCCCGTCTGGAGCGATTCTTGCGTCGGCTAACTTCGTCACGTGGTTTTCATCGAAGGAACGCCTCGATGAGGTGGTGCCTACGCTCATGGCTACAGGGCCTAATCGGGATCGGTTGGAGTCTCAGATTAAGAGTCAGTGGCAGGGCGAGACTGGTTCGCCTGTGATGATTCACGGGTTTAAGTATGAAGATCGCGGCCCTGATAACGCGATGGTGGTTCTCGCTGTTTCACCCGTGGCCTCTCCCGACAAGATGATGGGGTTCCCGGTGGTGCTGGTGTGGCAGGGCGGGGATTGGAAGGTGGAGGCTCCGTCTACTGATTCGTGGGGTGAGCGGATTATTGATTCGCTACCTTTAGAGGGGTTCGTGGAGTGGGGCGCGTAAATGTGTCATTTCTGGGAGTTATCGTGCAAAATTAGCGAGGCCGCGACTGAGGCGAGTGAGAACATTATTGCCCAGTGGGCGTTCAACATCATTCAGGACGTGTCGGCCACGTTGCTGAAAGTCGGCACGGTATGGCTAGGCGTTGGCACGCCTAGCCTGACTGGAGCCGATTCTGCGGTTGGTTTCATCCATTCCACCACTCGTCTCCTCGTACTGGCTTTAGCTATCGGCTCGTTTATGGTCGCTGGTATTCACTTGGCCCTTTCTAAGCGCGGCGAGGGTGCGATGAACGTCTTGCACGCCCTGTTAGCTCTCGCTTTGGTTTCCAGTGTTTCTGTTGGCGCAGGCCAGCTACTGGTGGAGGCCTCAGATGAGTTTTCCACGTGGGTTATTGGCTTGGTTATAGATGGTGATGCAGGACAGTTTGGCGTCAAGATTCTCAACGTCACTGGTATTAACGGTGGCCTGGGGCTAACGATTTTGATCGTGGGCGGCTTGGGTGCACTGGTGGCAAACCTGGTGCAGATTGGCCTGATGTTTATCCGCTCATCGATGCTGATTTTGCTGGTTGGGATCATGCCTGTGGCGGCGGGAGCGTTTTCTACCAAGTGGGGTAGGGCATGGCTGAGCAAGATCATCGCCTGGTTTTTCGCGTTCTTAATGTTCAAACCGGCCGCGTCAATCATTTACGCGGTGGCAATCAAGCTGGTGCAGGGCGAGTCGTGGTCTATTGCTGATGGTGATGAGCTTACTCGTTTCATTACCGGGGTAATCATGATGATTTTGGCGGTACTGTCGTTGCCCGCACTGATTACTTTCATGGTTCCAGCCACTGAAGCGCTCAGTAGTGGCGGTTCTGGCGCTGGTGCTGGTGCGGGCGCGGTTCTAGCTACTGGCGCGATGACGGTCGCCAGGGGCGCGGGTGCGGCCGCTAGTGGTGGCGCTACCGAAGTAGCAGGCGCTGCCCTTGGCGCAGCCCAATCAGCTCACGGGGCAATCAATAGCGTAGCTTCGGGTGGTTCGCCTGGCGGCGGCGAGAATAGTTCGCCTGGTGTTTCAGGGCCGGCGGGAGCTTCTGGGTCTAACGGTCAAGACGGCGCTACAGGACCGTCTGGAGCTAGTGGCCAGACTGGGGCCAGCGGGCAAGATGCGGTGCCTAGCGCGGGCGGGCAGGCCCCATCGGGTGCGAGTGACGCAGCAGATGCTGGTGGCTCTTCTGGCGGGCCTAATGGTGGGCAGGAGGCTCAGTGGTGAGTGATGAGGCGGTAAAGGTTCGCACGTACGGCAACTGGCGGGTTCCACGTCGCGCAGGGCTTGGCAAGCTCGGTTTTGGTGAGTCGTTGATTGTTTTGCTTGGCCTGGCCGTGGTGTCGGTGGTGGCCATGTCCAAAGGCGTGATGGTGGCAGCCCTTGTCGCCGTGGCGTGGGCAGGCGGAGTGTTGCTTGTGATTACGCGCGACGTGCACGGAGTGTCGGTTTTAGAAAGGATGAGGCAAAAGATGCGTTTTCGGCGGGCGGCGCGTAGGAAGTCGAACATTCATGCTTCTGGTGGTCTTGCGGTTGATCCAACGCAGGGTAAGTGTCACCTACCTGGAATGTTGTACGGCTCGCGTCTGAGTGAGCATAAGGACTCTTATGAGCGTCCCTATGGTTTGGTTGAGCATGGGGATGGCACGCTCAGCGTGGTCATGTCTGTCTCACCTGAGGGGGGCGGTTTGACCGATCAGGACACGGTGGATCACCAGGTGGCATTGTGGGGCATGTGGCTTGGTGATTTGGGCGGGCAAATGGGCGTGGCTCAGGCCAGCGTGTGTGTGGAGACGATTCCTGATAGTGGGGATCGGCTTCGCCGCGAGGTGGGTGCTCGCATGAGCGATCAGGCCCCGCTGGTAGCCCGCCAGATTCTGACCCGTGTGGTCGATGATTATGGGCAGGGTGCGGCGAGGGTGCGCGCGTGGATTACGCTCACGTTTGACCCGTCTAAGATGGGCGCTTCGGCTAAGAAACGTCCGCAAGTTGTTTCACGTATTTCTTCGGACTTGCCGGGTCTTACTCAAACGCTGATGGGCACAGGCGCGGGCGGGGTGCATCTTTTGACCGCGCGTGAGGTGTGTCAGCTCACGCGCGTGGCGTTTGATCCGGCGAGTGAAGCCTTGTTTGAGCAGGCAGCTAATGCTGGTGAGGACGTTGCTTTGACGTGGGAGGATGCCGGGCCTATGAGAGCTGTGGCCCAGTGGGATCATTACCGGCACGATTCTGGTCTTTCACGCACGTGGGTGATGTCCAGGCCTGCGCGCGGGTATGTCCAATCTGGCGTGCTACGCAAGATTTTAGAGCCGTCTCGTGACGTGCAGCGCAAGCGCGTCACTATTGTGTACCGGCCTTTGGATGCGGCCAAGGCTCCAGGGGCGGCGGATGCGGATGTGAACCGCGCGGCCGCGCGGGTGGAGAACACGCCTCGGCCTACCGCTACTGCGCGTAGGGAGCTTCGCGCAGCACAGCAGGTGGCTGATGAGGAAGCGTCGGGCGCGGGCTTGTTGGATTTCGCGCTGATTATTAGCGCCACAACGAGTGCCGATGAGCTTGATGATACTTCTAGCGCGGTCCAGGCATTGGCCGCTTCTTCACGTCTTTTGGTGCGCCCGGCTTATGGCGCGCAGGATAGCGCGTTCGCACTCGGCCTACCTTTAGGGCTTCGCCCGGCTTCGCAGGCATTGTCTGGAGGCTGGTAGGCGTGGCTTTTGTAACTGACCTGGTATCAGCTCTTTTCACCAGCTCTACCACTACTAGCAGTAGGGGCAAGCCTGGTTCTGGCACGGTAGCTAATCAGCCGCTGATCCAGCCGTGGCGCGCCACATCTAAACAAGTGTGTGGCATGTTTCCCTTCATCGTGGGGTCGAACACGGCTTTAGTGGGAGCACCCCTTGGCCGGGCCTTGCAGGGCGGGGGAGCAGTGTGCGCCGACGAAATCTCATGGTTTGAACGCGGTTTGATTAGTGCCCCTTCGGCAATGGTGCTCGGCTTGAACGGTTTGGGTAAGTCCTCTCTGGTTCGGCGCATGATTACCGCTTCAGCCGGGTTCGGGGTGCACACGATGGTTCTGGGCGATATTAAGCCAGACTATGTGGCGTTGATTGAAGCCCTTGGCGGGCAAGTCATCAGTATTGAGCATGGTGGTGCGGGCATTAACCCACTCGATGCTGGCAACGTGCGTGAGGCCGTGGAGTTGTTGGAAGCGGCAGGCAAGTTTGAGGATCGTGACAAGCTCCTGGCCGCAGCCCATGAGCGTAAGAAAGACATGGTGTGCTCCCTCATCCACATTATTCGTCGCACGCCACCTTCAGATAGGGAGGAGACGATTGTTGACGAGGCTATCCGTATTTTGGAGACCTATGATCGGCCAGTAGTGTTGGCTGACCTTTTGGAGGTTGTGCGCTCCGCTCCAGATGAGCTCCGCGCAGCCGCACTGGATCGCGGCGATATTAACCACTACCGGACGGTCACCGAGAGCTTGGAAGCGTCCCTCATGGCTTTGTTGTCGGGCCGCTTTGGCGGTCTATTCGCGGTGGAGACCACAACGCCGATGATGATGGATCGTTCCGTAGTGTTTGACGTGTCCGCATTTAAGGAAGCCTCAGAGGACCTGCAAGCCGCGTTGTTGCTTGCTACGTGGTCGTACGGGTTTGCGACCGTGGAGATCGCGCAGACACTGGCTGACGCGGGTGTTGCTCCGAGGCGGCGTTACAAGATTGTCATGGATGAGCTGTGGCGTATTTTACGCGCCTCATCGGGCTTGGTTGAGCGTATTGACTCTCTTACTCGTCTGAACCGCACGGTGGGTGTGGGCCAGCTGATGGTCACGCACTCGATGGCAGATTTTAACGCTCTGGCTTCCCCGGCAGACCGGCTTAAAGCCTTGGGGTTTGTTGAGCGGTCGAAAATGCTGTTTTTAGGTGGCCTTCCCGCCCGTGAGATGGAGTTGTTGGAGGGCGTGTTTTCTTTGACCGAGAAAGAAAAGTCGATGCTCACCTCATGGAACGCGCCGGGCACGTACGACCCCACCACGGGTAGGGACGCCCCGCCTCTTGGCATGGGCAAGTTCATGTTGAAAACCTCCAACGCTCCAGGCACACCGTTCCAGGTGCGTTTCGTAGCGGGGGAGGCTGCCTTGTCGGATACGAACCAACGGTGGAACAAAAGAAGATGAGTGCGCGCGATGATGTATCCACGTGGGAGCCGTCCACTGTTGTAATGGCGGTCTTTATCGCCATTGTGGGCGCAGCTAGCCTGCTTATCACTCTTGGCGCACACACTTGGGCGCTCTGGCGCGGGGTAGACGGGGTTTCGTGGAACCCGTTTACTCTCATGATCGAGGTGTTTCAGGGCCGGCTTGACCCGACCGGCGAAGTGTATTGGTGGATCGGCGGGGTAGGCGTTGCCCTCCTCATCCTTGTCCTTACTGGTCTGGTTCTGGCACTTCCACGCCGCTCTAAGCGCTCTAGGCGCGGTGATGAGGCCGCGCAGTGGGCTGGTAGGGGTAAAGATATTGAGCCGATCACGAAGGCGGCTGTGGCCGCTAAAGCGAAGCGTTTAGGCGTGAGTGGTGCCCTCGGATTCCCGGTGGGTCGCACGGTGGCTGGTGGGATACCGGTCATGTCATCGTTTGAGGACGTGTGTATCACGATTGCAGGGCCGCGTACAGGTAAGACCACCTCGTGGGTGGTGCCCCGCATTTTCGCTGCTCCTGGCGCGGTTGTGGCCACGTCGAACAAACGGGACATAGTAGATGAGACCCGCACGCGTCGTGCTCAGGCCACGGGTGAACAAGCGTGGGTGTTTGACCCTCAAGGCCTCGCTGGGGAGGAACAGTCGTGGTGGTGGAACCCGCTATCGTACGTGACTGATTATGTGCAGGCAGGCGCGTTGGCGGACATGTTTTTATCTGCTGAGGACGTGTCGAATAAGGACGGCAACGACATGTGGGATCAGTGGGCGTGCCAACTGATTGCCCCGATGCTGTTAGCGGCCGCCACGGCAGGCAAGCCCATTACGGCTTTGCACACGTGGTTGGCTGACCAGACTAATGATGAGCCGGTTCTGTTGCTCCGCAGCCTTGCAGGCGAGTGCGCTGAGGATGACGTGCGAGATGATCTGTTGAAAGCTGCTACTAGCCTGGAAGGGTTTATGGGGATGCCCGCTGAAACGCGCGGCAGTGTGTATGGTGGCGCGGTGCGGATCATGCACTTTTTGAATAACACGCGTCTCATGCGTTGGGTCACCCCCGTCAAGGGCGTGCCCGAGTTTCACCCAAGCGAGTTCGTTAAGACCAAGCAAACCTTGTATTGCTTGTCGCAAGAAGGACGCGGCAGTGCAACCCAGATTGTCACCCCGCTTACCGTGGCCGTGGTTGAAGCGGCCACGGCCTACGCCACTAGCCAGGCGGGCGGCAGGTTGGCTACTCCCATGCTGATCGAGTTGGACGAGGCCGCGAATGTGTGTCGGTGGAACGAACTACCCTCGCAGTATTCCCATTTTGGTTCTCGCGGGCTGTGTGTAGACACGGTGTTGCAGTCGTGGAGTCAGGGTGAGCGAGTGTGGGGCGATAAGGGCATGAAGGCCCTTTGGTCGGCCGCGAATGTGAAGGTGTATGGCGGTGGCGTGTCAGAGCCAGACTTTTTGCGCAACCTCTCAGAACTGATTGGTACACATTGGGTGGACTCTACCCAGATTTCAAGTTCTTCTCAGGGCAGGTCGTATTCAACATCTAAGGCATCCCAACAGCGGCCTATTGCCACCGTGTCGGACTTGCAGGCACTACCGCAAGGCAGGGCGTGGGTGTTCGCTTCGGGCGCGGTAGCCACTTTGGTGCGACTGATCCCGTTTTGGGACCAGGAAGATTATCAGCCGGGCAAGTAGTTAAGGGAGAATACTATGGCAGATCACGTGTTGAATGAGACCAGCGCGGAAATGGTGCGCGCATGGCGGGTAGCGATGGCGGTGGGCCGTTTCATGGCCATGCGCAGAGAACAAGCCTTACGCAAGGCTGAACAATCCTCAGTCCAGCATGAGAGAGCGTTGCGAAGGGCGATTGAGGATGAGCGCCTGTTAGCGCAAAAGGTTTACTCTCAAGCCCTTGACGATAAGTGGTGGCACACCGCCGTCGAAGATGACGCAGCCTACGTTTACGGGGTGGCACGCCGTTTTAGCGATATTGACCCCCAGGCAGAGTTAGCTGCGCGCAGGTGTGAGAGGGAGGCTAAAGAGCGGTGGGGCATTGACGTTCACGGCCCGCTGGCAAGACCAGGTGATATTCCCAGTGTGGACGAGGCACTGAAGGACGCTCCCGTGCTCGATGGTGAGGACGCGGCCGAGTTAAAACCGGCCGTGCAAGAAGTGTTGTACCGGGCCTATCAGGACGGGGACTATCAGATGGTGGGCCAGGATCGGGCCGAGGCGATCTTGGACTACGTGCAAGAGCAGAAGGACACTGCCCCGGATTGGCTCAATAGTCTCTGGCAAAAAGACTTATCCCAGTGGCTAGACGGGGACGCTCATATCGCGCAGCGGGTGCGCGATATTTATCCCGACATTCAAGCAGCTGAGCAGATGTACGCCGAAGCCGTTGGCATGGCCGCTCACGCTCAGCGTCAGGCGGGCGTTGAAGGCCGAGAAGGGCGCGAGGCGAGGCAGGAGCTCAAGGCGGGCGAGTCTAGCGAGGGTGCAGAAGGCGTAGCGGTGAAAGAGATGAGCGAAGCCAAGCATGCCGGGCGCGGCGCTGAGGTGGCGTGGGATACGATGCAGGCCCGACAGGCGCACGCCCAGTCTTTGCTCGATCAGGGAGCAGACCCGCAGGCGGTGCGCGCGGCGATGACTGCCGACACGGGACTACACCAGCCCGCTAGGACGGCCACGCGCAAGAGCGGTAAGACGAACACTACTCCCGCGCGAGTGCCAAGTAAGAAGGCGGTGCGTGTACAGACCCGCCACATGTAGACCGAGTGAGAGGGCGGCCGACACTACATAGTGTCGGCCGCTCGTCATTATTCGCGCGGCTGGATAATGTCAGGAGCGGCTGGCTCACAAGGAAGCTCCCCATCAGGGTGAGGCCGCATGTCGCGATGCCCGCCCTCGACGCTACAGCCTTTGAAGGGGCCGTCATTGTCGAGTAGTACCGCCATGATTGGATCAGCGTAGCTTACCAGCCACTGCGCAGCTGCTAGCGGTCCATCGTGGACGCGCATGTGCTCCCAAGCAAGCCATAAGGCTTGCAAGCGGTAGACCGCTTCATCATGCTTCCACCATTGCGGACACCACGTCATCCGCCCTTTAGGTAAGGCGCGCTCGTAGATGCGCACAAGAAAATCACGAACGAACACGTCCACGGTGGGGTAGTACAGGCCAGGGGTATCTACTTCTTCACTCATACCCGCTACGTGGACTGTGCGCGCACTACCTGGAGCGGGACTGCCCACCACGCTTGGGTGGTAGCCACGTTGGTTTGCTCCGGTGGCGGGTGGGGCCTACCTTCTTAATCTGCGGGACCTCTCCAATACCAGGTAGTGGCGGCTTGGAGCGTTTACCTGCTTCACTAGCGTCTGTCCCGCTCGTGGAGGTTTGTTCTTGTTGCGTGCCCTGGTTCTCGCTTGCTTGGGCTTGGGCCGGGGTTTGGAATAGGGATTGACGTAGTTCGCTCATGTAATCGCGGTGACTATGGTTAGTGCGACTATCACTGTGCTCTGTTGGAGTGGTAAAGCCTTGGGGAGTGGCAAGCCAAGGGGTGCGCTGGCCGATACGCTCAATCTCCGCCTCTTCACCTACGCTGGCCCGCGCCACTGCCGGCTCGATGATCTGCTCAGGTGAAAGTGGCGGCTCCGGCTCAGTCGTGATTTCCGGGAGCGTGTCTTGCTGCAAAGGCACCGGCTCAGCCTGCAACTGCGTAGTGGCTTGCAGATAGGGGGCTTCCATGCGCACGCGCTCGTACACGCCGCGCGTGTCACGCAGCATTGCGGCCGCAGTGTTGGCCTGTTGGGCTTGCCGGTATAGGTCGGCCAACGCTTTTACTAGCTCCATTGTTGCCACCAGGGCAAGCGCGTAGGAGACTTCACTGTTCTTTGGAGTAACAGCGGTGCTGAGCAGTTGGGCTCCAAGGACAACCCACGGGCTTGTCCCACTCTTTTGTGCGGGCCGTTGTTTGAGTTGCCCGCTACGCCCCACTTGGCGCGCGCAGTAGTCCAGCGCGCCTCTCATCTCATCGCTTAAGTCTGGTTGCTGTGCAGCGGCAGCGAGTAGACCAGCCACATCATTAGTGGCGTTAGCAAGAGCCAATCGATCAGTTGGATCAACGTTGCTCAGCTGGTCGCGGTAGATGTCCAGGCCGCGCTTGTGGCCAAGCCATTCCTCCCTCGTGTATGAGCGGCGGCCGCCTGACAGGGGCATGCCCTTCCATGCGTCTTGCCACGCGCCCACCGCGTCAGTGGCGGACTCGATAGTGTCTGGCCAACGATCACGCAGCGCACGAAGCGTGAGGTCACGCGCGATGGAACCGCCCGCATACCATTGCGTCTTGACGCCCGGCTTAGTGTGTAGCGCAGCCGAGTAGCCCACCACCACGTCGGTGCGGCCTTTAGCAAAGCGTGGGCGCAACCTCACGCCCAGGCCACGGGCGCGGGCAATGAAGTCCACCTCGCTAGTCGCAGCCTTAGATGCTGCGCGCAAGCGTGACTCAAGCGCGGCCCGGTCGGTCACCTGCTTGCCCGCGCGCCGTGCAGCGTTGAGTGCTTGAGCGCTGTCACACTTGGAGCTGCGCGCGTGTTCGCGCGACTCAACAATGCGTAGCCCGTACTTGTGCTCAAGCGTGTTGCACGCGCGCTGGCTACGTGGTTGATCGTTCCACGAGTTCCACCTCGTGCCGTCCTCGCGAACAATGTTCGCGGCAATGTGAATGTGGTCCCCACCGTTCTTAGACGTGCCGTGATGGATCGCCACCCACCGGCACTCAGCCTTGCCTGACGCGGCGGTGAACTCCATCTCGTCCATGAAGTCGCGCGCGATTGCCGCCCACTTGTCCTCAGACAATGGACCCTCATCGGGGGACAGGGACAAAGAACAGTGCCACACGTGGTTTGGACCGTAATCAGCGACGCGTGTCTTACCCATTTCAGGATCAAACTTGCGGATAGGTCCGCTCACGAAGCGTTCGGTCTCGTGCATGAATGAGTCGAGATAGTTCGCTATCTCGCTTGCTTGAGCAAGCGACAGTTCTGACCAGTCGCCCCACCTGTTCATGATCGTCCTTGAGCCAGCCACCAAGTGCGGCTCGACATGTTCGTTCGCGCGTCCAGGACCAACCAGGTAACGCATGAGACCACCAGTGTCGCCACCATCAACAATGTTGGGCATCATCGGCGCACACTCGCAAGCAAATAGTTGATCTCATCAACGCTACGCTCAACCTGGCCTAGCACATCATCAATATGTTTAGGCAACTCCCCTTTGACGTGAGCGTAGCGAGTGAGCTGGTTGAGGTTGTTAGCCAAGCCGGTGAGCTTGCGACGGTAATCGCGCAAGTCGGTAATAACCTCTGCAAGATTGTCGGTATCAATTTCTTGTGCCGAAGCTGGATGCAACGCAGCGTGGACGAGAGTGCGTGAGAGTGACCAGCCTTGATTGTTCGCCTTAGCTTCAAGCAACGCCCGCTCTTTACTTGTGAGGTGAACACGCAACGACGAACGTTGAAGGCCGTTAATCGATCGGGGAGCGCGACGAACATCGCGCGATGCAACGCGCTGCCTATCCGGCTTGTCCGACCCACTCATCAGTCTCAGTCTCCTCAGCGTAGCGACCCGAAGGGATCACACTCCTAGTGTGCCCCAGGTAGAACCTCGTGTCTACCTGCAAGCCTGATAATGGTACCATTATCATATAGCTTGCTCCCCAGGCGACCGCGCACACTGTCGTGTGCGCTAGGGCGCGAGGGAAACGCACCTTGTGCGTTTGATTGGCTAGGGGTGCAAGCTACATGGATGTGGCTTGACCACTGTCCGCGATGAGCAGCGGAGTGAGTCGCGGAGCACGCGCGAATGCGACGGCGAGGGGCACGGTTGCGCCTAGCGTTGCTCCCCAGGCGACCGCGCACACTGTCGTGTGCGCTAGGGCGCGAGGGAAACGCACCTTGTGCGTTTGATTGGCTAGGGGTGCAAGCTACATGGATGTGGCTTGACCACTGTCCGCGATGAGCAGCGGAGTGAGTCGCGGAGCACGCGCGAATGCGACGGCGAGGGGCACGGTTGCGCCTAGCGTTGCGACGTTAAGGTGCGTGGCTACGCCTGTCGTTGCGATGGTGAAGCGCAGTGGCGCACCGCTTCGCTGTGAGACACGATCACTCTTGATAGTCGTCGCCTACGCGCGGCTGAGCGCGTTGCGAGTTCGGTTCGGTTTGGTCTGGTGGTTGTGCGCATGTGTGCGCGCACAACCTACGTAACGGGCGAAGCCATTAACCCGTGGCTTTTTGTGAAGTGAAAGGAAAACTTTGAATGTCAAACCCATTCGACCCAGTGACCAAACTGTTAAACCACGATGAGAACCGGGAGGACGCAGTGCGTAACCTCGGCCAGGCGATGATCCAACTTGAAGCAGTCGTATCTTCATACAAGAAGGCATACAAGGCGGCGCTTGCTACGGGCTGGACCACACGCGACCTCAACGTAGCCGGATTCTTCGACGTAGCAAAACTACCCAAGGTCAAGAAGATCGCCGCGCCCCCATCAAGCGCGCTCTTTAAAGACGAGTAGTAAGAACAGGGGCGTGCTAACCCGTTTGGGTTAGCACGCCCCCTGTGTTCTTATGCCACGTGTGACCACGAGTTGCGGCTGCGGCGTTCGATCGCGTATGTCGCCTGTTCTGCTAAACGCTCTCCTGCATCCCAGAGAGCATCGCTCACATCAGCGCCAAGGCAGTCTTGATAGTTGATCGTGCCCCACGAACCGCTAATCGTTGCCACGGCTTGGCAACGATGGTAAGAGATGTAAATGTTCGGCCCACCAATAGCCACCGCTAAGCTGAACCCGTTGAACTCTCCTTGCATATTGAAAGTAACCTCAATGTCCCAACAATCGTCAAGATATTCAGACAACTCTTCCGAGTAATCCGACTGAACCAAACTATCTAGTTTGGTTATGAACTCATCTATGCGTTCCTTTAATAGCGCCAAGTCCCTATCCATGATGACTCCTCTAGGTGCTGTGTCGGTTGTGACTTTGTTTTTGCCGGCTGGCACGGAGTCAATAAGTCGCGGACAAGGTCTGCCCGTCACCCTTGGCAAGTGGGCGCGGGTCATGGAATAAAAAACGAAGTGGTTTATGCCGTGAAAGCCCGCACCCACTTGAACGCGAAGCGTTTGACGGGCAGACCGCGCGACGTAGACTCGAAAGCCAGCAGGAAAAAACCCCGGAGACAAGAAGAGTGCGCGCTCACGCGCTCCACAATTGCCACCACCAGTGGCACAAAAGAAACAAGGCCACGCACCGCGTGGCCACATCACGTTAAAAACGGCTAGGAAACTTCCTAGCCGTTTTTGCTTAGCGGTATATCTCGCGTCTGTGCCCGATGGAGATAGCCAAGATAGAAAGCTTATCGTCTTTGATCTCGGCAATGAGTCGATAGTCGCCGATGCGATAGCGCCATAAGCCAGCGAGATTGCCTGTTAAGGCTTTGCCGTGAATACGCGGGTTATCGGTTTCAACAAGAGTTTTGTTAATCCAGCCTCGAATTATCTTTTGCGTGTATCCATCGAGCTTGCGGAATTCTTTCTTGAATCGATCGGATAGCTCGACATCATACCTGCTCATTGTCAAGCTCCTCCCAGAACTCTTCTATGGGAGTTGTTTTATATCCGTCCCGTGCCCACTCGTCCAGAGCTTCTTGGGCTATCTGTACGTCGTATTCGTCCTCGATACGTTCGAACAGTGCTTGCTTGAATGCTTCACCTAAAGAAATCCCGTGCAAGTGCGAATAGCTCGTGGCTAGCTTGCGTTCTTTCTCGCTAAGCCTGATTGAAAAAGCCATATTTCTACCTCCTAACATGCCTTTAGTACATAGTACTTCAATCTGTGTTGTTTGTTAATGGTTAGCCGGACAAAGCCACTCCTGTTTTCTTGAAGTGATGGCGGATAGTGCTGATTGAAGGTTGTTGAACATAGTCGCACTGCCAATAGTGCACGCTTCGAGATTGGAGCGATGAAACGCGACGATGCGCGCCGGGCGGTGGACCTTAACTAAGAGTAGATATAAACTGTTTACCAGTTGCTCTGGCCGTTGACGCTCCGCTTATAAGGATGACGCCGATGACCAGAGCTTTAGCTTATCT
Source organism: Pauljensenia sp. UMB6358 (assembly GCF_030216865.1). Classification (NCBI taxonomy): domain Bacteria; kingdom Bacillati; phylum Actinomycetota; class Actinomycetes; order Actinomycetales; family Actinomycetaceae; genus Pauljensenia; species Pauljensenia sp. UMB6358. Next base: position 8,955 of record NZ_JASOMS010000002.1, on the reverse strand, counting down.
ACTCCCCGCGCTAGCGGGCATAAGTTCAGGCATTAGCGAGGGTCTTAACTATTTATGAGGGTTTAAGGCTCTTGAGACGGTGGAGCGGCTGACGCCGAGTACCCTGGCAATTTCAGCGTTATTAGACCCGTTTTCTTGCATGGCTCTAGCGGTCTTTAACCGTTCAGGCGTCATGAGCGCGGGCCGGCCTCCAAGCCGTCCTTGGGAGCGCGCGGCAGCAAGGCCCGCTCGGGTTCGCTCTCTAATAAGGTCACGTTCGAACTGGGCAAAGGCTGCGGCCATGTGGAACACCAAACGCCCACCCGGAGTAGTAGTGTCAATCGATTCGGTAAGAGAGCGAAACTCAATGCCACGCTTATCTAAGTCCGCAATAACCTCAACAAGGTGGGGCAGTGAGCGGCCTAAGCGGTCGAGTTTCCACACCACAAGCGTGTCACCCTCACGCAAGTAGTCCATCACCTTGTCTAACTGGGGGCGCACGGTTTTAGCTCCCGAAGCATGGTCAGTGAAGATACGACTACACCCTGCCTGGGTGAGAGCCTCTAGCTGTCCGTCCAGATTCTGCTCAAGAGTAGACACCCGCGCATAACCAATAAGACTCATTACATCCCCCGTCCATAACCGTGACTCCTGCCCCTGCTTTGACGCGGTTGAGGCGCGACGTGCCGAGTTGGGTGATCCAGCTTCTTAATCTGCGGGACCTCTCCAATGCCGGGCAAGGGTGGGCGAACGGTCGCCTTTGGGGTTGATATTTGCTCAAAGACTGGAATGAGCGAGTCGGGCACTACTTCGTAAGAGCCAAGGTCTGGGCCAGATAAGGCGCTCGCTTGGTTCCATTGGCGAGGTGTGACCTGGTCGAACCGTAGCGTGTAGTTAGATAGTTGGGCAACGTGGTGCAGAAAGGCTTTGCCTGCTCGACCATTACCTTCTCTAAAAGGGTGGGCTTGGTTAAGTAGGGCGTAAACGGTCGCGATCTGCGCGCTAAAGCCTGTTTTATCCAGCGTGTTCCACGCAGTTTGCGTGATTTTCCTATGCATGTCGTTTAAGTAACGGTCAATCATGGTTGGATCAGCAAACGACGAAAACCCCTTCACCATCCCCACTGTTCGATACTGACCCGCCCACTCGTAAATATCTTGAAAGATGTACCTATGGACGGCTCGTACATGCTGTGCGTCAAAGGTGTGCGCCACTAATGTCGGGCTGGTTCGCAGAGCTACTATTCGTAGTGAAGAAACTTCGAATTCCGTCTGTTTAAGCTGCTCCACGCTTTGGCACCCAAGTAGGTTTCGCAAAACTCCCTGCTTGGTGGCAGAGTCATACGTCTCTGGATAGAAGTACGACTCCCAAGAGTCGAACGATGTGGGCATTTCACGCGTTGGCGGGTAGTGGAATTGCGCGCGCTAGATACTCGTCCGCACTTATTTCCCCGCGCATGTAGTCGGTTAGGTTCTTGACAACGCGCCGAGTTGGTTCATTGCCTTCATGCCAACCCAAGGCGAGTGTGTCTAGGACGATTTCTTGTTGTGACGGCTCAAGACCTTCGAATAGATCAGGCCAACGTTGCTCGATGTCGAAAGTGTCCATAATGTCTCCCCGTATTGTTTTAATTCTATCGCGTGCGCGTGCGGTCGATATGCTGGGTGGCTAGGGCGATGTATTCAGTGTCGCTGATTTGTCCAGATAAACACTGCTCGAGCAAATCTCTAATGTAGGCGTCAGTAATAGTGTGGCCAGCTAAAGCCAGCGCCGCATCTGCAAACGATATGGCCTCGCGTACTGCGGCCTGAGTTACTAATCGCGGTTGTGTTGGCACGCTCATAATGTCTCCCCGTATTGTTTTAATTCTATCGCGGGCGCGTGCGTTACTCAATGGGTGGTGGTTCTGAACGGGTCGGGTTTTGGGCGCTAGTTTTGCACGTTTTGTTTGCTTGGTTTTAAGCGGTTTCTTGTTTCGGTAGTTGTGGTGTGCGTTATCGGTCGATAATGCACACTCGTCTGGACTCTCAGTCGTAGGGGCTAAATTCGTGCTCGATGTCTGCGTCAGTGATTGTGGCGCTGTTAGCTAGTGTGTAGGGGTTATCCCCGCATTGCGCGGGGTGTGTAGCGAAAACCGTGGGTTTACCTGCTTAGTGGCTATGCGTCTATGAGTGATTTGGTGAGCATGGCGCGCACTAGCTCGCTAGTGGTCATGTTCTCCTTGTCTGCCGTGGCTGTTAGCGCCCGTTTCATAGCGGCAGGAATCTTCACTGAGAGAGTCTCGCTACCCTCGCTGCTTAAGGCGCTGGGCGTGGACCAAACAGCGCTGGATCTGCGTATTGGGCCACCACGACACACATCACCGGTGCCCGACTCATAATGAGAATCTCCAGGCAATACTCTTTCCCCGAAAAACGATCGCCAGAGATTGAATAAGAAGCGGGAACCAGCTAAGATGTTTACACGTAAACACTTGGGAGGAGTTATGGCAACATCAGTCGCAGCACTACGTATTCCGCAAGACCTTGCAGGTCGATATGACCGCCTTGCGTCGATGACAGGCAGAACGAAAACTTACTACCTCACCCAAGCTCTCGCAGAGTCGATTGATCGCCTTGAATACGAGTATGGCCTCATGCAAAAGGTTGAAGATTGGCGTGCTGGCAGACTTGAAACTGTAAGCCTTGATGAGTTGGAGGCTGACCTTGGCGTGGAAGGTTGAGGTCGATAAAGGCGCGCAACGCTTTTTGGCGAAGCTGGATAAGCCAATAGCTCGACGTATCGTCGCTAAACTTCGACAGATTTCAGAGCTTGATGACCCTCGGATGCAGGGGAAGGGTCTGACTGGAAACCTGGCAGGACTGTGGCGTTACCGAGTTGGAGATTATCGGCTCGTGTGCCTCATTGAAGATGATGTAATGGTAGTTCTTGTCGTCGATGTAAATCATCGTTCACAGGTGTACAAGGGGCGTTCATAAACGAACGATTCTGCCCGTGTCAGCACCACCAGTCAGGGCGGGTATCCCCGAAAGACTCATTGAGAATCTTCGCATCAGGGTAGAGCTTGCTCGCAATCCTTGCTGTCGTAGAGTCAATCTCAACACCCACCATGTCAAAGCCTTAAGGCAACACCAAACGCCCACCCTAAAAATGGTGATCAGTTGCTCAGGGCGCGGACGATGTTCTCGGCAATGCGGTGAATAACCTCAACGCACACCGAGTTTCCTGCCTGCTTGTACAGACGTGACTCGGCTTGCTTTGCAAGCTTGAAATCAAGTGGGAAACCCTGCGTATTGAAGCACTCGTGAGCAGTCAGCTTACGGATACCGCTTCTCACGCGGACGATGGGAACGTTATGTCCTCCTTCGCCCATGTTTGCGGTCAGAGTCGGGACAACACCAGACATGTTCTTACGTACGTATCGACGACGCCATTGATAGACGGCTGACGGATCGTCCATCGCAGCCTCAAGCTGCTCATACACGTCGCCTTTGAATTTTCCGGCGGTGTAGTAGTAGCGCTCACCCACCTCATGATCGAAATCGATAATGTCTGACAGACTCTTTGTTAGCGGAATCGGATCTGGGAATGAGAATCGCGCACAATCTGCTTCATTCCGGAAGCAGGCAATGTAGATACGCTCACGGTTCTGGGGAGTATTCCCATATTCCATCGCATTCAATACTTGGTAGCGGTAGTGGTATCCCTCTTCTTTCAGCGCTTCGAGGATGACTCTGAATGTGTTCCCACGATCATGACTCACTAGGTTTTTCACGTTTTCAAGGAAGATGACGCGAGGCTTCTTCACTGCGATAATCCGCATCAATTCGAAGAAAAGATCGCCTCGACCTTTCTTGTCGGTAAACCCTTGACGGTATCCCGCCACTGAAAAGGCCTGGCAGGGGAAACCGCCGACAAAGATATCGGCATCGGGTACTTCTTCGGGCAGAACCTCGTGAATATCGCGCCCATCTACTGTGAGATCAAAGTTCTGTTCATACGTTTGGGCGGCATATGGATCGAACTCATTGGCGTAAATCGTCTTTACTTTGCCGGTTTCTTCAAATCCGAGGTCGATCCCTCCGATTCCCGCAAAGAATGACGCTAACGTCCACTTCTCAGCCATGAATATGCCCCATTTCCACTTGGTGCCACTGATGGTGTTACCTGCTTGCTGGTTCCTATCTGTGTAGGGATAGGCTCGCGGTTTGGTGTGGTGTGCGCCGGGTGGTGGGGTGCTGGGTTGGGTGATCCAGCTTCTTGAGCTGCGGCACCTCCCCAATACCGGGCAAGGGTGGTTTTGAGCGTGTGGGTGTTGTTTCGTGTGCTTCTTCTACTTGGGATTGTTCTTGTTGTTGTTGCCTGGTTTGGGTGCGTTGCAAAGTGTTTACTGCTTCGTCGCTGGGTGTTTGCGGGTTGAGCTGGTCGATGATCCAGTTCGAGTTTTGGATTACCCGTTCCCCGGTGGCGAGGATGGTTTTTTCGTCTGCGTCTGCCCACCCGGCGATGTATCCGGTGGAGTATTCGGCTGTGTCGAGGCCGAAGTATTTACTGACTAGGTAGGCGCATGATTCGGCTTCTACTTCTTTGATCCCCCTATGCATGGACTCAGTTTGATCTGCTTGGTCCATGTGGAGTCGCGCGTGACTGATCTCGTGAATAAGAGTCTTGAACTGGTGGGCCTCAGGCGCGTCGGTGGCTACCGCGATGGCTTTCTCACCTTGCCCCTCGATCATCGGCCGCATTGTTACCCCGTATGCGCCACCAAGAGCTTTGCGCGTGGTTTCTTCATACTTGTACCCAAGATCAGCCACAATCTGTTTCGCGCGCTGCCATAACTGCTCAGAGCGCTCTCCGGTTACTTGGGGTAGGTCTTTGCCTTTGATCGGTTCACCTTCGGTTTGGTGGTAGCCAAACGTGGGGCGCACGGTAAACCCTGTGACGGCGGGCTTCCAGATAATGTCTTTCTTGTCGTACTTTTCTAGCTCGCTTTTGTCTATTGGCCGGTCCTCATCTTTGAGGAAGGGGAGCTTGTAGGTGACGGGTGCTAGGACGTGGTAGCTTTTTTCTCCTTTTTGGACGTGTCTACCTAGCTTTTTCCACGCTGTGTAGGAAGCAAACGATGATTCCTTGCTTCCGCGCTGGTGGGCTTGGGTGTGGAGCCACACGAGGTTGCGGAAGGAGTACTGGGGCATTTTCGCCATGTAGTCCAGCATGTCTTTCCATGTTTGGGTGTCTTTGAACCGGCCAGCTGCTGCGGCGATTTCTTCGTGAGCTTTGGCGAGTTTGGCTTCGCGTTCTTCTTTGGCTTCTTCTTTGCTGCGGGTGGCCATGATTAGTTGCCTACCTTGCCACTTTGAGCTTCAAGAGCCTGGAGGCGTTGTGAGAGCTGTTCGATCTGGTCTTGCTGGGCTTGGACCTGCTCGATGAGGGTTTCTACGAGTTCTAGCGTGGTGTATTGGTTGTCCATTTGAATCTCCTGGTTAGTTGTTCGCGCGTTCTAGGTGCCTTACAGCGCGTTTATGGGGTATGTCTGCGCGCTGAGGTGCTAGTCATTGCATGTCTCGCGCCATCGAGTGGCGGTATGTGTCGCCGTTCGAGTATGTGATGAGGCACTCCTCCAGCCGGTCGAGGTGTCCGGATCGGTGGCGAGCGATGCCCAACGAAGAGAAGCATTTTCGGCAGGTGTGGCAGTAGCAGTCGCGCTTCCGCTTTCTTGTCTTGCGTGTCTCGCATGGGTGCGCCCGGTCGAGTGTGCGGGTCATGGGTGTTCCCCTTGGTTAGTTGTTTGTGGAGTTGTGGGTGCTGATGTGTAGTTCTTGGCGGGCAATGTCTGCCCCGATGTGGTCTACCCACACGTCGTGAGCTACTCGCTCTTGCCCGTCTTGACTGGTGTAGGTGCGCGCGTGGTAGGTGCCAGTGAAGATGATGGCGGCGTTGCCGTTTAACTCTTGGAAGTCTTTGAGTTTCACGGCAGCCTGCCCGTGGACTCGTAGGTAGTAGCCGGTGGTGGCCACGGTTTCCCACTTGCCGGTTTCTGGGTCTTTAGCCCGGTCATTAACGATCACGGTTACGCGACCCTGGTGGGTGCCGTCCTCGGTTCGGGTGAGTTTGACGGGGCCTGCTAGATTTCCAGCTCGTACTATGTAGCTCACTGTTGGACTCCTCAATGGTTGTTTGGTTGGTTAGATGCGGACGGCTTGCCAGTGCAAGCTGAGCCAGTAGGGGGTGTCGAGGGGTATTTGTTCGACGTGTCCGCCCACGTCGGGGGCGTGGATCATGAGCCGCTTGCCACTGGGGTCTTTGCCTGCGTAGATGCCGATGTGGTGGTAGTGGCCACTGCCCGGAGTGGAAAAGCCGATCAGGTCGCCTGGTTGTAGGGCTGATTGGTCTATGGGTGTGCCTGCTCGGGTGATGATGTCGTGGGCGGTTCGCGCGTTGAGGGGTTTGCCGAGGTCGGTGTAGACGCGCACGATGAGGCCCGAACAGTCCAGTCCATCCGCGCTGGTGCCTCCCCACTTGTAGGGGGTGCCAAGATATTTTTGGGCAGTGGCCACTACGGACGAGGCTGAAGCACTTTTTTGAGTGTATTTTTTGGCCAGCTGTTTGATTTTGGTTACGTAGTTTTGGGTTTCAGAGTAGGGGGGTATGCCCCGGTATTGTTGGACGGCTCCCGGTCCCGCGTTGTATGCGGCCAGGGCAAGATCAACCACGTTTCCTGTTGCTTGCCCGCTCGCGACGTAGGCTTTCACGGTGTCTACTAGCTTGCACATGAACTGGCCTTGGCTGGCGATAGCGTCGATAGGGTCGAACGGGTCGGCCACCCCGTCCCCGTTTGCGTCTATCCCGTGAGATTTCCATGTGGCGGGCATGAACTGAGCGATACCTTGTGCGCCTGCTGGGCTGAGCGCTTTCGGGTCCCACCCGGATTCAGCCTCGATTTGTCCAGCGATGAGGCTGGGCGTGATTTCGGTGCAGATACTCCCCGCTTTCATCACGGCCTGCACATATTCGGGGGGCACTCCCTCTAGGCCCGCTCCTGCTCCTTCGGCTCCGCCTCCAGTCATCATGAGGGGCAAGAGCATGAGCGGGGCTGCGGCGATGAGTGTCGTTTTCACAGCCCGCGCCCTTGCTCGGTGGTTACACCGTGATCGAGGTTCCTAGTGTGGCTGGGGGTGCTGACAGCGCTTGTGTGGCCGGTATTGTTTGCGCGGCCCGCCTGGTCTGGTTTGGTGTAAGGGGTGGCCAGGGCGATGATTTCGCGGATGCGCTGGGGGTTAAACCCAGATGAGCGACCCGTTTGGGTTTCTATGATCGGGGCTGATAGGAGGCCTTCGTTTTTGAACTGTTCTACCAGGTCGGGTCGCTTGCTTAAGTCAATGGCGTTGTAGGTGATTCCTGCCTTGTCCAACTTGCGTTGGGTCAGGGCACACCCTGGACAGTGCGGGGTGGTGTAAATAGTAATGTTTTCGCTCATACCTACTACGTAGGTTGTGCGCGCACAGAGTTAAGGCCCGCACCTTTTGGTGCGGGCCTTAACTATCCCTGGAAGGGGCCAGAGAGAGGTTGCGATTCGTCCCTTCGGTGCTCATTTGACCCAGAGCGTTCGCGACGTCATGAGTACGCCGATTGAGTCTTTTGGCTAATGAGGTTAGATCCAATTGGCTTGTACGCCGGGGGTGATTTCCTGAGTGCGAGGAACGTTAATCGTTGGCCCGTAGATGATGGTTTCTGTCCCGATATGACTGTTTTGTGCGGTATGAGCGAGGTTGAAGCGAGCACAACGTTCGCCTCCATATAGATCTTGCCAGATGATTTTTTCATCATCGTAGGTGAGAACCCAAGGGTAGAGAGCGCTCAGAATTTTATCGGCGAGGGTTTTGTGGTCGTCAGCATTGAAGGCGTGGAGATAGAGCTTGTTCCCCTGGACGACGTATGGGGGGTCAGCGTAAACAAAGATGTTGTCCTCGTAGTGCTCGATACTGTCAAGGAAATCGAGCGCATCAAGCTCGGTCACGGTGATGTGGTCGGCTAATTCTTGGATGCGTTTGATGCGCGAGATGAGTCCTTGTTTGTTGTAGCGGGCATCGATGAGCCATCTGCCGGTCTGATTGAGTCCACCGATGGGGCGTGCAGTGAGGATGCCAGATCGGTTGGTGCGATTGAGGAAGAAAGTGGCGAAGCCGAGGGCGAGATCGTCTCCATTGGGACCCGCTTCAAAGATTGCGCGCTGTTCGTGCCATTGACTGATAGTGACCTCCGTTGTTTCGATGAGCTGGATAAATTCATCGGAGTGAGTAGTTACGGAGCGCCAGAAGGCCGCGATGCCGGGGTGGACATCATTGATGTGGATGTGGGAGACACATTCTTCGTCGAGGAGGCGTAAGGCTGCGCCAGCGCCTCCAGTGAAGGGTTCTGCGTATCGGGTGGGAACGGGGTCCTGGATAGCGAGGAGCTGGGCGAAAAAGGGTGCGAGGCGTACTTTTCCGCCGGGGTATCGCAGGGGTGATAGGTTCCTCATGCAGTTCCTTGTTTGTGCAGTTGGTTTTCGCTCATACCTACTACGTAGGTTGTGCGCGCACAGAGTTAAGGCCCGCACCAAAAGGTGCGGGCCTTAACTATCTCTTGGAGGGGCCTGTGGGGTTAGTTTTTGCGTCGCTTAGCTACGAGGGCGGCTGCACCACCTGCGGCTAGTAGCGTGGCTACGCCTAGCGGTGCGAGGTTTGCGCCTGTTTGAGCAAGCGGCTGGGGTGTGGGCTCAGGTTCCGGCGAAGGTGCAGGTTCTGGCGAGGGCTCAGGTTCCGGCGAGGGTGCTGGTTCTGGCGAGGGCTCAGGTTCCGGCGTGGGCGATGGTTCTGGCGTGGGTGCTGGTTCTGGCGTGGGTGCTGGTTCCGGCGAAGGTGCTGGTTCTGGCGAGGGCTCAGGTTCCGGCGTGGGCGATGGTTCTGGCGTGGGTGCTGGTTCTGGCGTGGGTGC
>NZ_JASOMS010000027.1:0-653 GCF_030216865.1 Pauljensenia sp. UMB6358 | reverse complement strand
GCCACGCATAAGGCACTTTATACAAAACAACAAGCCGCCTTATGAGTGCGCATAAGGCATTTGGTAGAATAAAATCGTCTGACGGCTCCGGTTTAGCCTAGCCAATCGGATTTGGTGTACGCATAGTTGAGGCCCATCCCTTACTCGTCTCCAGAGGTGGGCCTCCGCTCACATAAGCGAAAATTCGCCAATCTCAAACCTCAACTAAACTGACTTCGCATAGTCGGTATCACAAGCGTGCGAAAGTCTTCAATCAGCCAGCAAGGCAAGTCAAGTTCTTCTGCGATCAGGCGGGCGGCACCCCCTGTTATTGCTTCCGCTTTAGCGTACATTGTGGGGTTGACGAGTAGGCGCGCGACGGCGGCTTTCACCCGCGCTTCTATACGCGGGGGTTGCGGCCCGTCATGGCCGGCCCTGTGGTGGATGATCTCGTGCAAGAGCACGGGGGTGCGCTCACGGGCGGTAAGCTTATTGTTCAGCCAGATTGTGCGCGTTTTTGCGTCGTAGTGGCCTAGGCCGGGTATGCGCGCGCTTTCGCGAATACTTACGCCTTCTTTGGCACAGTATTCTCGGAGCGCTTGTTCTGTCAGTCCCACAGGTTAATTAATGCCGCGTGGGACTGACAGAATGAGCCGTTTTTAATGTTCAGTCGG
>NZ_JASOMS010000295.1:0-233 GCF_030216865.1 Pauljensenia sp. UMB6358 | reverse complement strand
CCCTAAAAAAATCTATGAACGCGGCTATCGCTATTATGCTGATGACCGGGTAGAAGATAACTATGTCAAGGATCAAACCTATCATTTCTGGGTTAGGGGTAGTGAAAAGTATCAAGTTCAATTGAACCTGGACCCAAAAGAAGAAGTGTCAAAGATGACCTGTGACTGTCCCTATGCGGATAGTGGTAAAGCCTGCAAACACATGGCGGCAGCGGCTTTGTACTATCAATTCG
>NZ_JASOMS010000294.1:0-233 GCF_030216865.1 Pauljensenia sp. UMB6358 | reverse complement strand
TTCTTTTGCAAATTCATCTAATTTATCTTCAAGATTTGGCACATTTCCTGATACCACTGCTGTTGCAGATTCAGGAACCATATTTTCACGAAGTCCGCCAGTAAAGCTATGCAAGCGCGCAGCTCCGCCATTTTCCCCTGCAAAATGAAGATATTCGGTGATGTTGCCTTTTTCACCATTGATAATCGGAAATTCTGCATCTGGCGAAAAGCCAAAATCTGGCTCTGGCAGAC
>NZ_JASOMS010000293.1:0-233 GCF_030216865.1 Pauljensenia sp. UMB6358 | reverse complement strand
AAGGAAAAAATGGGGCGTGAAGCTCTTAATCAGGAATTGCTAGATTTAGGAGCGCCAAAATATTGGCATACGGAAGAACATAGACCTGCAACAATCTCAGAAATTCAAGATTATGAGGACATAGGTTCTTTATTTGCAGATTCAGACGTAACATTTAAAATCCGAGAAGCGACGTTGGAAGAGCGTTTCAAATGGCTAGACACTCATAGAAACGATTTAAGGGCAGATTTAGG
>NZ_JASOMS010000292.1:0-233 GCF_030216865.1 Pauljensenia sp. UMB6358 | reverse complement strand
ACGAACAGTACTGGTTGGACAAACTGGGCTTGCACGCCTACCCGGCGCCTATTCCGCCGTTGCGCACGCGCATCATGGCGGCCTTGGCGCGCACGTTCGGATCCGTGTTTGTGCTAGCCCTGGCCCAGTCTGCCGAAGAAAGGCAGGCAGCCAGCGAGCCGGAGACGCCCGCGCAGATTAGTGCGGACGAACGCGTCCATTCCGAGGTAGTGCGGGCCCTGGCGGGCCGCTCT
>NZ_JASOMS010000291.1:0-234 GCF_030216865.1 Pauljensenia sp. UMB6358 | reverse complement strand
CTGTGGAACCATAGTATACTATTAGTGTCAGCAAGGAAAGGAGAGAACAAATGACTGCTGAAACCACTTACTCGATCCGCCCGAACTTCTTCATCACCGACGCCGTTGAGGGGGTCAACCTAGACCCTGCTAACGAGCTCAATATCACCAGCGCACAGCGCAAGGAAATGAGCGAGAAGGCCGAAGCCGCCTACACTGCCCACCTGGATAAGATCGCCTCCAAGTATGGGGCAA
>NZ_JASOMS010000290.1:0-234 GCF_030216865.1 Pauljensenia sp. UMB6358 | reverse complement strand
CTCCGGGCCCTATGGCGTTGCCGGCACAGGAAGTGCCCGCTCCCCTGCTGGTCAATGGCAGTTTCGCTTTCAGGGCGGCTCTTATTCCAGCAATGGCTTCTTGCTTGTTGCGGGGAAAATAGACGGCTGCGGGAACAACCCGGTAGATGCCAGCATCGGTCGAGTACCTGCCGCGCGTGAGCCGACTAGTGTCCAACTGCGAGCGCATTTGGGCAGGCAAATGCTGCGCCATTG
>NZ_JASOMS010000289.1:0-234 GCF_030216865.1 Pauljensenia sp. UMB6358 | reverse complement strand
GTCGATGACGGCGATGAGTGGGGCTTCGATGCGTTCAAGCAGCAGTTGGTAGTCGCGGGTGGTTTCGTGTTTGCACCAGTGCCAGGCGATCACGTGGTCGATGGTCGCCGCGACGATCAGGCAGCCACCGGCGGTGTAGGTGCCATCGAGAAATACCTGGTCGTAGATCCGCTTGTGGTGGCCGGCGGTGGGGTCAGGCACATCAACGAGCCAGCACCACTTGAAGCGCCGCTT
>NZ_JASOMS010000288.1:0-235 GCF_030216865.1 Pauljensenia sp. UMB6358 | reverse complement strand
GACTGCTTATTAGCCTTGGTGGAGATAAGCCTTCACTTCTTCCGTATAAACATTGTCCTTAGTATAGACATAGAGGGGCGGAAGGACTTGCAGGCCCTTTTCTTGCCCGTTTTTCATAAAGTCAATTAAGAGAGTGTTAGCCGGCTTATCGGGCTTGGGGTGGACAAAACGCAAGCGTTTGGGAATGAGCCGGTACTTGAGTCCCGCTTGGATCATTTCAGTCAAGCGTTCCGGC
>NZ_JASOMS010000287.1:0-235 GCF_030216865.1 Pauljensenia sp. UMB6358 | reverse complement strand
GGATAGGGGTTCCCCCGTGCACCTGCTTTATAACGGCAGGCCTCGCATCCGCGTTTAAGTACCCCGAACAGGCAGGAGGGGCACCATCAGCAATAAAGCTAAGCTCCTTACTCCACGGGGCCTGCCCGCCCGTCAGATCACCATTTAGAACCAGGTTGCCACTCTCAGCAGAAATAATCCTACTGGCATACATTTCATTGCTGAATGCCTGATCCGCCACAAGCTTCTTAATTAC
>NZ_JASOMS010000286.1:0-236 GCF_030216865.1 Pauljensenia sp. UMB6358 | reverse complement strand
CCTGGTTGCCCGGCTCTGCTAAGGCGAAACCGACGTTGGCTACGGGGCTTTCCAATCTTGGGCTAACCCCCACCCGCACCGCGGTTTACGACACGATCCCCGTAGGCGAATTGCCAACCGAATATGAATGTGCGGACGTGGTGGCAATTACCTCCGCGAGCGCAGCATCCGCCCTAGCCGAACTGATGGTTCCGGCCCCACCAGTGGTAACCATTGGGGCACCATCTAGAAAAGGT
>NZ_JASOMS010000026.1:0-660 GCF_030216865.1 Pauljensenia sp. UMB6358 | reverse complement strand
AGGCATTCTACGTGCCACAGCCTCAGTCACCGTAGACAGTACCGGTTTGAAGGCCGCAGTCTCCTACGACACTGTTTACGCGGCCAGACAACATGAGGAACTTACATGGCGGCACCCTAAAGGCGGCAACGCCAAGTACTTAGAAAAACCCGCCCGTGAGGAAGCCCAAACAATGGTTGATCTGATCGCAGCTGAGGTTAGGAGGGCAACATGAGGCCCGGAGGTACCGCAAAAGACTTGCAGGAAACCCTCGCGAGACTGTTAGCAGACGCGGCAGTCGCAGAATACGCGGAACAGTACGACCAGCTTAGTCTTCCGCCCGTGTTTTTTAATCGTTTCCCACCTAAACCAGATACAGCCATCCTGATCACCGTGTATGACCGGCTACCTGTCAGGAATCCGAATCTTGAAGGGTGCAGGGTGTGGAAAGTACAAGCCCGGTGCAGGGCCAGGGTAAGCGCGGCCCCGCTTGCAGAAGCCGTCGAGGACGCTCTCGTTGGGGACCAGAAAGCCCCCAATATCGCTCATGTTTCAGAGCCAACCCGGCTACCTCTAGGCCCGGACCAAACCGGCCGTGATGAACTATCCCTCAATTTCACTATTGTCACTAACCACTGAAGGAGAAAAAGAAGATGGCAGAAAATGATGTGAAGAACGCCA
>NZ_JASOMS010000285.1:0-236 GCF_030216865.1 Pauljensenia sp. UMB6358 | reverse complement strand
CCAGCTATAGAGCGTTATGAAGACACTAGTTCTGATGACGATGAATTAGAAACACCACCTTTCTTTAAAAACCGTTAAAATGGATTTAGAAAAGAATACATATCAAGTTTTGGAAAATGTAGCGCAAGCTACTCAAAAAGCCAATCGCTCAAAAAATTCAGTAGAAGTAATAGCTGTCACCAAATATGTTGACAGCTCTACTGCTAAAGAGCTGGTTAAAGCAGGAATTCATCATA
>NZ_JASOMS010000284.1:0-236 GCF_030216865.1 Pauljensenia sp. UMB6358 | reverse complement strand
CTATATCGATTCATATTATAAAAATGATAAAGAGGAGGGGTAAACAGATGAGCAAAGTTCATAATAAGAACAATCAGGATGTTGACCCAGAAAATATAACTGAAGATGAAAAGTCTATCCAGGATAAAAACAAGGCTCAAGATTTGAAACAAAATCAAAATAATAAAGCCGATAAGGATAATGAGTCAGAACACCTGGCTGATGATGAGAAAAATAAAACCGCAGATGAAGATAAA
>NZ_JASOMS010000283.1:0-236 GCF_030216865.1 Pauljensenia sp. UMB6358 | reverse complement strand
CCTTCGCATTGGCCTGGTGCACGACTTTTGCGCCCAGTCGAGTCAGGTCGTTGATGACCCGATAGACCGAGTTTTCATTGCCCGGGATCAGTGAGGAAGCGAACACCACAGTGTCGCCCGGTTCGATCGTGACGAATCGGTGCGATCCTACGCTCATGCGTGACAGCGCGGCCATCGGTTCGCCCTGCGAGCCGGTCGCCATGTAGACGCGCTGCTCTGGAGGCAGCTCCCCTATC
>NZ_JASOMS010000282.1:0-236 GCF_030216865.1 Pauljensenia sp. UMB6358 | reverse complement strand
CCATGAGGGTGGCCGCGCGGGCCACAAAAATTCCGGCGTTCCAGTAGTAACCACCCTGCGCCAGATAGCTTGCGGCAGTATCCGCATCCGGTTTTTCCACGAATTTTTCTACCGCTAAGGCAGCGGTATCGCCCGCGAGCGGCCCACCCTCGAGCGATTCGCCACCAAGCAATCCGCCGGCGAGCGGCCCACCGGCGCGAATATAGCCGAACCCGGTGGCCGGCCCGGTCGGGGTA
>NZ_JASOMS010000281.1:0-237 GCF_030216865.1 Pauljensenia sp. UMB6358 | reverse complement strand
CCCCCTCGGCGGTTTACTTTTGCCGCCCCCAAACACTGCTTTCAGCCGGTAGTGGGGCGGGTAGGAGCATCTGGTGGCCAGGCCCTACCCGCCCCAGGGGGCGGCCCCAAAATAATTAGGCCACCATCCAAAACCGCTCTTACATAAACTTTGGAGGCCACCATGACACCACTGCCCGAAGGCGTACGCACCTACGAAACCGCCCAGCCCACCCCGGAAACCTTTGACCTTACCGCC
>NZ_JASOMS010000280.1:0-237 GCF_030216865.1 Pauljensenia sp. UMB6358 | reverse complement strand
CCTGTAGTCCACCGCGACGATATGTCGGTAAGAGCCACAGATGTAGAAGCAGCGGGATTCTAATATGAACGATCAAATAGTGCAGCGAGCACAGCTCGCACGTAAGGCGCAACGGCAGCTACGCAGCGCAACCACTGCGCAAAAGAACGCGGCCTTGAATGCAATCGCTGGCCAGCTTTTGCAAGACGCTGAAGAGGTGCTCCACGCAAATCGCCTAGATGTAAAAGCAGGCAAAGA
>NZ_JASOMS010000279.1:0-237 GCF_030216865.1 Pauljensenia sp. UMB6358 | reverse complement strand
GAGGAGCGCGATATTCGCCGCTCGGATAGCACCGGGGTGGGGCAGCTTATTGCGCGGGCGCTTGACGAGGGCGCCACCGAAATTCTGGTGGGCCTGGGCGGTTCCGCCACGAACGACGGCGGTGCCGGGATGCTCGCCGCACTCGGCGCACGTTTTTACGACGACGCCGCCACCGAGCTGGGCACCACCCCGGCGGAAATGGTGCGGCTGGCGCGGGCGGATTTCAGCGGTCTGGAC
>NZ_JASOMS010000278.1:0-237 GCF_030216865.1 Pauljensenia sp. UMB6358 | reverse complement strand
AACCACACGACGCACACCCTGTCGTTTTCTCGGTCGCTGATGACGCTGTATTCCCCAGATGAAATTCGAGACGTCATCGCTCACGAAGTAGCTCACGCTCTGGCCGGCGCCAGCCACCACCATGACGAGGTATGGAAGAAGGCGGCTCGCAACCTGGGAGCGCGACCCGAGGCGCGTCTGTCCGCGGCCTTGCCTGCTCCTGAAGCACCGTGGATCGGAACCTGTCCGCGCTGCGGA
>NZ_JASOMS010000277.1:0-237 GCF_030216865.1 Pauljensenia sp. UMB6358 | reverse complement strand
GCAGTGATCTCCATGGACTGAGGCATAGGTCTATTCTCGCACTTTATTGGCGTGTCATGTGGGACGCATGGATGGACCGGCGGACGCCGGCTTGCAGATGCGCGGGGTGGGGCCGCCCCCTCGGCAAAAGTGAAGCATCACGAGGGGCAACTGGCCAGCCCGGCTCCTGCCTTGTGCGCGAGTTTAACGCTGCGCAAGAATCGCGTCGGTGAGCGTGTCGGCTTCCGCTGCCCAGCC
>NZ_JASOMS010000025.1:0-661 GCF_030216865.1 Pauljensenia sp. UMB6358 | reverse complement strand
CTGTTTTGTTTCTTCTTTTGGTAGCAGTCGCTGTGGTAGACGGCCCATGGGGTGCCGTCCGTTTTGTAGAGGCTGTTGGTGTTGGTTAGTTTTATGGGCTGCCCGCACCCGGCGCAGGTGCGGGTAACCGTGCGGTTAGAGGTTGATGAGGTCATCCCAGAAGGACTCCATAAATTTTCCGTTGCAGATGCAGGCCGGCACCATGACCACGTCGTCTGAGAGTTCCTCGTTAGCGCGTTTTATGCGTTCGGCTTCCTCAAGGAAGAAGTCGATTTTCTGCGCCGTACTGGCAAAGAATGTGATGGCGGTTTCCGCGTCCACACTTGCAGAAGCAAGGTGGTCGCGTTGTTCGATCGTGGATTTACTTCCGGCCTGGTCCTCATTTTCTAGGTAATTATCAAGCATGGAACGAGCGTTGTATACTGCTTCGACGGCCTCGGCCCACGCTTTTCTGGTAGCTTCTTCTGCGCTCATTCTTCTTCACCTCCTTTTAGGGCTTTTCCCAGCGAGAGAATATGCGCGTAAGCGTCGTCGATGTCTTCTAGACACTGGGTAAAATCGTCCGAGCGGAAGCCGTGCTGTTTACTGGCTTCTGTTTCTTCCTTAGGCAGCATGTAATACTGCTTCGCATGCCAGAACCGCATTTGCGCAATTGCTAAGT
>NZ_JASOMS010000276.1:0-237 GCF_030216865.1 Pauljensenia sp. UMB6358 | reverse complement strand
GAATAGGCGGTAAACCGAGAGCGGCACCGGCTTCCATAGCCACCAAAACATTTTGTGGCTGGCGCACATACGCGGCAGGCAGCAACTGGGAAGCTGCGAGCGCTTTCGCATACTCCATACGCGCCGAAATAGGTTCACGATAAACCGCGAGCGCAACGCTGCTTTCACTCATCGCGTCCTCCTAGCTGTGGGAGGGCGGAAAGCTGCTTCACAAAATTCGCCAAGTAATTATCAGCC
>NZ_JASOMS010000275.1:0-237 GCF_030216865.1 Pauljensenia sp. UMB6358 | reverse complement strand
ACTGGCGGAGAGGAAACCGCGAAGAGGAAGGGCTGAAGCCCAAAAATATGACTATGACAGACCCAATCGCAGATATGCTAACGCGTCTGCGTAACGCTAACTCGGCGCACCACCAGTCGGTGTCCATGCCTTACTCGAAGCTGAAGTTCGCTATTGCGGGCATCCTAGAGCGCGAAGGCTACATCGCCGGCAGTGAAGTTGCCGACGCCAGGGTTGGTAAGACCCTGACTCTTAACC
>NZ_JASOMS010000274.1:0-238 GCF_030216865.1 Pauljensenia sp. UMB6358 | reverse complement strand
ATTTCCTCTTCCCGCATCAAGCGCTGGATGACTTTCTCCGAGACCACATACCCAAGCTTTCTAAGCGCTAAACGGATACGCCGATACCCATACGTATACAAGCCCTCGCGCGCGATCTGAGCGATCAACTCACGCAAGCGAGCATGCTTGTCAGGCCGCTCTAGGCGTTTAGCTGTGTAATAGTACGAGCTTGCCGGCAAATCCAAGGTATCTAAGACCATGGCTAGCGGCGTGGTAG
>NZ_JASOMS010000273.1:0-238 GCF_030216865.1 Pauljensenia sp. UMB6358 | reverse complement strand
AGCTGTCAAGGCGCATTGCACGATCGCGTCCGCAGATTGCCAACACCTTGCGATTGCTCAAACTCCCACCCGCCGTGCAGCGAAAAGTTGCTTCGGGCGTGATCTCTGCTGGCCACGCACGAGCCCTGCTCTCTTTGTCAACACCAGATGAAATGGAGCTGTTGGCTGACCGAATCGTAGCAGAAGGGCTCTCGGTGAGGACGACGGAAGAAATCGCTCGGCTCAACAAGCCTAAGCC
>NZ_JASOMS010000272.1:0-238 GCF_030216865.1 Pauljensenia sp. UMB6358 | reverse complement strand
ACAACAGCCTCAACCATCTTTGGCGGTCCGAGATGCTGTTTGTCTACCTCAACCCGCCAGCAGGAGTCCTTGCGCCCGAGCGGATCAAATCCACCACCAACAGCTTAGAAGGCGGCATCAACGCCCAGCTCAAACTGCTCGCCAGAACCCACCGCGGCAGATCAGGCGAACGACAACGCCGCATGCTGGATTGGTGGCTCTACTTAAAAACGGAACTGCCTGACGATCCAGTACGAAT
>NZ_JASOMS010000271.1:0-238 GCF_030216865.1 Pauljensenia sp. UMB6358 | reverse complement strand
CTGAATGATCATCGGGAGCGCTTCCACAATGCCAGTAATCAGCGTGTTAATGATCTGCGGGAGCATCTCAATGAGCATAGGGAGCGCACTGAGCACGCCATCAACGAGGCCTTTCAGAAGCGTGAGCCCAGACTGGATGAGCAACGGGATCTGCTGGACCAAGCCCAGCACTAGAGTCAACACTGCCTGCACTGCGAGCGGAATCAGCGTGGGCAGCGCTGCCGACAGGCCAGTGACC
>NZ_JASOMS010000270.1:0-239 GCF_030216865.1 Pauljensenia sp. UMB6358 | reverse complement strand
CCGGGCTAACTCTTTACGGGCGGGCGGGAGCAACTCTCGCCGACCTTATGGCGCGTGCTGGCCATAGCGACGTTGGTGCGGTAATGATTTATCAGCATTCGGCGGTGGAGCGGGATAGGGCTCTTGCTGCGCGGATGGAGAAATTGGGAGAGTGAGCAATCAACCGTTATTTACCTCCACCATTTGCATTTATGTAAGTGGTGGGGGTATAATAGTAGTGTTCGAACAAAGGAGGTGAA
>NZ_JASOMS010000269.1:0-239 GCF_030216865.1 Pauljensenia sp. UMB6358 | reverse complement strand
GGCTTCTCCCCTACCCCAGCAGTGATTACTATGAGTCCGCAGAGGTCAGGACAGGTTTTCTCATATCTGCCACATAACAGGGCAGCCCCTCCCCGGTTAAGAGTTTGCGCAGCTCAAGTATTGCCTGTTTCATGTGAGCATCCTTTCGGCGAACTCCCCAAGCGCGTCAGCAAACCCTGGGGCCTCCGCCTCTAACGCGCCCATCGGGTCCGGAACTGTCCCCCCGCCCCTGCTAGTAC
>NZ_JASOMS010000268.1:0-239 GCF_030216865.1 Pauljensenia sp. UMB6358 | reverse complement strand
ATGAATGAAGATTCACCCCGTGATGGTGTCGGGCGTGCTAATGACGCGCAGCAGTCCGCTCACCGCGAGTTCCCTTCGCGTTCCTCTAGGCGTAGGCGAGCGGCGCACCCGCACCTGCATCACCGCGCCGGCCAGCAGCCGGGAGCTTCCCGAAATTCCTCCGCGCCCCTAAGCGAGCAAGCCGAGAAGTCCGAGGCTCCTGATTCACTACAGCCGCGCCGATCCTTGCGGTCCAGGGC
>NZ_JASOMS010000267.1:0-239 GCF_030216865.1 Pauljensenia sp. UMB6358 | reverse complement strand
CCGAGCTGGCGGGGATGGTTAGTGCCCGGGTTCTGCCCCAGGGTGATCACCAGGTCAGCGTGGGCGAAGTCTTCCAGGGTGACAGACCCTTTGCCGAGCCCCAGGGTGGGGATCAGGGCCTTGCCGGAAGCTTCGTGACACATGTTGGAGCAGTCAGGCAGGTTGTTCGTGCCCAGCCGCTTTGCCAACACCTGGAACATGTACGCGGTTTCGTTGCAGGTTCGACCCGAGGTGTAGAA
>NZ_JASOMS010000024.1:0-715 GCF_030216865.1 Pauljensenia sp. UMB6358 | reverse complement strand
GAGCATGAAGCGCAGTGTCCTAAGGATTTTAGGGCTGTAGAGATTTGGATAATTGGTTCCCCGGAGGATCTCCCCCCGGATTCAACAAAAATTGACACTAACAGCGAGGTACCCCCGGCTGGTGGGGTTGCCCCTGATTTATTCGTGGGGACTATTAACACTCGGGCGGGCGGGGCTAAGACTGTTGAATTAGCTCCAGGCACTTACAACGTGGCTTTACGGTGTAGGGCGAAGTCGGGTAAGGCTTCGGCGTTGTCGCCTGTTGTTGTGGCTAAAGTGGCTGGTACTGCCACGCGTAAGGCCTTAGATGAGGCTAAGGGCCGTATTGATGCGGCTTTTGATCATGCTACTAAGGTGGGTAAGGATTTTGAGGCCGAGAAGGCCCGTGTTGATGGTGAGCTTGCTAAAGCGTTGGGTGCGACCGACGAGGTAAAGAAGTCCGTTGTTGCGGTGACTTCGCAGGCTGATAATGCGAAACGGCTTGCGGAGGAGGCCAAAACCAAGGCGGATTCTGCGTCTAATACTGCTGACGACGCTAAAAATAGTGCAGAGCATTTACGCGGCGACATGGTCGAAATGGGCGACGAAATAGACCGGTTTAATCGTGAGTTGCCTGAGGCTAAGAACGCGGCTGAGGCGGCTAAGAAGGCTGCGTCTGAGGCGGATTCTAAAGCGACTGCTGCGGCGAAGCTTGCGGGTTCTGCTAGTGAGGCTG
>NZ_JASOMS010000266.1:0-241 GCF_030216865.1 Pauljensenia sp. UMB6358 | reverse complement strand
TTGCACAAAATAACAATTTAACACAATTACGTATTGCAGAAACTGAAAAATATCCTCACGTTACTTACTTTATGAGTGGTGGACGTAACGAGGAATTTAAAGGTGAACGCCGTCGTTTAATTGATTCACCTAAAGTTGCAACGTATGACTTGAAACCAGAAATGAGTGCTTATGAAGTTAAAGATGCTTTACTTGAAGAGTTGGATAAAGGCGATTTAGATTTAATTATCTTAAACTTTGC
>NZ_JASOMS010000265.1:0-241 GCF_030216865.1 Pauljensenia sp. UMB6358 | reverse complement strand
TTCACCTCGCGCAGGACGCTCCCCTACCCAAACAACAAAAACTATTGTCTGCCGCGGTTTCGGCGGTGTACTTCAGCCCCGCTACATTGTCGGCGCTCAATCACTTGACCAGTGAGCTATTACGCACTCTTTCAAGGATGGCTGCTTCTAAGCCAACCTCCTGGTTGTCACAGCAACTAAACATCCTTTCCCACTTAGCACACACTTAGGGGCCTTAACCGGCGATCTGGGCTGTTTCCCT
>NZ_JASOMS010000264.1:0-241 GCF_030216865.1 Pauljensenia sp. UMB6358 | reverse complement strand
GAGGGTGTAGAGCGGCTGCGGCAGGAGCGGATAGCGGCGGGCAAAG
Source organism: Pauljensenia sp. UMB6358 (assembly GCF_030216865.1). Lineage (NCBI taxonomy): Bacteria > Bacillati > Actinomycetota > Actinomycetes > Actinomycetales > Actinomycetaceae > Pauljensenia > Pauljensenia sp. UMB6358. The sequence continues at coordinate 195 of NZ_JASOMS010000264.1, read as the reverse complement.
CGCAGCAGCAAGAGCGAGCCTCCCGGTAGCGGCCGGTCGGATATTATTCAATCATGTCTGTAGTAGCGCTGATCGTAGCCATTTTGGCGCTGGTGGTGGCTGGTCTCGCCCTGTTTGTGGCGTCGGCTGCGCATACTCGCGCCACGCAGCTGGAGACGCGGCTTAGTGCCGCCTCCCGTGACTCTTCGAAGGCTA
>NZ_JASOMS010000263.1:0-241 GCF_030216865.1 Pauljensenia sp. UMB6358 | reverse complement strand
AGCTGATTAGTAGCGAATCGCGTCGATCGGGCGCACCCGGATGGCTGCCACTGCCGGAATAATGCCGCACAGAGCGCCAACTGCAGATGCGATCCCGACGCCGGCGGCGGCCGCGGAAGTGGGGAACGCCGGTCGGTCCTGCAATATGATGTCCATTGACTCGAGCGGAATGAACTGCAGGATCACGATCGCAATGCCTACCCCGATTATGCCTGCAACAAAGGTCGCGACCACTGATTCC
>NZ_JASOMS010000262.1:0-242 GCF_030216865.1 Pauljensenia sp. UMB6358 | reverse complement strand
AGGGCTGGACTGGACTCTAAAATCGGTTCGTGAAATGACCTCGGGCAAAGTTGTCATCGTCTTTGGTACAGACGGAGATAGGGATCCCTCTAAGCGCGAGGATCTAGCTGAAGTAGCTGCCCGTAGGGCTGACATTTTGTGGGTTACTGACGAGAACCCGCGTACGGAGGATCCCCAGTCTATCCGTGACTACCTGATTCGCGGGGTTAAGAGGGTCCGTCCGGACATGAACAACGTCACCG
>NZ_JASOMS010000261.1:0-242 GCF_030216865.1 Pauljensenia sp. UMB6358 | reverse complement strand
ATAAGTTCACCGTCTCTGGTATCAGCAAGGAGCTCGTCGGCGAAGTTGCAGCTAACATTCGTAAGCTGCGCGCGCCTGAACCCTACAAGGGCAAGGGCATCCGCTATGCGGGTGAACACGTACGCCGCAAGGCCGGAAAGGCAGGTAAGTAATGTCTTACTCTGTAAAAGGCAAAGGTAAGGTAGCCGCTCGTAAGCGCCGTCATCTGCGCGTTCGTAAGCGCGTATTCGGCACCACCGAGC
>NZ_JASOMS010000260.1:0-242 GCF_030216865.1 Pauljensenia sp. UMB6358 | reverse complement strand
GGATCTACCGGTACCCCACCAGGCGCGGCCTCACGGACCAGTCCTGGTGCAACACCTGCGACCACCTGTATCTCACCCAAGGGGAAGCCGCCAGAGTCAGGCTCCAGCACGTCACCAGCCTAGATGTGTATGTTTCTAGGCAGGATCTCAAGATTATCTGGCCTGCTCTCACAGATGGCAGGCTTGACATGTGGGTGCAGAGGGGGATCATCGAGGCGAGGCCGGGCAGGCCAAAGACCTAC
>NZ_JASOMS010000259.1:0-243 GCF_030216865.1 Pauljensenia sp. UMB6358 | reverse complement strand
TTGATGGGTCGCGTATTGCTGTCGAGTGGTATGACCCAGCTACCCCAACCTTCTCCCAGCGTGCAGACGCACTACAAAAGCTTGCCGGGGGTAAACCCCTAATTAGCCGTGAGGGGGCGTGGGATGAGCTCGGTTTCTCCGAGGCCCGCAAGGAGCGCGAGCGCGAATATTTAGAACAGGAAGCGGCCGACGACCTCGTGGGAGAACTTGTAAGTAAGAGCGGTGAGAATGGCGGTGCCTAAT
>NZ_JASOMS010000258.1:0-243 GCF_030216865.1 Pauljensenia sp. UMB6358 | reverse complement strand
ACAACTTCGAGAACATGCGCGAAGGCGTCGGCCTGGCTGACCGCGCCACCTTCCTCATCGATCCAGACGGCGTTATCCAGTTCTTCGAGGTTTCCTCGGAGGGAATCGGCCGCAACGCAGCTGAACTGATCCGCAAGGTCAAGGCAGCTCAGTATGTCGCCGCGCATCCGGGCGAAGTGTGTCCCGCGAAGTGGGAAGAAGGCGAAGAGACGCTGGCTCCGTCCCTGGACCTCGTCGGCAAGA
>NZ_JASOMS010000257.1:0-244 GCF_030216865.1 Pauljensenia sp. UMB6358 | reverse complement strand
AGCATCAATCAGGCGTTCCAATTCCAATGACGGATCGGGCATGATAACTCCTTAGTTTTACTGCAGATGCAATTGATTACGGACCATAGAAACCATCAAGTCAGTACCCTTGATGTCAGCCGTTTCGCGGGGACCGACCACTTCTATGGTCCCATCCCTTGTGACCAACTGACTTGCACCACCATCAGGACCTAACGGCAGAATAACCCATTCCTTGCCAGGCTCGTAAGACGTAGTCATGTTC
>NZ_JASOMS010000023.1:0-818 GCF_030216865.1 Pauljensenia sp. UMB6358 | reverse complement strand
ACACACCCGCGCCGAAAACCCCTTCCACCGCGCCGCCCAAAAAGTCAAAGCAGGAGCAGGCTACCTAGCAAAAACAGGAAGAACCCGCGTCAAATAACCACAACCGAAGGAGGACCCCATGAGCCAACCCACCAAAAAGCCGGCAGGATCGGTAAAAAACGTGGGCACCAAAAACAAGGCTGAAGAAGCAAAAGCCCGCGCCGCTAAACGCGCTGCCAAAACGCAACGCGCCCTCGAACGCGCGCAACGCCGCAAAACAGTTTTTGACCTTAGGCTCATGGGGCAATCCGTCAACGCTATCGCCGAACAAATCGGGGTAAGTAAATCCACCGTAATGAAAGACCTTGAGGCTGTTCTTGACACGGTCCCCAAACCGGACGCGAAACGCCTCTACACGCTCCAGCTAGAACGCTACGACTCGCTTCTAACCGTAATGATGACCCAAGCCCTAGGTGGGGACCAATTCGCCGTTGACCGGGCAGTGAACATTATGCGGCAGATCGAACGCCTAACCGGCATTGAACAACCCAACACAGAAGACCTAGCCACAGATAACGCCCTCGCAGCCCTAAGAAGTCTTTCCGAAACCATCCAAAACATCACCCAGAAGGAGTAAACCCGCCGTGGACGACCAGAAAAACACCCTCGTCTGGTCGCCCAAACAGGCCTACGCCATCGCCAACTGCAACGGCCGCGCCAACATCTGGCAAGGCGCAGTCAGATCAGGAAAAACATTCTCATCCATCCTCGCCTACTGCATGAAAATAGCCACCTGGGACGGCCCCGGCGTACACGTCATAACCGGCAGAAACAAAGAC
>NZ_JASOMS010000256.1:0-244 GCF_030216865.1 Pauljensenia sp. UMB6358 | reverse complement strand
TCTCATGTCATTTAGAGGATCTTCTCCGGCATAGTCCCAATCAACGCCAACTCGCGAAGCCTCACGGTAAGCATTTACGGCCGCAGCTGAAAGAGCGATGGCGCCAGCATGCGGATCCGTTGGATCACTTACCCCATATTCGGTCTCTGTTCCGATTAGCCTCATTGGCCCTCCCACGGAATTATCTTAGTGACCTTTGCACCGAACATACCCATCCATTCTTCGGCTAGTGCAGCTCCTCCCA
>NZ_JASOMS010000255.1:0-244 GCF_030216865.1 Pauljensenia sp. UMB6358 | reverse complement strand
GGAGTGGAGGCGATCGTGAACGACGCGACGGGCGCGCCAGATGCCGTGAACCTGAGTTCCGGGTCAGCGGTTAGGTTTCCTACTACCGTTATTACGGTGTCTCCGGCCATGATTCCTCCGTTGGTTCTATCGGGTTACTACTTGTTGTCCAAACGCATCAGCTTGGTGCGAAGAACGGTTTCGTTCAGAGTGAGCTGACGGTCGAGTTCCTTAGCGTCGGCGGGGGTGGTCTTCAGCTTGATGA
>NZ_JASOMS010000254.1:0-245 GCF_030216865.1 Pauljensenia sp. UMB6358 | reverse complement strand
CATCAATCTCTTGATTTCCTTGAATATCATAAACCAAATTTTGAGAACGATAATGCTCAATAATTGGTGCTCCTTGAGCGATATTGACATCTAAACGGCGTTTCACGGTTTCTGGCTTGTCATCCTCACGTTGATAATAATCCTCTTCATTATAATCTGCTGGTGGATTGAAGACTTTATGGAAGGTTTCTCCCGTTTTTTTGTGAATAATCCGTCCGCTCAAGCGCTCTAGCAAGCTGTTAGGA
>NZ_JASOMS010000253.1:0-245 GCF_030216865.1 Pauljensenia sp. UMB6358 | reverse complement strand
TCCGGGCAGGAGCCATCCCATGTCTTTTAGACCGAGGTCCCGTTTTAGCAGAGATTCACCCAGATCGCCAAGTGAGCCAAATGTGGCAGCTGCAACGCCGAGCAAGATTCCCCAGAGCGGTGATGCACCCAACAACCACATGCCGACGGTTCCCGCCACTACCGCAGCTACCACCGATCCTGCGAATCCCTCCCAGGACTTCTTCGGCGAGATCTTTGGTGCCATTGGGGTCTTCCCCCACTTAA
>NZ_JASOMS010000252.1:0-245 GCF_030216865.1 Pauljensenia sp. UMB6358 | reverse complement strand
ACTCTAGAGCTAAAAACCTCCACCGGGCAGCTCAGGAGATTGTGAATGACTATGGAGGGCAATTTCCCCGAACCGCTAAGGAACTGATGAAACTTTCCGGGATTGGACCTTATACGGCTGGCGCCATTGCTTCTATTGCATTTGGTCAGGCCGTACCCGCCATTGATGGAAATGCCATGCGAGTTTTTAGCCGCCTCTTTACCATTAACGCTGACATTAGCCGGCAAAAGAACCACGCTATCTTC
>NZ_JASOMS010000251.1:0-246 GCF_030216865.1 Pauljensenia sp. UMB6358 | reverse complement strand
CCAAATTGTTGACTTAGTCACTCAAGATGTGGCAGGTGTTCATCTATATACAATGAACAATTCCAGTACTGCTCATCAAATTTATCAGGCGACACATACATTCTTTAATAATAAAGTGTCAAGCTAGGGCGTGAGACAGTCTGGGAGACTAAGAAAACAAAGTTTTCGTCAAAAGTACTCTTCCAAGCTTGAAAAGCGAATCGCCTTGAGACTTGCTTTTCAAGCTCTATCCGTAACCTCAACGCA
>NZ_JASOMS010000250.1:0-246 GCF_030216865.1 Pauljensenia sp. UMB6358 | reverse complement strand
AGTAGTCACGGCGCTTTTCTTCCCTGGTTGGGCGGGAGCGTTGGTCCAACCTTAGGTCTTCGCCGCGGCGGCCGAGCAATTCGGCTCCGGTAGACATCGTGGGTTCCCAATCGAACAGGACGCCATCGGTTATATCACCGATAACTACAGTGTCTCCGGCATGCGCCCCGGCTTCTAGCAGCAGATCTTCCACTCCTGCTGCGTTGAGCCTGTCTGCCAAGTATCCAACCGCTTCATCGTTACCGA
>NZ_JASOMS010000249.1:0-246 GCF_030216865.1 Pauljensenia sp. UMB6358 | reverse complement strand
CCGACTATTTCACCCGCACCACCAAGGATCAGGCAGGTGCGCTGCTGGCCACGGATTACACCGATCCGCCCATGGTCGCCAGCTCGTCGCTGTGCCCCAGGCGGTTGACGCCGGTCGAGTGTGCCCGGTTGCAGGGGTTTCCTGACGATTGGTGTGACGGTCTTGCTATCGAGGATCCGACAAGCGAGGACATCGAGTATTGGACGGGCATTTGGGCTACCTGGAACTTGGCGCGCGGCGTGAAAC
>NZ_JASOMS010000248.1:0-246 GCF_030216865.1 Pauljensenia sp. UMB6358 | reverse complement strand
AGTTCCGGCAGTTGCTGGCTGTTGTTCCGTCTTTATTTGAAGCGCTCGTGCCGATGCCGGAGCCATCCCGCCCTCCACGTCACTGCGCACCTGGCGCAGTCGCAACTAGCACCCAGATCCGTGACTGTCAGGTTGCCCGGATGCAGATTCGCCTGAAGAGGCGCGAGGCAAGAGCGCGCCGCAGCGAGCAGGCTCTGCACAGATGGCATAGCATTGGCCTGACGGATTAGGGATATGACAAAGCAC
>NZ_JASOMS010000247.1:0-246 GCF_030216865.1 Pauljensenia sp. UMB6358 | reverse complement strand
CACCCGTGGGCGTACAGGTGTGCTTGCGTCTGGTACACGGCGGGTGGCCCGTCGTGCCGGTACTTGCGCAGGGAGGTGGTGGATACGTTTTTCCAGTCGATGACCATGCCCGCCTCAAGGTCGACGAGGTCGGTGCTGCCGGTGATGGGCGTGCCCGCGATGGTGCCGACCGTGATTTTCTGCTCGGTTAGATACCGCTGCAATGCGTCTTCGTGCTCGTATTCTTTGCGGTTCCATTCGGCGCGG
>NZ_JASOMS010000246.1:0-247 GCF_030216865.1 Pauljensenia sp. UMB6358 | reverse complement strand
GAACTAACTTGGTGTGGGGACTTAAGTGTTTAAAATAAAAACTCAGTTTGCGTCCATTACTTTTCTTAGCATAATTTTTGATTTGATTAGTAATATCAAACCAAACGCTGAAACCAATTCCACCCAGGACGATGAGGGCCATGATGGTCCAATTTAATACCGGGACTGTCTTTAGGTCAATTAGGGAATTGTTTCCCATAATATCAAAACCAGCATTACAGAAAGCTGAGATGGCTGTAAAGAGACC
>NZ_JASOMS010000245.1:0-247 GCF_030216865.1 Pauljensenia sp. UMB6358 | reverse complement strand
GACTGCTCGGCGTGTCCGTCCTCGTGTCCCTGGTGGGCGTGGCCAACACGCTGTCCCTGTCGGTCGCCGAACGCACCCGCGAAAACGGGCTGCTGCGGGCCCTCGGCCTGACGCGACGCCAGATGAAGAGCCTCCTCGCCCTCGAGGCGCTGTTCCTGTCGCTGACCGGTGCGCTCATCGGTGTCAGCATGGGCGTCGCCTTCGGGTGGGTCGGCGTCATGAGCCTGCCGGTTGAGGGGGCCACTCC
>NZ_JASOMS010000244.1:0-247 GCF_030216865.1 Pauljensenia sp. UMB6358 | reverse complement strand
TAGGCGCGCACAGTCATACTTGCTCCCGTGGTGACCACCGAATCGGGGAGGGCGTGCTGACTTGGCCAGGAGGAAAGCCCTTCCTCTTCTTTGATGCTGGGCCCCTTTACCACCTTGGGAGCAGGCAGCTTGGGCTTCTTCTTGCCCTTCTTCTTTGCGCGCGGGTCGACCATCCCGGCCTCGGCCATCGCCCGGGCCACCGCCCCGGAGACCGCTGAGCGCACCGCCGCGGACGCTTTCGTATCCA
>NZ_JASOMS010000243.1:0-247 GCF_030216865.1 Pauljensenia sp. UMB6358 | reverse complement strand
ACCAGAGGATAGCAGGCGAACTCTTTTCCCCTGTCTGAAGTGAAGGTTTTAAGAGTCTCTTTTGGAAATAGTTTACAAAGTTGTTCGATGGCTGAAAACATGGATTTGGCTGTTCTGTCTGGTATCTTGAAAGCTAAGTAAAAACGAGTTTTTCGCTCTAGAAAGGTCGCTAAACACCCCTTGCTTTCGCCTCTGGAAGACACCACAGTATCAAGCTCCCAGTGCCCAAAAGTTTCACGATTACGGA
>NZ_JASOMS010000242.1:0-247 GCF_030216865.1 Pauljensenia sp. UMB6358 | reverse complement strand
GGGGCCACCACGGGCGTGGCAATTCTGTTGCCGCTTACTCTCACGATGGAGCCAGTCACCGCGCTTATTATGCTCGCGGGTATTTACTACGGGTGCCAGTACGGCGGCACGATTGCCGCGGTTCTTATTGCCACCCCGGGGGATGCCAGCGCCGTCGCAACAGTGATAGACGGCTACTCTTTAGCCCGAAAAGGAAAAGCGGGTAAGGCGCTCGCGATTGCGGCCATCGGCTCCTTCTTCGCAGCCA
>NZ_JASOMS010000241.1:0-248 GCF_030216865.1 Pauljensenia sp. UMB6358 | reverse complement strand
GTGTAGGAACAGCCCGCCTCCGATTGCTCCTATGCCAACTAGCACCAAGATGGTTCCTAGGACTCTAGCGATGGCTTTGTATATTTGCTGATTCAACTTAATCTCCTATCCGAAAAGCATTCACCTATGTCTCGCGAGAAAATCTACCGCAGCTAATGGGTATTAGCTAGGTTTGAAGGCGAATAATTACGCTTATCGCCCAAGGTGAACAGTTGCGCCTGCAACTAGGTGGTTAGAGTTGTCTCATA
>NZ_JASOMS010000240.1:0-248 GCF_030216865.1 Pauljensenia sp. UMB6358 | reverse complement strand
CTTTCATTATAGCTCAACTCTTTTATCGCCACTAGATGATTTTGTCATCGCTCAACATGACAAATGTCATAAAAAAGACGACTCTCTCAAGTCGTCCTTTTCATCAGTTATTCTATTTATTCAACACTAAAGAGATATGGATAAACTGGCTGTCCGCCATTATGTATTTCTACTTCTACATCTTCAAATTTTTCAGTAATATCTTGCGCTAGTTCATTAGCCAAGTCTTCACTACCGTCTTCACCGAT
>NZ_JASOMS010000239.1:0-248 GCF_030216865.1 Pauljensenia sp. UMB6358 | reverse complement strand
GTCCATGATGTGTACTCGCCCGCTGTCCTTTGCCTGCATGACGGCGTCGATACGGGCAATGATGCGCACCCCTGACACGATGATGTCTCGTTCGGCTTCTGCCTCTATGACCTGGTAGTTACGAAGGAAGTCAAAGTTCTTCCAGTTGTGTTGCCACTTATGCAATTTCTTTAGGGCATCTTCATCCAGGTCAGCTACTGGAGGCTCGCTGCGGTTCGATAGTAGTGCCTCTACCCAGGCGTGGAAAA
>NZ_JASOMS010000238.1:0-249 GCF_030216865.1 Pauljensenia sp. UMB6358 | reverse complement strand
CGCGCTGACCATCCCCGTGCACAGAAAAATCCTGGCCGAAAACACAAGAAAAGTGGATTAGGGCGAGGCCGGCGCTATCAGGCATGTACGATTCTATATATGAACGCGAACCACTTTCCTCTTACTTTGCCCGCCAAGATCCTGCTCCTGGGAAGCGGTGAACTAGGCAAAGAACTGACCATCTCGCTCAAGCGTCTCGGCTGCACTGTTGTGGCCGTTGATTCCTACGCCAACGCCCCTGCTATGCAG
>NZ_JASOMS010000237.1:0-249 GCF_030216865.1 Pauljensenia sp. UMB6358 | reverse complement strand
AAAATATAGTTATCGACGACTATTCTGATAATAGCAACTAATATAGTCAATGATAACTCAAAATTTATTGATATAGTAGGTATATGTGCAACTAATTAGGGAAGATTTTAGCTTGCCATTTCTGAAACAGCTAAAACAAGTATTGCGTAAAGAATGCGCCAGTCTTCCCATGGACTTAAAATGCTTGCTTGGGGCACACATAAAACCCCTTGAACAATCTATTGACAGAGTTGAAGGACTGTCGGAGAC
>NZ_JASOMS010000022.1:0-900 GCF_030216865.1 Pauljensenia sp. UMB6358 | reverse complement strand
CCAGCTCGGTAAGCTCTCCCAGACCAAGACCCGCGCTAAGATCAAGGGCGTTGGTTCTGGCTACCAGTTCACCGATGACGCACGCCTAATCGGCCTCGGAGATATCCAGGCCGAAGGCACAAGGCAGCTTGGTATCCGTTACGCGGAAAAGGTAGACGCTGACCTGATCAAGGCCGCTATTGACGTTGTGCCGGCTGACAGGCAGGCAGGCCTAGAAAAGTCTGAGGCGAAGAAGTACGACGATCAGAAGGCCACCGGTTTTTCTTGGGGCCTGTTCGTTGATGCTATCGCCTCCCTAGGCGACCAGTGGGACCCCACCCGGTACACGTCCCTGATTATCCGGTCTGAGGCGCAGGCTGCTCTAATGAAGGATGACCAGTTCATTAACGCTTCTAAGCTGGGCGCGACCACCCCGCTTCTTACCGGGCAGATTGGTGTACTCGCAGGAGTCCCAGTACAGGTAGTGAATTCCATCCCGGAAAACACCGCCCTTCTGGTAAAGCCGGGCGCGCTCGCTCTGAAGTACAAGCAGCGGCCCACCATTGAAACCGAAAGGGTGCCAGGTAAACGCCTGAACCGGGTGTGGTTCCATTCCAAGTACGCGGCCGCACGCAGGGATGATAACGGTGTTCTCGTTATTACCCATAAAGCACCAGGTACGGCGGCCTGACATTAATACTGGGTGTGGGTTTGTCTTATTGGGGTGGCAAACCCACACCCTCCCCCACTCTCTTTCTTTTTGGAGTCGTGATTATTAGTGCGAACAATCCTAGATGAGGAAACCCGGAACCTCGTACACCAGGTAATACGGAATGTGGATCATATTAGTGATGCGATACAGCTTGCTGAAAACCTCGTACTCGCTTATATCAAGGGTAAAAGTGGGGATTTCTCTAACAG
>NZ_JASOMS010000236.1:0-249 GCF_030216865.1 Pauljensenia sp. UMB6358 | reverse complement strand
AATCATCACTGAAGATCGGTCAGGAAATCTACGCCGCGCAGCAGGCCGAGGGTGACCAGGCCCAGGCTCAGGCAGACGGTCCGCAAGCCGGCGCCGGCCAGGCAGATGCATCATCGAGCGATGACGACGTCATTGACGCTGAAATCGTTGATGAGGAGGACGACGACAAGTGAGTGAGACACCGATGAACGACAAGAGCCAGACCGGGCCCTCCGAGTCTGATCCGCGCGTGTCGCCATCGGGTCCCAC
>NZ_JASOMS010000235.1:0-249 GCF_030216865.1 Pauljensenia sp. UMB6358 | reverse complement strand
AAAATAGCACTATTTATCGCTTTTGAAGTCGAAGCATAGGCAAATCTCTTATCTGAATTAAATTTTACTTCCTTACCACTTTTAGTATCTAAAGCATAAACACCAATATGAGCATTATATTTTTTTTCTAAATCATTTAACTTTTTGGCATGTGGACTGTTTGAATTACATGCACTTAAAACTAAAGCAATTGCAATTAAAAATATTAACTTTTTCAAAATAAACCCTCCAATATTACAATTGTAATTT
>NZ_JASOMS010000234.1:0-249 GCF_030216865.1 Pauljensenia sp. UMB6358 | reverse complement strand
CACAGACTGTTCAATACTGGTTGAAGTTAGTTGTGAGGCAAGTTGTGAATCAGAGCGAGAATCCAGTTCAGATAAGGAAACATGTTCACTAATTGTTTCAGACATAGCCACAGATAAACTTTGAGTAGATTCACTGTTAGCGACTGAAGTGCTATAGGCACTTGCTGAGGCTACTTGTGACATTGCTTCTGACAAGCTATGAGCGGATTCGCTGTTTGCAACGGATGTACTGTAAGCACTTGCTGAAGC
>NZ_JASOMS010000233.1:0-250 GCF_030216865.1 Pauljensenia sp. UMB6358 | reverse complement strand
TGCAGGGACCAGCCAAGAAGACGCTGGGACGGTTCGGGCATTGGCGCAGGGGCGTCCAGGGACGCTGATTTCATTGCAATGCGGCGCCTGTGCCCCGTGTACTCATAATCGACGAGGATGACTCTTCCGCCCGCTGCCCCCTGACCACCTGAGCGATGAGGCGGCTCATTTGCGTATGTCGATCACCACGCGCATCGGGTCTTCAAGAATTCCAATCTGATAGACGCGCTGTTGATCCATACCGATCACA
>NZ_JASOMS010000232.1:0-250 GCF_030216865.1 Pauljensenia sp. UMB6358 | reverse complement strand
AGTGCAAGGACACCACGTCCGAAGAAGCAATCAGCTCGGCATTGTCTACCCGGCGCACATTCCCACCAATCCGGGAAGTGTCCTTGTCCGAATGCGCACTGTACAGGATGTCCATGCCGAAGGCGGCCCCGCGGCGCGCCATCGCCTCGCCGATCTGGCCTAACCCCACAATGCCCAAGGTGGCCCCTTGCAAACCCATGCCGAGCATGAAGGTGTGGTCGTAGCGCCAGGACTTTCCAGCGCGAACTAG
>NZ_JASOMS010000231.1:0-251 GCF_030216865.1 Pauljensenia sp. UMB6358 | reverse complement strand
GGCCGAGCACGCGCTTCAAATATCCGCTGACGTATCGTCGCCTGTTCGGTCCCAGCGCGATGAAGAATGCCGGGATTCCGATGGTCAGCGCATCAATGTAGGTGAAGTGACGGGGCAGGAACGGGTAGTGCCAGGCGGCACGCGCGCAGATCACGGCTATGAGGCTGGCGTAGACCGTCTTGGCCAGGAAGAGCGCGGAGACACGTTCCATATTCGCCATGATGCGCCGCCCTTCAGCGACGACCCCTGGC
>NZ_JASOMS010000230.1:0-251 GCF_030216865.1 Pauljensenia sp. UMB6358 | reverse complement strand
TCCCATCGTAAATTTCGGGAACTTCTTGCTCAAATAAGCGTTTTAGCATATTAGGATGGGTACGACTCACGTAAATTTGAGGTCCCTTTGTGGTATTTTCGACCCTTTCCACATAAACTTGGATACGGTCATGGGGTTGGAAATACTCTCCAGGGATTTGTCCCTCAGGAGTCAAAACTGCCTCAATTTTACCTAAATTCACATAGATATAACGCCGGTCTTGTCTTTCCACTGTCCCCGTTAACAAGTCA
>NZ_JASOMS010000229.1:0-252 GCF_030216865.1 Pauljensenia sp. UMB6358 | reverse complement strand
TGAAAGCGGTATTCGCAGCCAGAACCAGGATCAGACCAGTGACGATAGTAACCTGGTAGAACATCGGCTTGGCATTGGCAAAAATGGTAGCTGCTAGCTGCCCAATGACCGGATCCACGCTGATCCCTGTGCCCACAGGCTTGCCGTTAACGAGTAGATCGGTAGCTGGGTTTTCAACTGACCGTACACCGGTCTTACCTGCTAGCAGCAGAATTGACATGAGCATAGCCGCCGAAATGGTCCCAAGTAGCG
>NZ_JASOMS010000228.1:0-252 GCF_030216865.1 Pauljensenia sp. UMB6358 | reverse complement strand
CTGGCCGCGAAAGGCTACGAGGTGGGCAAGTCCCTGCTCGAGGAAGATCAGATCGATACAGTCAAGGAATACATCGACGAGGCCGACAAGCGCGGCGTCAAGCTGGTTCTCCCAGTCGACGTCGTTGCGGCGCCCGAATTCAAGGCTGACGCGCCGGCAACGGTTGTTGACGCCGACAAGATGCCCGCCGACCAGATGGGTCTGGACATCGGACCGAAGTCCGGCGAATTGTTCGCACAGACACTGGCCGAG
>NZ_JASOMS010000227.1:0-252 GCF_030216865.1 Pauljensenia sp. UMB6358 | reverse complement strand
CACCGCTACCACGGTCGGCCCGGCTACCTCGGTAACCCCCGCCTGCTTTTGCGCGTGATGGGCAGCGTCAAGCAGCAGCTGCAATTGCTCTCTGGCCTTGCCAATGCCATCAGCACTGGTCACGTTCGCAAGGAACACGCCCTCGCCCACAGCCCGCATTGCTGAGGCAAAAAATTCAGCGGTAGCGCACGCTTCCGGCACCTCCCGGTTCGCGAACACGTCCCGAATCACCACATCCCAGCTGCCTGGGCG
>NZ_JASOMS010000021.1:0-1093 GCF_030216865.1 Pauljensenia sp. UMB6358 | reverse complement strand
CGAGGACGGCAACCCCCCAACCCCGACCGGGCGGCGCGTCAACGAATATGTTGAAGACGGCCTACTCGACCAGCTCGTACAAGGCGCAGAAACAGGGGCAGCCTTAGGTGGTAGGTTCCACCGTGTTACCTGGGATAACACCCATTCCCGCCCGTTTATTACCACTGTGGACGCGGATCAAGCAATCCCCTACTTCTCATGGGGAGAACTAAAACAGGTCATTTTCTGTTACGACCTGGAAGATCCCAACCCTACGATCGGTTCAGGGCCAACCACTTATTGGCGGCACCTCGAAACCCACTACTTAGACGAAAATGGTAACGGGCGTATCCGTCACGAACTTTACGAGGGCACCAAAACCCAGTTAGGTTCTATCCGCCCACTAGTAGATCACCCCACTACCGCACCACTAGCCACACAGGTAGACGCAGACGCGACCATAACCACCGGCATAACCCCCGGCCTATGCGTAACCTACTTCCCGAACCTGACACCTCAACGCAGATGGCGGGACCTAGCAGCAGGCCGCGACCTTGGTCGCTCAGACCTCGACGGGCTAACCGGCCTACTCGACGCGTTAGATGAAACCTGGAACGCGTGGATGCGCGACGTGCGCCTCGCTAAAGCAAGGATCATCGCACGTAAAGACATGCTTGAAGACAGGGACGGTAACCCCACCTTTGATCTTGACCAAGAAGTCTTTGAGGGCGTAGAAACCCTAGGCAGTATTGGGGAATCCTCACCCCTCCAACCGGTCCAGTTCTCAATCCGGTTTGCTGAACACGCAGCCACCATTGACAAACTTGTCGCCAATATTATTCGCAGTGCCGGGTATTCTCCTGCAACCTTTGGGGAGCAGGAAGTCGGCGTGATGACCGCAACCGAGGTCAGAGCCAGAGAAAAAGCCACGCTCACCACCAGGGATCGGAAAATCAGGTTAGAACAACCCCGCTTGGAAGATCTCCTAGTCAAAATGCTCACGATTGACGCGGATGTTTACGGCACTAAGGGCCTAAACCCTGACGAAGTCGATGTTGCGTTCCCTGATATTGCGATTGATTCCCCCGAGGCGGCAGCCTCTACCGCTTCCACG
>NZ_JASOMS010000226.1:0-252 GCF_030216865.1 Pauljensenia sp. UMB6358 | reverse complement strand
AGGCCCCTTATCTGTTGAGGCGTTACCTATTTCACAGTACATTTTAGGTGATACATGTCTAAATAATTATTTAGCAGAAGGAAGACAAGCAAATGTCTAGCCCATTCCAGTCCTCACCAGACGCCAATGCGGACAAGAACAATAGCGGCGGCACTGGCAACCAGCAGCAGGGTTCCAGCCCCTTCCAAAATCCAGGTAGCCAGGGGCAGGGCTACCCGCAAAACGCGCCCCAAGGGTATGGCCAGCAGGGAT
>NZ_JASOMS010000225.1:0-253 GCF_030216865.1 Pauljensenia sp. UMB6358 | reverse complement strand
CGGCAACGACTCCCCCGCCGATGCGCTTCGGCTCTACCCCCAGGTCGGTCAGCTCCTGTGTGATCCGCTCCCTAGTCCACTCCTCTTGCATAGATAGTTCGGGATGGGCGTGCAATTCCTTGTACAAGCCCTCTTGCCAGTCCTTCAAGTTGGCTACGATCTTCGCGATGTTGCTCATTATTCCCCCCTTCTTCTACCTATTTATACGGCACATATGCGGGCCCGGCTCAGTGAGCCAGCGCCAGAGTAGGCC
>NZ_JASOMS010000224.1:0-253 GCF_030216865.1 Pauljensenia sp. UMB6358 | reverse complement strand
CCTTTCCGGCCTCTTTCACTTGTATCACTTGATAATAACGGTAAAGCCAATAAGGCGCCTTAGGAAAAGCTTTCTGAAAACTTTCAAAGTGATCATAAGCAAGCGACCAATCAATCTTCTTTAAATCTGCGCCGAACAAGTCACTAGCTTCCTGGGCTAAAACTTCTGGACGAGAAAGCATAATGTCCACATAATGATCAGCTATGGTAGAGACTTTTAAATGGCGATTCTTAGCAATTTCTTCTAATGAATA
>NZ_JASOMS010000223.1:0-253 GCF_030216865.1 Pauljensenia sp. UMB6358 | reverse complement strand
GGGGATTGATAAGAAGATCGACCTGCTGGCGCCCTCCTCAATTGCGCCTATTCAGACTCTGAAGACTGAGCATCTGGGCAGTCGCAACCCGCGCCTGCACACAGATGAAGTGCTGATTGCCCTGTCTGTGTCGGCTGATACTGATCCGAACGCTGCGAAGGCGTTGGAGTATCTCAAACAGTTGCGCGGATGCCAGGTTCACACCACCACGATTCTGGGATCCGTGGATGAAGGAATTTTCCGCAATCTCGAC
>NZ_JASOMS010000222.1:0-253 GCF_030216865.1 Pauljensenia sp. UMB6358 | reverse complement strand
CGGGTGCTGATAGAGGCGCGATCTTTGGGGTAGGGTCAGACTCCCAGTTTCGCCCTCAACCAGCGAGCCCCCATCATGGAAGCATCCGTTACCCCAAAATCGGGTAGGTAGGCGCGCCCGATGGCAAACCCGACCGCGGGGAGCTCAGCAACATCCGGCACCAGTAGATACATGGGTTCGTATGCGGGCTGAAACTTTGCTTTAAACCTCGCTAACGACCTGAACCCATAGACCGGCTCCAGCATGCGCCCAA
>NZ_JASOMS010000221.1:0-253 GCF_030216865.1 Pauljensenia sp. UMB6358 | reverse complement strand
CGCCCTCGCCAACGCCAAGGGCATCCCGCAAGGAACCCTGGTAAAAGCGCCAGCAAACAGCCAAGAGCTGGCAGCAACCGTTGCGAAGGACCTGGGCACATACGACCTGACAGTGGTGGACGCTAACGCTATCAGTACGGTGCAAAACCCTGATCGCGCAGCGGCAGCGACCCGCCGAGCCATCCGTAACGCGAAAGAAGAAACTGGTGAAGAACCCACCGAGGTGCAGGTACGTCCCGAGTTGCGCTCCCTA
>NZ_JASOMS010000220.1:0-253 GCF_030216865.1 Pauljensenia sp. UMB6358 | reverse complement strand
GCCTAGGCGTGTCCACCTGGGCAGTCTACGAGTGGATTGCTAATGGGACTCTACCCGCCCAAAGGATAGGCAACCCACGCACGGGCAGGATCCGCCTCCGCCCTAAAGACGTGGACGCACTGATTTTTGACTACCAGACAGGAGAACCCGCATGAGCCAGCTGATTCTAATGGTCGCGTGTTTGATTTTCGCGATTGTCAGCATGCACTTCGCATTCAAGGACGACCAGTGAAAGGAATAGTAATGAGCTCCC
>NZ_JASOMS010000219.1:0-253 GCF_030216865.1 Pauljensenia sp. UMB6358 | reverse complement strand
GCAAACGAGTTCGCAGCAATATATGATGCCACCCCTGCCGATTGGAGGCCGCTCCTGGCCCTTCTGGCGGGCACGGGCATGCGGTGGAGTGAAGCAACCGCGCTGAAAGGCTCGGACTTCGACTTGGATGCTCGAATTGCCATAGTGCGAGTAGAACGGGCATGGAAAATGGCGAACGGGAAACGCGTGCTTGGCGCTCCTAAGACCGAAAGTGGCGTGCGCACCATATCCCTATCGAGATCTACTATTGATC
>NZ_JASOMS010000218.1:0-254 GCF_030216865.1 Pauljensenia sp. UMB6358 | reverse complement strand
CCACAGCATCCTCCAAATCTGAAGGCACGAAGCCCTCACCCATCTGTGCAGCTTCTTCGACCTCCTGCTCATAGTCCGCACCCTGCTGAGCCGCCTGCTCAATCATCGAAGCAACCGTCGGATCCGCCGAAGGCTCTGGTGAACTAGCGGATTCTTCTCGTGCATCTAAATCCGCTGCAACCTGTTCTTCATCGAACTCCAAGAACTCTTCTACATCCACACTCTGCTCCGGGTCTGCAGGCGTCGGGGCGGGT
>NZ_JASOMS010000217.1:0-254 GCF_030216865.1 Pauljensenia sp. UMB6358 | reverse complement strand
CTTCCTAGACTTTTTTAAAAGGCCTAATTTTGGCTAACGTATAGGGATTCGCCGATGGCATTGAGCCGGTCTTCCCATTCCGCTTCACTTAATTCGTGTTCTTTGACATAGAGATTACGGGGGTGGCGGCGGCATTCTGCGGAACAACCCCGTAAGTATTTATCTTCGTTTTCCTTAGAAGAGAAGAATTGCTTATTGCATTCGGGGTTGGCACAGTTAACATAGCGGTCGCAAGGCTCGCCGTCATAGTGGTC
>NZ_JASOMS010000216.1:0-254 GCF_030216865.1 Pauljensenia sp. UMB6358 | reverse complement strand
CCGCGTCCATAGGCGCGAAGAACTCAGATCGAGCTTTCGGAGAAATGTAGCCAGCAGTCACAGCTACGGTGCGCACGCCCGCCTCGTGGCATGCCAGAGCCGTATCGATAGCATACTCGGCGTAGATCACGGGATCGTTGTACGTGAATGCGACCGCAGGAATATGATGTCTCACTGCCGCGTCTGCGACCATATGAGGCGTTGCGCGTTCGGCCAGGAGGTCCCATTGTCGAGCCGCTGAGATCTCGTGGTTC
>NZ_JASOMS010000215.1:0-254 GCF_030216865.1 Pauljensenia sp. UMB6358 | reverse complement strand
CGTGCGCGCGATGGACGCGCTCAGGCGCAGCTTACGGCGCATGCGCAGGCTGCGCAGTGACAGCGCGCGGCGAATACGCGCGAAGAATCCGGCGCGCTTGCTCACCTGGGCGCGCAGGGCACCCACCTGCTCCCACGCGTCGCGCGCGCGGTCACGGGAGGCGCCGTTGGATGCGAAGTTCGCGACGTCCGCGTAGCGCGCGATCACGACGGGGGCAGGCACGTCGTCACCGAAGCGGCTCCAGCCGTCGATCA
>NZ_JASOMS010000214.1:0-254 GCF_030216865.1 Pauljensenia sp. UMB6358 | reverse complement strand
AAGCCGCGCCTTATTGGGCCGGTCGATACGCTGATGTTTATACCATCCAGTGATGAATATAAAATCCTTGCTTTCGATCTCGTAAACAACTGCGAGACCATTTGAAATAATTTGCTGCAATGCTCGCGATAGTCTCGCGAGGGTGTCGCGAGGGTTGTCGCAAAGATCCTGAACGAACAAATCACCAGCAATCGAAGCCAAGTCAAACCGCCCAACCCCGTTGTCGTCCACGTAGGACCACAGGCCGATGAAAA
>NZ_JASOMS010000213.1:0-255 GCF_030216865.1 Pauljensenia sp. UMB6358 | reverse complement strand
ATGACCAGCTGGAGTTGTTCATTGGTCAGGCGCACCACCTTGACCGGCGTGGTGGTCGTCGACGTGAAAAATGCGTTTTCGCCGCGCGCCAGGGACACCAACCCGATCAGGGGTCCCGATGTGGCATGGTGCAGCAGAATGTCGCCCTGGTCGGAATCGCGGTGCAGGGCAACGTGACCGTCGAGTACCAGGTGCACAGCGCGCACGGGCTGACCCTGCGTGGTCAGATCGGTATGAGGGCCAACCTCCAGGATG
>NZ_JASOMS010000212.1:0-255 GCF_030216865.1 Pauljensenia sp. UMB6358 | reverse complement strand
AATCGTGTCGAACACGTTGAGGGCGATCGAAAAATTCGCGATTCGAGGCGCGGCAAAGGTCGTAGCGGTTAACGAAGATGTCGCTTCCATTTGTCGGCAAATGGGCGCTAGTGACGTACGAGTCGTGCCGCAGGGCGTAGATACGACAGTTTTTTCCAGTTCGGGTGAGGTTCCCACGCCGGCGCAGAAAGCAGCCATCGGACTGGGGGAGCGGCCATATCTGCTTTACGGAGGTAACGCTAGCGAGGTTCACGG
>NZ_JASOMS010000211.1:0-255 GCF_030216865.1 Pauljensenia sp. UMB6358 | reverse complement strand
ACGCAACGGTCGTCGAAAAGATTCACGAGGCCGGCCTGCCGATCGTCGGCAAGACCAACATGGACGAATTTGCCATGGGATCCTCAACTGAGCACTCCGCATATGGCGCAACAGGAAACCCGTGGGATCTTGGCCGTATCCCCGGCGGATCCGGCGGCGGGTCAGCTGCCGCTGTCTCAGCGTTCATGGTGCCGCTCGCCCTCGGCTCCGATACTGGCGGGTCGATCCGTCAGCCAGGTGCAGTGACGGGAACTG
>NZ_JASOMS010000210.1:0-255 GCF_030216865.1 Pauljensenia sp. UMB6358 | reverse complement strand
ACACTAAACCGCAAAGTTGCGGGCAAGGGGGAATTTAGCTTCTTAGAGCTATTCAAAATCGCTAAGGCTTTAGGTGTTTCGCCCGCCGCTTTCACCCCCGCCCCCTTCAGAATCCAGCGGAAGGAATCAGCGTGAACAGCGTCGAGCAAGAAATAAACAGCTCCCCAACCGCTGGAACCGGTCAGGGAGCAAAGAAAGAAGGAATCAGCATGAACAACCTAATCCCATTCACTTTTGAGAATACCAGCGTCCGTA
>NZ_JASOMS010000209.1:0-255 GCF_030216865.1 Pauljensenia sp. UMB6358 | reverse complement strand
CTCAGAGAGTCCGCGGCTTTGCGCTTGTCGTTGAAGCCCTATAAGACGGTACCCTAACATTTCGTGCAGATTACGCACGTCATCCACGGCAGAGGGATTACTACCCCCTAAAGCCTCCACGTATCGCGGCGAGACCTCAGAATCGTACCAGTTCTGCGTCCGGAAGTAGTCGTTACAGGCGTTCCGGTCGCGTTCTGGGTCCTGTTTCTCCTCCTGCGCCTGGGAGGTTTTAGCGGCCGTATCGTTTGATGGTTC
>NZ_JASOMS010000208.1:0-255 GCF_030216865.1 Pauljensenia sp. UMB6358 | reverse complement strand
GATCAGAAACGAGGGCGAGATCTTCACCGTTAACTGTCATTGTGTTTGCCCACCCGTAAACAAGTGAGTGCGTTGCCCCTGTGCGTGTGGCCATTTCTGCGTACGTGTCCATGTGCCACCGTCTACCGGCCTTGTCAGTGAATCCGCTTATCCCATGGCGGGCGAAACTGTTTAGTGCGCCCTGTGTGGCTTTCAGCCGGGTTTCCGCCCCGGTAGTAACACTGGCTACTGGGCGGGAGATAATCCGCTGATACA
>NZ_JASOMS010000207.1:0-256 GCF_030216865.1 Pauljensenia sp. UMB6358 | reverse complement strand
ACTGCGGGAAATGACTTCCGACATGTAGTCATACAGGCTGCGGAAACGAGCCTCCATCCCCTCGCATACACTGTGCTTATCCAGGTAGACGTTAATTTCGTCGAGGGCCAGATGGTCCTTCACCCACTCCAGGCACTTACCTGCCGTCTCCAGCTCAGCAAAGTAGTGGTAGCGCGAGGGGTCCGCACCGACAACGGTTGCAATCATGGCACTCAAATCCACCGCGCGTTTATCCGTGACGGTACCGACCCACCCT
>NZ_JASOMS010000020.1:0-1432 GCF_030216865.1 Pauljensenia sp. UMB6358 | reverse complement strand
CGGCGAGGCCGTGTCGTTCGCCAACCACAGGTTCGAAGCCGGGGCGATCAGGGACCGCTTCATGTCCTACGTGTTCACCAACGGCCGCCCCGTGACGAAGTCCATGCTCACATGGTGGGCCTTCAACAACGACGCGCAGCCCCTCCTGGACGCCGACGCGCGCCTCGAGATCGAGCACATCTACTCGAAGAAGAGGGCGGACGCCGAGGGCGCGCTCAAGGACAGGGCGAACCTCGAGTCGCTGGGCAACAAGTCCCTTCTGGAGAAGCGCATCAACATCCGCGCGTCCGACTACCGCTTTGAGGACAAGAAGAAGTACTACCTGGGCTACGTGGACGGAAGGAAGCAGGAGAAGGAGGGCACGCGAATCAAGGAGCTCGCGGACATGGCCGGCAATTCCGACGACTTCACCGAGGCCGACATCGTGGAGCGCAAGAGGGAGATCGTCGACTCCTTTGTCGACTTCCTCGGCGCGAACGGCCTTCTCGCGTAAGCGTGCGCAAGGCGCTTGAGATCTGATTCCACGGGCCGTCCCGCCAGGCGGGGCGGCCCTTCTTTGTTCTAGCCCCGTTCGATGCTCGTGATAATCGAGTCCTCCTTCGCGAGGACGCCATTGCTTGCGTCGGCGGCCACTCCCACGAACAGGTCGCTGAGCAGTTCGACCTTTGATATGAGCAGCTCGTCCATCTGGGAGCAGCTGCGCAGGCGGCAGAGCTCCTGGTAGACCTGCTGCATGTAGTCCTTGAGCGCCTTGTAGGTACGCACGTCGGGCTCGATGATGAAGTCCTGCTCCTCGAGCCGCATCATGATGTACTCCTGCTGCGGTAGCTCGATGCGCTCCGATTCCTCTGGAGTCACTCGGAACGCCTTCGATATGGTTCTCTTCCTGCGATTATTCGGGCAAGGCATCAGAACTCCCTTCCTCCCTGGTTGAGCGCTTTGGCCATGTCGTCCTGCACGCTGGGGAACAGGTGGGCGTAGCGGTACGTGATGTCTGCGCTCTCATGGCCGAGGCGGTCGGCGATAGCGAGCGCGCTGAACCCCATATTGATGAGCAGACTCACGTGGCTGTGGCGCAGGTCGTGGATGCGGATCTTCTTCACACTGCTCTTGTTGCAGCCGCTCTGCATCGAGCGGGAGAGGCAATACTTGGTGAGCGGGAAGATGCGGTCGTTGGGGCCAATCTCAGGGGGGGGCGCGAGAGGTAGTCGGAGACCTCGTCCACGAGGAACTGCGACATCTTGATGGTTCTGATCGACTTCGGCGTCTTGGGGTCGGTGCCGACGTCCTCGCCGTGCAGGCGCTGGTATGACTTGTCGATCCTCAGCGTGCACTTCCTCAGGTTGAAGTCCGAGGGCGTGAGCGCCAGCATCTCGCCCTCGCGGATGCCCGTCCAGTAGAGCAGCTCGAACGCCAGGAAGATGCGCGGCTT
>NZ_JASOMS010000206.1:0-256 GCF_030216865.1 Pauljensenia sp. UMB6358 | reverse complement strand
ACAATATCCCTGCGCTGTAGCGTGACTGCAACTCGTGAACTGGATGAGATCGCAAATACCGAAACCAGGATTAACAGCACAATACCGGTAGAACCGGATTCAACGTAAGCCTGTCCGATCTGACCATCAAACCCGCTCCCTCGGACCAGGCTGCCGATGTAAAATGACACGCCCATGGCGGTAAAGGCTGATGTAAACGCGAGTGCTATCCAGGGAGCGAGATCTTTGGCTAGTTCTTTGCGAGCAAGTCGAACAA
>NZ_JASOMS010000205.1:0-257 GCF_030216865.1 Pauljensenia sp. UMB6358 | reverse complement strand
CTCTAAACTAAGATTGTTTAAAACCATTTGTCCAGAAAAGGATTTGCTGAGATTTGAAATACGAATCATTATCGAACATCTCCTTTCGCCTGTATTTGTGGATTGAGATTATCAGGCGCTTCAATCGCCATTTTCTTTTCGATAAACCGCCCAAATGCTTCAATCACAATATTCACGCCCCAATAGACAAGAGCAACCGAGATAAAGCGCTCAAAGTAACGGTAATCCGCACCACCCAAAATCTGCGCTTGAGCAAA
>NZ_JASOMS010000204.1:0-257 GCF_030216865.1 Pauljensenia sp. UMB6358 | reverse complement strand
ACTTAGGAAGGCCCCTTTCCCCTTTTTAAGGGAGTAGACGCGCCCATCCTTAAACACCACATAGGCGGGGTTGCCGAAAATAGGCATGCCTGCACTAAGATCAACAGTCTGGCTCATTTGGTTAGGCTCTCCTCGGTGTAGTACTTGGCCCAAACGTCTTCGAAGAGGGGCCGATCTTTTTCTGTGTAAGCATTGACCTGGCGCACCTGGCCGTTACTTAGGTTTAGGGGGTATTTTTCGGGCTCGGTGCCGTGTTC
>NZ_JASOMS010000203.1:0-257 GCF_030216865.1 Pauljensenia sp. UMB6358 | reverse complement strand
AATGGTGGCTCACCAATTAAGGTGCGAGTCGTAAAGGGTGCCAACCTTTCCATGGAGCGCGTGGAAGCAACCGTGCATGGGTGGGACATGGTGACCCAACCGAACAAAGAAACGACAGACGCGAACTACATCCGCGTCCTCGATTGGGCGCTGCGCCCCGAACACACGAAGAACGTGACTATCGGCGTGGCCGGCATGAACCTGTTTACTGTGGGATTTGCCTACGAGCTGGCCAAGAAGCGCGGCATCTTACACAC
>NZ_JASOMS010000202.1:0-257 GCF_030216865.1 Pauljensenia sp. UMB6358 | reverse complement strand
AGCGCCTAATTGCTGAGGCCGACAAGAAGCTGGCTGAAAACGGCAAGGACAGCAAGCGCTACACGAAGGCCAGCTACGACGCGCTCACTTCCGCCCTTGCCGAGGCAGCAAACCTGGTTGACGCTAAGGACCTAACTTCGATTCTTGCCCCGGGTGAGGCGGGCCCGCTGAATACTCACGCTGATTTCGACCGTGCCGCTAAGGCGCTAACAGCGGCAATTGCCGGGTTGGTGAAGGAAGAATACAAGGCCCCGGAT
>NZ_JASOMS010000201.1:0-258 GCF_030216865.1 Pauljensenia sp. UMB6358 | reverse complement strand
CCTGATACGCATACGATGTGCTCCAATATAAAGCAACCCCACTTGCTACACTCATGGCAAAGAAGAAGACAAATAGCGGCATGACAAACATCATTCCTGTCATCAAGCCATTACGCTCTGCCATTCCTTTATTGCTCAACCAAGTACTCAAAAAGGTGAAAACAGCTGCTAAAACTGGCAAAATATAATAGGGATCTGTCGCGCCCAGATTCAGCCATAGAAAGTGCCCTACTTTAAGAAATTCAACCCGCGTCAAAG
>NZ_JASOMS010000200.1:0-258 GCF_030216865.1 Pauljensenia sp. UMB6358 | reverse complement strand
CGAAGCCGCCCCCATAACAGACAATCGCTAATGACAACCATTCGCATTATTAGAAACGGCTCCTATGCGCACAAAGTTTATTTCAGCGATTGCCGCATTCAGCGCTCTGTGTATCCCCTGGACCAGTGCACAAGCCGGTCCCAGTGACGATCTGCTTGTTGCCACACAGGCACACGTCGATTCCCCAAAAGTTTTTTGGGAGCGCAATAACTTCACTCTAAACGCAGAGGTCGACGGCGCCCTCCACCCCCTCCAAAG
>NZ_JASOMS010000199.1:0-259 GCF_030216865.1 Pauljensenia sp. UMB6358 | reverse complement strand
AAATCCGTCAGCTCCGCCAGCGACTTGCCGGTCTGCTTGACCCGCTTGGCAATCATCAGCGAAGTCAAAACACCGTCACCAGTAGTCGCATAGTCAGAGATGATGACATGCCCCGACTGCTCCCCACCAATGGCGAAGCCGCCCTCACGCATCTTTTCGAGGACGTAGCGGTCCCCCACGGCAGTCTGCACAGTGTCAATGCCGACTTCCTTCATAGCTAGCAGCAGGCCAAGGTTGGACATTACAGTCACGACAAGGG
>NZ_JASOMS010000198.1:0-259 GCF_030216865.1 Pauljensenia sp. UMB6358 | reverse complement strand
TGAGGGGCGAGGAGTTCGACCTGGCACGCGAGCAGGTTGAGATCGTGCTCTCCGTGGTCTCGCCCCGACATCGGGGCTGGGTGCGCCTGAATTTGGGCGAAAACCTGAGCTATGCCGACATTGCGAGGACGGAGCATCCCGATGCGAGTAAGGCGGAGATTGACCGGCACGCCAACACAATCGGCACCGCAGTCAATCGCGCCATCAAGAAGATCCATGACCAATTCCCCGACGGCTGTCCGGTTCACCAGCCACGGGA
>NZ_JASOMS010000197.1:0-259 GCF_030216865.1 Pauljensenia sp. UMB6358 | reverse complement strand
AGAGCGGAGTCTGCCCACCGAGCTGAACGATCATCCCGGCAACAGGACCGGCCTGACATTCGGCACGGTAAATTTCGAGGACGTGCTCGAAGGTAAGCGGTTCAAAGTACAGCCGAGAAGAAATGTCGTAGTCAGTGGACACCGTTTCCGGATTGCAGTTGACCATGATGGTGTCATAGTCCTTTGCCAGTTCCATGGTCGCGTGCACACAGGAGTAGTCGAACTCAATGCCCTGACCGATGCGGTTGGGACCGGAGCC